>CANQTH010000013.1 GCA_947626795.1 uncultured Lachnospiraceae bacterium
ACGGGCTGGAATGGTCGGTTGGGAAAGTCGCGGGAGAAGAGGAGCTTGCGGCGGGCTCCGGCCGGGCCTATGAGGCGGCCGGGGAGGCGCAGGAAGCGACGGCTCTGCTGCCGGATTATGCGTTCAAGGGTTCGGACGCTTCCGCGGGGACGAGCGTTTCCGGCCTGTCGGGGGCGGCGGCAGTCCTCGCGCTCTGCGTGGGCGCGTGCCATGCCTTCCGGTTTTTTAAGGGACGGGGCGGGCGCGGGCAGAGGACAGAGTGAGAGGTTGTCTGGCGTAACAGTTCAGCTCTGCGAGACGATCCGCAAGCTGCGCGTCGTCCACCGCAGAGTGAGAGGTTGTCTGGCGTAACAGTTCAGCCTTCCGGCTTCACAGTTACGGAATCCGGCTCATTTCAAGTTTGCCTTCGGCAAAGAGCCATTCCCACTCGGCAGAATTTACACGTTCTTACGGATTTTGCAGCAAATGCAAAATCCTGGGCTGAACTGTTACTGTCTGGCATTCTCTTAGAAAGGCGGGGCGTATGGGAAGATTAGGCGGCGCGCTTTCAGAAGTCCGTCGCATGGACGAGATCGCGTCAAGAAAGCAGTGGGTGAACCAGATCCATCCACTGGTAAAATTGATGGTCACGGCGCTTTTTCTTGTGCTGGCCATGTCCTTTTCCCCGGACAGGCTGGCATTTCTTTTGCGGATGGGGGCGTATCCGATCGCGCTGTTCATCTTAGGGGAAGTCCCGTTTTGGGACAGCTTGCGGCGGCTGCGCGTCGTCTTGCCGCTTGTCTGCCTGACGGGCGCGCTCAATCCGTTTTTTGACCGCAGCCCGGGAGCGGAGCTTTTCGGCGTTCCGGTCACGGCGGGCGTTTTGTCGATGCTTGCCCTGATGGTGAAAGGGATTTACGGCGTCCTGGCGTCTTATCTCTTGATCGCGACGACGCCGATCGAGGAGATCTGCTACGCCCTGCGCAAGCTGCGCGTCCCGGCCGTCCTCGTGACGCAGTTTTTGCTGACGTGCCGTTATATCAGCCTTTTGCTGGAGGAGGCGGGCCGCGTCATGCAGGCGTACTCTTTGCGCGCGCCGGGGCAGAAAGGCGTGCGCTTTCGGGCGTGGGGGTCGTTGGCCGGGCAGCTTTTGCTAAGGAGCATGGACCGGGCGGACGAGGTGTATCAGAGTATGGCGCTCCGCGGGTTCCGCGGGGAATTTTGCCAGGGGGAAGGGCTGCGCTGCCGGGCGAAGGATTACTTGTACCTGGCTGTTTGGGCTGGGATCTTTTTCCTGCTCTGTCGCTGCGGCTAGAAAGCCGGGGTTTGAGTGGATTTGAGGACTTTGCGCTTGCTGCAAAGTCCGTAAGGAAGAGTAAGTTTTGCCGAGAGGGAATCCGGCTCCTTGCCGAAGGCAAATTTGAAATGAGCCGGATTCCGTAACAGGGAAGCCGGAAGGCTGAAGTGTTACAGGAAAAGATAACAGCTCAGGACTTTGCGCTTGCTGCAAAGTCCGTAAGAAAGAGTAAATTTTGCCGAGAGGGAATCCGGCTCCTTGCCGAAGGCAAATTTGAAATGAGCCGGATTCCGTAACAGGGAAGCCGGAAGGCTGAACTGTTATACAGAAAAGAGGTTGGGGCGGATGGGGACTGCGATTGGAATCAAGATGGAACACGTCGGCTTTTGTTATGAGAAAGGCGCGCCGATCCTGCGGGACGTCACATTTTCCGCGGGCGCGGGGGAATGCGTCGGTCTGATCGGCGCGAACGGCGTCGGGAAGTCCACGCTCCTGCGGCTCTTGGTGGGGCTGAACGCTGGGTACAGCGGGCGCGTGCAGGTCTGCGGGCTTTCCGTGGAAAAGAAGAATCTTCCGGAGATCCGAAGGCGGGCGGGGTACGTGTTCCAGGATTCGGACAGCCAGTTGTTCTCGCAGAACGTGTACGAGGACGTGGCGTTCGCGCCAAGGAATTACGGCCTGCCGGAGGACGAGGTGGGGAAGCGCGCCAGAGAGGCTTTGGAAATGGCGCGGATCTGGCATTTGAGGGAAAAGCAGGTATACAAAATGTCGGGCGGGGAGAAAAAGCTGGCGGCTATCGCGGGCGTGCTTGCGATGCGGCCGGATATTCTTTTGATGGATGAGCCGACCATTTCCTTAGACCCGAAGAACCGCAGGAACCTCATCCATATTTTAAACGGCCTGGGGCAGTTGAAGGTCATCGCCACCCACGACCTGGACATGGCGCTGGATACCTGCAGCCGCGTGGCTCTGATGGCGGACGGAAAGATCGTGCGGGACGGGCCGGCAAAGGAAATTTTGTCGGATCAGGAATTGCTGGAGGCGCACGGGCTGGAACTCCCGTTATGTCTGCAGGGTCTTAGGGGGAATGGGATTTCCGCTATGCCGGCAGAGTCTTAGGGGATGGGATTTTCGCTATGTTTGCAGGTTTTAGGGGGCGAGGCTGCCGGGAAATGGAGAAAAGGAGTTGGTAGATATGGGCGGCGCGGCCGTTACATTGAAAAAAGGAGAAGGCAGGACGGTGAAGTCCGGCGGGATGTGGGTCTTTGACAATGAGATCGCGTCCGTGGAGGGGGATTTTACAAATGGGGATATCGTGGATGTTTGCGATTTTGACGGCTATCCGTTGGGGAAGGGATTTTTGAACGTCAATTCCAAGATACGCGTCCGCATGATGGCGCGGGGGCGGGGGGCGGAGGTGGACTCGGATCTGATCCGGATGCGCGCAGAACGCGCGTGGGAGTATCGGAAAAAGACGGTGGATACCTCGTCCTGCCGCGTGATCTTCGGGGAGGCGGACTGGCTGCCCGGGCTGGTCGTGGACAAATATTCGGACATCCTGGTCGTGCAGTCCCTGGCGCTTGGCATAGACCGCTACAAAGAAGAGATCTTAGAGGATCTGAAGGAATGCATGGAAAAGGACGGCGTGAAGATCCGCGGGGCGTACGAGCGCAGCGACGCGAAAGTGCGCAGGCAGGAAGGGATGGAGCTGCGCAAGGGCTTTCTGGGGCCTGCGTTTGACACGAAGGTGGAAATTTTGGAAAACGGCGTCCGCTATCTCGTGGATGTGAAGGATGGCCAGAAGACAGGGTTTTTCCTGGATCAGAAATACAACCGCAAGGCCATCCAGCGTATTTGCAGGGACGCGCGGGTCTTAGACTGCTTTACGCATACGGGATCGTTCGCCCTGAATGCCGGGATCGCCGGGGCGAGGAGCGTGCTTGGCGTGGACGCTTCCCAACTGGCGGTGGATCAGGCCAGGGAAAACGCCGCGCTGAACGGCTTGTCGGAAAAAGTGGTGTTCCAGTGCGCGGACGTGTTCGAACTGCTGCCGGAATTGGAGCGGCAGGGCGAGAAGTTTGACGTCGTCATCTTAGACCCGCCCGCGTTCACGAAGTCCAGGCATTCTGTGAAAAATGCCGTCAAGGGCTATCGCGAGATCAACCTGCGCGGCATGAGGCTGGTAAAGGACGGGGGCTTTTTGGCGACCTGCTCCTGCTCCCATTTCATGGAAGAGGAGCTGTTCGCAAAGACGATCCGCCAGGCGGCGTCAAGCGCGCACAAGCGGCTGCGCCAGGTGGAATTCCGTACCCAGGCGCCGGATCATCCGATCCTGTGGGAGGCGGGAGAGTCTTATTATCTGAAATTTTTTATCTTCCAGGTGTGCGAAGAAGCGTGAGGCGCGTCTGAAACCAGGGCTGGAAGTCGGCGGATTGCCGGAAGAATCAGGAGAAAGAAGGAATTATGACATGAGTGGACGCGTAGACATGACGAAAGGCCCGTTAGGGGGCAAGATCATAAAATATACGATCCCGCTTGCCGTGACGGGGATCTTGCAGCAGTTGTTCAATGCGGCGGATCTGGCGGTGGTCGGGCAGTTTTCCGGGAAGGAGGCAATGGCCGCGGTCGGCGGGAACGCTCCGGTCATCGGGATTTTGGTCAACCTCTTCGTGGGGATCTCGCTTGGGAGCAACGTCGTCATCGCAAGATGCATCGGGCAGCGGGACGAGGCGCAAGTCTCAAAGACCGTGCATACGTCAGTGATCGTGGCGCTGCTTGGCGGGATCCTGGTCACGGTCTTGGGGGAATTGTTTGCGCCGGGCGTCGTGGAGATGCTCGACGTCCCGACGGAAGTCTTCCCGCTTGCCGTAAAATACCTGCGGATCTATCTGGTCGGGATGCCCGTCATCTTATTGTATAATTTTGAGTCGGCGATCTTCCGGAGCTGCGGGAATACGAGGACGCCGCTCGCCGCGCTGGTGGCTTCCGGCATATTGAACGTTCTGCTCAACCTGTTCTTCGTCCTTGCGCTTGGGATGGACGTGGACGGGGTGGCGACGGCGACTGTGATCGCGAACGCCGTAAGCTCCCTGCTTTTGTTCGCGGCGCTGCTGCGGACGGATCTGGTGGTGAAACTGAGCGTGCGGAAGCTGCGCGTCCATATGGACGTGCTGGGGCAGATGTTAAAGATCGGGATTCCGGCGGGCGTGCAGGGGATGATCTTCTCTTTTGCGAACATCATCGTCCAGTCGGCGGTCAACAGCCTGGGAACCACGGTTATGGCGGCGTCTTCCGCGGCCTACAACCTGGAGATCTTCTCTTATTACATCATGAATTCCTTCGGCCAGGCCTGCACGACGTTCGTCGGGCAGAATTACGGCGCGGGGGAGAACGGCAGGTGCCGGAAGGCACTGGGGCTGTGCCTGCTGCAGAGCGCGGCGGGGACGGCGCTTTCCTGTGGGCTGATCCTGACGTTCAGCACGCAGCTCCTTGGGATCTTCACGACGTCCCCGGACGTCATCGCCACGGGGCGCGTCCGCTTGGGATACATCTTTTTCGCGTATATGTTCAGCTTTGCGCAGGAAACCCTCTCCGGCTACCTGCGCGGGTTCGGGGTGTCCTTCATCCCGGCGGCCTGCTCGGTCATCGGGATCTGCGGCGTGCGGCTGACCTGGATCTTTACGGTGTTCCGACGCTGGCCGTCCTTTGAGACGATCATGCGCGTGTACCCGGTCAGCCTGGGGATCACGGCGCTCGTCATCCTGGCCGTGACGCTCATCGTCCGCCCTTCCAGGCGGTACCGGATCGCGAAAGATTCCGCGGCAGGGAATCCGTAAGAACGTGTAAAGTTTGCCGGGTGGGGATCCGGCTCTTTGCCGAAGGAAAATTTGAAATGAGCCGGATCCCGTAACTGTGAAGGCAAACTGTTACAAAAAAAGAATGCGATAACGGCGAGGCGTATTGACTTTATTTCTGTAAAATGCTATATTAGCCTTAGTTGAAAAATATAATTTGATAGAGGTCGCGCAATTCATGAGTAGTTTGCCGGATGTGGCAGGCACAGCCGATGGCGGATGAAAGGGGAGTGCGCCGAAAGGGCTTGTTTCCTGCGGCAAGTCCCTTGGGCGTAAGGCGAATAGCCTTATGACTGTCATCTGGACGGATGGAGAGCTATCGGAGAGTTATGCGGATATTTGATATCTTTGAGCCGACGTTCCGTCGGCCTTTCTATTCCCGCGAGCAATGAGGAAAATAGCCATGCTTGCATGGATATTTGACGAATGCCGCGAGGGGCGCTGCAAGATTGATACCTCGTTGCTTGCAGCGGGGTCTTTGATTGTTTGGAGCGGCGGGACATGGAATTTTTAAGAAGGATTCAACAGGAGGGAAGGAAATGGCAATTTTCAAAGGAGCTGGCGTCGCGCTCGTGACGCCGATGAAGGAAAATCTTGAGGTGGATTATGACAAGCTGGCGGAGATCCTGGAAGATCAGATACAGAACGGGACGGACAGCATCATCATCGTCGGCACGACCGGGGAAGCGTCGACGCTTACGATCGAGGAGCATCTGGAAGTCATCCGCGCGGCGGTTTCCATCGTGAATAAGCGGATCCCGGTCATCGCGGGGACTGGGTCGAATTGCACGAAGACGGCTGTGGATCTGTCTTATCAGGCGCAGCTTGCCGGAGCGGACGGGCTTTTGGTGGTGACGCCGTATTACAACAAGGCCACGCAGAAGGGACTGATCAGCCATTATACCGAGATCGCGAAAAAGGTGGATATCCCCATCATCTTATATAACGTGCCGGGCAGGACGGGATGCAAGATCGCGCCTGAGACGGCGGCGGCCCTGGCGAGGGACGTGGACAACATCGTCGGGATGAAGGACGCGGTTGGCGACATTTCCTATACGCTGCGGCTGATGGAGCAGGTGCAGGGGGATTTCGACTTGTATTCCGGGGAAGACGGGCAGGTGATCCCGCTGCTCGCCTGCGGGGGGATCGGCGTGATCTCCGTGCTTTCCAACATCGCGCCGCGTTTCACGCACGACATGGTGATGAATTACTTGAATGGGAACCGCGAGGAGGCCTTACGGATGCAGTTGAAGGCGCTGCCGCTCGTGGACGCGCTGTTTTGCGAGGTCAACCCGATCCCGGTGAAGGCGGCCATGAATCTGCTGGGCTGGGAAGTCGGGCCGCTGCGCGCGCCGCTTTCGGAGATGGAGCCGGAAAACAAGAAGCGTCTGGCGAAGGCGATGGAAGAGTTTGGGCTTTTGGGTTCGGGGAAATAAGGCGCTTGTTGCCCACCGCCCATAGAGGTGAGGGTTTTTCCCGTCTGATAAGAAAGCAGGAAGGGATGACGGTATGTCAGTGGCAATGAAAGAAGATTACCGAGAATGCGCGAGGAGCAGAAAAAAGAAGTCCGCAAACTGGTAATGGAAGGATTGGAGCAGATAGAAGAAGGAAAAACAAAAGATTTTTACGCGGTGTGCGACAGATTGGAGAAAAAATACAGGGATGAGGCAGTATCTCTGGCGCTACCGAACGCATAACGGAGGGAAATGAAATGGTAAGGATCATCATGCATGGATGCAACGGTAAGATGGGGCAGACCGTCACGGGGATCTGCAGCGAGGATGGCGAGGCCGAGATCGTGGCGGGCGTCGACCCATACAATGGGCGGGAGAACCCGTATCCGGTATTTCAAAGTATCGGGGAATGCGACGTGGAAGCGGACGTCGTAGTGGATTTTGCGGCGGCGGGCGCGGTGGACGCGTTGTTAGATTACTGCGCGGAGCATAAGCTTCCGGTGGTTTTATGCACAACGGGGCTGAGTGAGGCGCAGCTTCAGAAAGTGGAAGAGACGAGCAGGCAGACGGCTGTCTTGAAGTCCGCGAATATGTCGCTTGGGATCAACCTGCTGCTGGATCTGCTGCCGAAAGCCGCGCATGTGCTTGCGCCTGCGGGGTTTGACATGGAGATCGTGGAAAAGCACCACAATCAGAAAGTGGACGCGCCAAGCGGGACGGCGTACGCGCTGGCGGATTCCATCAACGATTCGCTGGGGCGTTCTTATGAATATAAGTTCGATCGGTCGAAGGACCGCAAGAAACGGGAGAAAAACGAGATTGGGATCCAGGCTGTCCGGGGCGGGAGCATCGTCGGGGAACACGAGGTGATCTTTGCCGGGACGGACGAGGTGATCGAGATCAAGCATACGGCGTACTCCAAAGCGGTTTTTGCGAAAGGCGCGGTAGAGGCGGCGAAATTCCTGGCGGGGAAGCCAGCCGGGAAATACGATATGCGGGATGTCGTGCTGCAGCCTGGAACGGGGACGGGTCCCGCAGCATCTTAACCGAGGGCTTTGCGCTTGCTGCGAAGTCCGTAAGGACACGGAGATTCAGGCAGGAGGGAATCCCCCGCCGCAGGCGACTGGAACGGAGCGGATTCCGCAGCATCTTAACCGAGGGCTTTGCGCTTGCTGCGAAGTCCGTAAGGACACGAATATTCAGGCAAGAAGGAATCCGTCCCGCCGCCCGCTACAGGCGATTGGAACGGATTCCTTCTTGCATTTCCATGCGCGGACGAAATGCCGCGGGAGTTTTTACAATAACTGGATGCCTTGCGCCTCCAGTTTTTTCTTGTCGTCCTCTTTCCATAAGGAAGACTGCACTTCCCCGATGTGCGCTTTCCGCAGGTAGAACATGCAGATGCGGGACTGGCCGATGCCGCCGCCGATCGTGTAGGGAAGCGTCCCGTCGATGATCTCTTTTTGGAAAGGCAGGCTCGCGCGCTCCGGGCAGCCCGCTTTTTCCAATTGCTCCAGGAGAGACTGCCGATCGACGCGGATGCCCATGGAGGACAGTTCGAGCGCGATGTCCAGCACAGGATAGTAGACGATGATGTCCGCGTTCAGTGCCCAGTCGTCGTAGTCCGGGGCCCTGCCGTCGTGCGGTTCGCCGGACTTTAGGAGGTCGCCGATCTGCATGACGCAGACCGCGCCTTTCTCGCGCGCGATATGAAGCTCGCGCTCTTTCGGCTGGCAGTCCGGGTACAAGTCTTCCAGCTCCCCGGATGTGATGAAGAAGATCTCCTCGGGGAGGATCTCTTTAATATAGTCATATTGGATCGACATATATTTTTCTGTTTTGCGCAGGACGTCGTACACCGTCCTTACGACGCTTTTTAAGTATTCCAGGTTCCGGTCCTCTTTGGAAATGACCCGCTCCCAATCCCATTGATCCACAAAGATGGAATGGATATTGTCCGTCTCTTCATCGCGCCGTATGGCGTTCATGTCTGTATAAAGCCCTTCGCCAAGGGAAAATCCATATTTTTTCAATGCGTAGCGCTTCCATTTCGCGAGGGAGTGGACGATCTCCGCTTCCTTTTCCGCCTGCTCTTTGATTCCAAAAGAAACCGGGCGTTCCACGCCGTTTAAGTTGTCGTTCAGCCCGGAGGCCGGATCCACGAACAGGGGGGCGGAGACGCGCTGCAAGTTCAGCCCTTTGGAAAGGAGGGACTGGAACGTGTCCTTGACCGTCTTGATGGCGACCTGCGTATCATGCAGGTTCAGCTCGGAATGGTAATTTTGCGGGATGATCAATTGCTTCATGATTGCCTCCATTTCTGTGCGCCTGGCACAAGATATATATATGATATTTGTCGTGTCCTGAGTAGCAGTTCGCCCAGGGACTTTGCGCTTGCTGCAAAGCCCGTAAAGGTATGGGGTTCACTAGATATATCATATCAAAATTTGCGGAGGCAGGCAAGGGTTTGTTGGAAGGGGGAAAGGAAGATGGAAACGCAGGGAAAGGAATACGGGTACGCCCGTGTATCCAGCGCAGGACAGAATGAGGGAAGGCAGATGGCGGCGCTGCGGGAGCGGTATGTGCCGGAAGGGAACATTTATGTGGACAAGCAGTCGGGGGAGGATGGTGAGAGCCCTCCGAAAGGGGGATCTGCTCTACATACCGAGCATCGATCGGTTGGGACGCAATTATGAGGAGATCCAGGAGCAGTGGAGGATCTTGACAAAGGAGATTGGCATTGACATTTGCGTGCTGGATATGCCGCTGCTCGACACGCGCAAGGGGAAGGATCTGATGGGGACGTTCATCGCGGACCTGGTATTGCAGATCCTTTCATTTGTGGCGGAATCGGAACGGATGAACATCCGGGACCGCCAGCGGCAGGGAATTGCGGCTGCGAAGGAGAAGGGAGTGCGGTTCGGTCGGCCGAATGCGGCTGTTCCGGAGGATTTTGCGCGTATTGTGGAGGCGTGGGAACGCGGGGAGATGAAGATCGGGGAAGCGTTGGCGCGCTGCGGGGTGAGCAGGTCGACGTTTTACCGGAGGGTGAGGGAGCTGCGGGAAAAGGGGTGAGAGAAAAAGAAAGAGTGCCAAAAGGTGTACGTTTTGACAACATCCACATATGTTCCTATCCGAAAAGAAAAACATCAAAATCAACGGATATTTTTATAAAAATTTTAAAATATAAGAACATGGAGAATTAATCCAAGCTTAATCCAAGCGAAAAAACCCTTGCATATGTCATAAAATGTGGTAAAATAACGAGGGAAGTGCCGATGACGCATGCGTCAAGAGGCATTTGACGAGTATCTCCATCGAGACGATAGTCGAGATGGTAAAATGTTTTAGGGATTTAGAGTGCCAAAACGTACACTTTTTGATTCGGTTTTTTATGAGAAAGCATGATATGAGACGGAGAATCCATGATTTAGAGGTTATATGAATGGAATATTATGACAAAATTATTATAGGCGCTGGCTGGTATGGGCTGTATTCCGCATTATTTTGCGGGCAGAAAAAACAGAAAGTCTTAGTCTTAGAATGTGATTCAGAGCCATTTCAGCGTGCCACTTATATTAATCAGGCACGCGTCCACCAGGGATATCATTATCCGCGTTCCATCTCAACTGCCATGAAATCAGCTGGGTATTTTGAAAGATTTAACAAAGATTATGGCTTTTGTATTAATCGGGAGTTTGAGAAGATATATGCGACGTCCAGCCAGTATTCCTGGTCTGATGGGAGGCAGTTCAAGAATTTTTGCAAAGCGGCAGGCATCCCATGCGAAGAACTTCATCCGGAACAATTTTTTAAGGAACAAATGTGTGACGGGGCGTTTCTTACCAGGGAGTATACGTACGATGCAATGCTGTTAAAGGATTACCTTCTTGAAAAATTGAAGCCTTTGCGGAATGTTGAGATTAAGTATGGCGTAAAGATCACCAGGATTGAGAAGCTGCAGGATGCATATGAAGTTTATGCGGATGGGGACGTATGCCGCACAGGGTTTCTGCTAAATGCGGCGTATGCAGGGACGAACCAGGTTCTTGATCTGGTCGGATATGAGAAATTTGCCATTAAATATGAACTGTGTGAGATCATTCTTTGTGATGTGAATGAAAAGTTGAGGCAGTATGGCTTTACTGTTATGGACGGGCCTTTTTTTTCAATCATGCCATTTGGGAAGACGGGATTTCATTCCCTTACATCCGTTACATTTACGCCGCATACGACAAGTTACGATGCTTTGCCTGTATTTGCCTGCCAGGAAAAAAGCGGAGGATTTTGTTCCAGAGAGAGATTGGGCAACTGCAATGATTGCCCGGCAAAGCCTCAAACAGCATTCCCTTATATGGCAAATCTGGCGAAGAAATATCTGAAAGATGAATTTAAGTTTCAGTATCGGACGTCTCTTTTTTCTATGAAGCCAATCCTTGCAAGTTCGGAAATTGATGATTCTAGGCCAACTGTAATAAAGACCTATTCGAAGAATCCGACATTTGTCGGGGTGCTTTCAGGGAAAATAAATACAGTTTATGATCTGGATGAGGTATTGGATGATGGGGAATAAGGAAAAAAATTTTGTTTCGGCGGTTATTTATGTGCATAATGAAGAGGACAGAATAAGGGAATTTTTGAAAATGATGATTCAGGCGCTCGAAGGGAATTTTGAGCATTCAGAGATCATATGCGTAAATGATAGCTCGGATGATAAGAGCGTGGATATCATTCGGGAGGTGAGCCAAAAGGCAGAAACTACAAATATTTCCGTTATAAATATGAGTTATTTCCATGGTGTTGAAATTGCCATGAGGGCCGGCGTGGATATTTCAATTGGTGATTTTGTTTTTGAATTTGATAGCGTGGCCCTGGATTTTGGGGAAGAGGAGATCATGGGCATTTACCGAAGGTCGCTTCAGGGATATGACATTGTAAGTTCTGTGCCGGATCAAAAGGAAAAATTCACGTCAAAGGTATTTTATTGGATATTCGATCGGTTTTCAGCCTTTCCCTATCAAATGAAAACGGAAAGGTTTCGGATCCTTAGCAGACGTGTCATAAACCGCATCGCTTCTATGAATAAGGCCGTGCCATATCGAAAGGCTGTTTATGCGAATCAGGGATTGAAAACAGATCGGGTTGCTTATGAGGCTAAGGGCAGGGTGGAAGGCAAGCGGGATAGGCAGGAAAAAGCGTATAAGGTTGGGCTTGCGATTGATTCCTTATTGTTATTTACAGAGATTGGATATAAAGTTTCGGCGGTATTGACCGGGCTGATGATGTTGATCTCTGTGTTTATGTTGGGGTATGCCGTTGTTGTTTTTGCTATGGCGCATCCTGTTGCAGGATGGACGACCACGATCTTATTCCTGTCAATTGCATTTTTTGGAGTGTTTGCGATTTTGACAGTTGTGGTCAAGTACCTGCAATTATTGATAAATTTTGAGTTTAAGCGGAAATATTATAGTTTTGAAGGAATAGAGAAACTTACGAAATAAGGGGGGATGGGAATGACCGCATTGGTAGGATATACGGGTTTTGTTGGAAGCAATATATATGCGGCTGCAGGGGATAAGATTGACGCTGTATATAATTCAAAGAATATAGAAGAGGCATATGGAACAGATCCTGATCTGCTGATATATGCAGGGCTGCGCGCTGAAAAATACTTGGCGAACAATGCTCCGGAAAAAGATATGGAGCTTATATTACAGGCAGAAAATAATATCGCTAAGATCAACCCAAAAAAATTGGCGCTTATCTCAACGATCGATGTATTTAAGGTTCCAAAGAACGTTGACGAAAATTCTGAAATTGATACAGAAAATTTGCATACTTATGGATATAACAGATATCAGTTGGAACTCTGGGCAAGAGAAAAATATCCGGATGCGTTGATCATAAGATTGCCCGGGCTTTTTGGCAAGAACATAAAGAAGAATTTTATCTATGATCTTATGAACATAATTCCATTTATGCTTAAGGCAGAAAAATTTGAGGAGCTGTCAGAACAAGATCCGGAGATCAGGAAATATTATGAACTGCAGGAGAACGGATTTTATAAGGTTCGTGTAGAGGATAAAGACAGGGAATTGCTGAAAGAAAAGTTTAAAACTCTGGGATTTTCCGCCCTTAATTTTACAGATAGCAGAAGCAAGTATCAGTTTTATGATCTGGGAAGATTATGGGGAGATATGCAGACTGCTCTTGGCGCAGGGATCACAATGTGGCATCCGGCAACAGAGCCTGTATCAGCAGGAGAGGTATATGAATATTTGACAGGAGAAAAGTTTTTAAATGAGCTTAAAGGAACTCCGGCTGACTACGATTATAAAACGATTTACGGGGAGCTGTTTGGAGGAAACGGGGGATATATATGCGGCAAAGAACAAGCACTTTCAGATATCAGGGATTTTGTAGGAGGGAAGAGTAATGGCTAAACTGGAAAAATGGAAGAGGACATTATTTTGGATCGTATTTATAATTGTCGCCATAAGGATCGTATATATTGGATTCCGCGGAGAATTGAACAAAGAATATTACACGTCAATGGCATATGACTTGAATGCTGCTGAAGGAGTCCCATGTCAGAACTTATCCGAAAGTTTCATTAGCCAGGAAGGGCGCTTAAATAGCCTGGAACTTATATTTAATAATGTGGCGGATGATAAAGCGGGTGCGGTCACGCTTGGCATATGGAAGGGAGGGGCATTGCTTTATCAAACAAACATTTCTTTAAGCACGGTTAATAATGGAGAATGGAAAAGGGTCGTACTTAATGCGGAAATGCAGTGGAATATGGAATATACGATAACGCTCAATGCCAATGAAGAATGTACGCAGATTCCGACTGTATATGTAGTCGCCGCAGGGGCAACCGAGATTACAGCGGCATATAGTGGAGATGATATGCTTCCTGGCGCGATTGCGATTAATTTTGGCTATTTAAGGAAGCCTGGTATTTTTGATCGGCTTTCCGTGATATCGTTATGGATTTTATTTGTGGCCGCGTCCTTTTTTGTATTGCGTTATTTTGAGAAGATGTTAGAGGCTGTTAAAGGCATATATCGGTATTTTGCCTCAAGAGTGAATGAGGCGGTCCTGCTGGCAGCATTGGAATTGCTGTCCTGCCTTATCATGATCAGCAGCAGCGGGATAGAGTTTCAAGAGCCGACAAAGATCATTTTGTATATCATATCTTTGCTTTCCGTGGTAAACTATGCGGAGAAGAGGGCGTACATAAAAAATCTGATCGACAGGCCGCAGAAAAAGGCTTTTCTATATTTCCTGTATTTGTATTCGGCATTTGCGCTGACAGGCCAGAGGCTCTTGGCTTATCCGCTGGCATTGAAGCTGACAGTGGCCAGGATATTTGTCTTTGCGGTAACGGTTTTTTGGTTTGTTCCGGTAGTCAATACGCTTTTGTATTATATGGAAGCGGCCTGGAAACGGGCTTTTGGCACGGAAGTGAAACAGAAGACGATCGTTTTTGTTGCTTTGTGCGTCCTGGCTCTGTGGCTTCCTGCCATTTATAATCTGATCGCAAATAATCCTGGAATATCTAGCGCTGATACAGAGGGCTGCATGGTTAATCTAGCCCAGAACCTGTATGGGGTGAGTGATTGGCATCCGGCATTTTACAGTATGGTTTTGCACGTGATCGAAAAGATCTCAAATACTACCTATGCGGTCATTGCCGTCCAGTATTTTTTCTGGGCATATGTGGTGGCCGAGCTTCTTTTATATTTGCGGAAAAAGGGGATGAAGGAAAGCGTTTTATTGGGAGCGGCTGTTTTTGCCGGATGCAATGCCGGGAATTTTATGCATATAAACACAATATGGAAGGATATCCCGTATGCCCTTTCCGTGCTATGGGCTTTTGTGGTCATCGTAAAGTTAGTGACCGATCATGAAGAGTATAGATATAAGAGATATGTTTATCTGGAACTTGTGGTCTCCATGGTGGGTGTTTATTTTTATAGAAAAAATGGAGTGGTAACTTTTCTTGTGATCACCGTTGGCATCCTGATAGCCCTTAGGAAAAACCGCAGGGTCTGGGGGGCGATGGCGATGACGATGGCTTTGATCGTCATGGTCAAAGGCCCGGTTTATCACTATTTTGAGGTGCAGGATACGGGAAGGACGGGCATTTATATCGGCTTGGGACAGGATGTTTTAGGAGTCTATTATGCCGGAGGGGAAGTGTCAGAAGATACTCTTGAAATGGTAGGGATGATGACAGGATATAATACAACTGAATATCAGTATACGCCTACCTGGTCGTATGCAGCATATGATGTGGATGTTACCCCAGGACAGTTTATTGCGAATTATCTGGATACTTTTATTAAAAATCCGGTCATTATGCTGCGGGCGGTCATCAACCGGGAGGATGCGCTCTGGGATATTTATGCGGGGCAGGATGCGCATTTGGGATGCGTCAATTATTCAGGAACAATGGATAGCGACCAGCCTTGGGCAGAGCAGTACCCCGCCAGGCGTTATATGAGCTTATCGGAAGAAATGTCGGCGGCGACTGCCTATACGGCAGGATCGCAGTGGATATCCGCGATAGAATGGAGATGCGGGCTATTTACATTGCTGGGATTGGTAGCGGCCGCGTTTGTGATCTTACGAAGAGGCATAAAAAAATATCTTGTCATTTTATGCCCGCTTGCGGGCCATGTCTTGAGCTTGTTATTGTCGACGGGATGGTCGGATTTTCGGTATTTTTGGCCGATGAATTTAATGAATATGTCCTTAATCCTGGTTGTGTTGGTGATCATGCGGCAAGGGAAAGAGGAAAAGGAAGGTGAAGGATTGAAATGAACTTATCCATATCAAATATAGGATGGTCAGAAGAGGAGGATGAAAAGGCGTATTCCCTCATGGAACAATACGGATTCAAAGGATTGGAGATCGCCCCGACAAGGATATTCCCGGAAGACCCATATGGGAACTTAAAACAGGCGTCTGCCTGGGCTGAAAGGATTGCGCGGGAGAACGGTTTTTCCATTCCATCCATGCAGTCAATCTGGTATGGCAGGCAGGAAAAAATTTTCGGGACAGAAAAAGAGCGGGAATTGCTTTTAGGACATACAAAAAAAGCAATTGATTTCGCCGTGGCGATACGATGCAAAAATCTTGTGTTAGGATGTCCGAAAAATCGGGTGATCCCGGAAGGAGCGGATCCGGAAGTGGGAAGATGTTTCTTTCGGGAACTTGGGGAGTATGCCGCTTTAAAAGGGACAGCGATAGGATTCGAGGCGAATCCGTCGGTTTATCATACGAATTATATGAATGAGACAAGCGAGGCTTTTGACTTGATAGAAGCCGTTGGCTCTGCGGGGTTCCGTTTGAATTTGGATGTAGGAACGATGGTTCAAAATGGGGAGCAGGCTGAAGAGATCAAAGGGAAAGTCAAATTGATCAATCACGTTCACATAAGCGAGCCAGGGCTAAAGAAGATTGAGAAAAGGGAATTGCATCGGAGGCTTTTGGAAAATTTGGCATCGGAGGGTTATGAGGGATATATTTCCATTGAGATGGGCAAGGAAAGCGGTTTAGAGGAGATAGAAAATGCCATGCGTTACGTAAAGGAGATTTTTGGATGACGGTATATGGGAGGCAGCCTGGAGTCCCAGGATTCCAGTGCATGGAGTATGCAGGAAAAACGAAGGATTATGCGGTCCTTATCCCTATCATCAATGAAGGGGACAGGATCATTAAAGAATTGAAACGCGCGTACAAACATCATGTGGCAGATCATGCCGATCTTGTTATTTGCGATGGAGGCTCAACAGACGGATGTACGGAGGAAAGCAGGCTTCGGAAATTAAAGGTGAATGCATTGCTTGTGAAGCAAGACGTCGGGAAGCAAGGGGCGCAGCTCCGCATGGGCATCTGGTGGGCCTTAGAGAGAGGGTATAAAGGGATCATTACGATTGATGGGAATAATAAGGACAGTATTGAAGATGTCCCGCATTTTATTGAAAAATTGCAGGAAGGGTATGATTTTGTCCAGGGATCAAGGTTCATAAAAGGCGGGAAAGCGATCCGCACGCCATTGGCCCGTGCCATAGCCGTAAAATTTGTCCATGCGCCAATGATCTCCCTGGCTGCGCGCCATAGATTTACCGATACTACAAACGCATATCGGGCATATTCGGCTAAGTATCTTCAGGATGGGCGCGTGGCTCCTTTGCGCGATGTATTCATGACATATGAGCTGCTGGCGTATCTTTCTGTACGTGCGGCACAGTTGGGATATAAAGTGTGCGAGATACCTGTAACGAGGGCTTATCCCAAGTCAGGGGAAACGCCGACAAAAATCAGTTTTTTTAAAGGAAATTTAGAATTGATGAAAATACTGCTGTGCAATGCGTTTGGGGCATATGATCCAAAATAAGGCGGTGGTGTGGATGATGGAATCTTTTCGGCGGAATAAAAAAGGGATCTTGTTAATGCTGGTCTCTTCCGCGTGCGTCTGCGTCGGGCAGTTGTTTTGGAAAATATCAGCGGAAAAAGGACTTTTGTTTTTAATGGCAGGTTTTTGTTTTTATGGGATTGGGGCAATGCTGATGATTTTCGCATATCGTTTTGGTAAATTGTCCGTATTGCAGCCAATGCTAAGCCTTAATTATGTGATGGGCGCCATATTGGCCATAGCGGTATTAGGGGAGAGTGTGACTCTGTCAAAATGTATTGGCATATTGGTGATCGTAAGCGGCGTGATCTTGATCGCTGGAGGTGATGAGGAGTGATTGGATATCTTACGGGAATATTGGCAATGACATTTTTAGGGGCGGCCGCGTCGTTATTTTTAAAACGTGCGTCAGGATCGGAAAAAATATGGAATTTGATAAAGGATTCTAATTTGTACGTTGGCGGTTTTTTATATCTGGTGTCTGCGGTCTTTAATATTTTGCTTTTAAAATATTTGGATTATTCTGTGGTGTTGCCGTTAACGTCATTAACGTATGTATGGACGATGCTGTTATCTTACTTGGTTTTAAAAGAGAAAATTACGGGAAAGAAGATAGTTGGAGTGGTTTTTATCTTGGCAGGTGGGATATGTGTTTCGATTGCGGATAAGATTCCATTGCGCTAAAGGGGATCAACCTTTTGGAACGCCGTAAAATAGCTGGGATTCAGTTATTTTGCGGCGTTCTTTTTATCAGATGGTATGAATGCTTCACACACAGGGGGAAAGGAAGATGGAAGGAAAAAATATCCATTAATGAGATTAGTTTTTCAGAGCATTTTAATAAAAACAGAACTTGTGTTTGGAAATGATTTATGCTAATATATTGCTAAAGTGATATGGAGGAATTGAGATGGCGTCAGAAGAATTAACAAAAGGAATTGTTTCTGGAAAATTAAGTGCATTAGAAGGGTATTCCTCAAAACAAAACGTGGATCATAATGGAATTATATGGTTTAAGGAAGATAGTTATAAGGGGACGGCTTACGATTGGATCAAAGATATTTTTGCCAAAGCATCGAAAAAGCAAACAATGTTAGGAAGAGGAATCCCTGATTTTGTAGTTGTAAAAGAGAGATCGAATGTTATCGTTGTAGTAGAATGCAAAGCAGAGATAAATGGCGTTAGCAGTAAACATTCGATGTTTGATAATGTGGAAGAGTATAAGCTATATGGTTATGGAACCCCGACAGAAACGGAGCTGTATGCAATAAATGGAGCATTGTATTATGCTACTTTTTTAAATCAAAAATATGATGTTGTTGCAGTTGGGGTATCTGGTCAAAGTAAGTCTGAATTAAGGATTACATCATTTGTATTGCCGAAAGGCGGAGAAATATCAGACATCGAAATAATGGAAGACGGTGGGTATAATGATGGATTGGTTTCTATTGAACAGTATGAAAAAGAGGTTGATCTTGTATTGAATCGATTTGCTGCGACAGAGGAAGAGATTAGAAAGGAACTTAGAAAATATACTTTATCTTGTGCAAATTTTTTGCGTGCAAATGGAATAGAGGATAATTCTAAAGCAGGATTTGTGTCAGCGATTGTACTGGGGTTGACAAATAAGAAGTCAAGACTATATAGAGAAACAAAATCCGCTATTGATAGGAAAATGGAATCCAAGTCCAAAAAAATGCTAGATGACCCAATTGGAAAAGATGCAGTAAAAATGTTGAAGGCATCTTTATATGGGGATGGCAAAGATGAATATGAGGACGATTATATTGAGGGTGTGTGGGATATAGATAAAATTCCGAAAGGGAAAAGAAAATCTTTAAAAAAATTTTATGATGTTTTATTGAGTAAAGACGAATTAACAAAAGCGCCGAAAGGACAAAATACGTATTTCAATGATGGAGATACAGTTTTATCATGCTGTATTTATTCGCTGTATGTAAATGTTATTGAGATATTGGAGCATTATAAAGGTATTGATATTATGGGAGAATTTTATATCACTTTTTTGCGCTTTACGAAAGGAAACGCAAAAGAAAAAGGCATTGTTTTGACTCCTAAGCATATCACAGATTTATTTTGTGACTTGGCTGAATATTATAGTGGACAGCCATTTTCAGAAAAAACAAAAATAATAGATACATGTTGTGGCACAGGGGCATTTTTGATTTCTGCGCTTGAACGAATCAAGGAGAATATTCGTCGCCAGTTTATGAGTGAAAAGCAAAAGGAAGAAAAATATCAATATGCACGGGTAAATAGTCTGATCGGGGTAGAAAGAGATGCATCCATGTATGCTCTTGCATATGCGAATATGCGTTTTCATGGAGACGGAAAGGCGAATTTATTTAATTGTTCATCCCTTATGTCAGATTCGTATAATCCAATAGACGATAGCGGCATGACATATATGCAAGATGGGAAAAAAGTTCCGCTATCAGAAGCATTAGAGGCATTTGGGGACATCGACGTAGCTATGATCAATCCTCCATATTCTATAGGGACAAATGCAAATAAGATAAGCAAGCCATATCCGGATGATACGCCGCCAGAAGTAGTAATGCAAAAAGGACAGGATGAATTGGATTTTATAGCGTCTATGTTACATTATATTAAGGTCGGCGGGATAGGAATAGCAATTGTTCCTATGTCATGCGCAGGGAATAGTGGGAGAAATTTACGTAAGGAAATATTAAAGCATCATACTTTATTAGCTTGCATGACAATGCCAGCGAACTTGTTTTTTGATAGCCATGTGGGAACGGCTACGTGTATTATGGTATTTAAAGCGCATATTCCACATGATGAAAAGAAGGCCGTTTTTTTTGCAAGGTGGCAGGATGATGGATTTAAAGTAATTCCACATAATGGGAGAAAAGACACTGGCAGGTGGTCAAATATTCGTGTTCAATGGATGGAACAGATCGATGGAGTTGCTGATCCGAATGACTATATTTTTGTAAAACATAAGATAAAAACAGGCGATGAGGCGCTTGCAGAAGCATATATTAAGACGGACTATAGCAAATTATCTGAAGAAGATTTTGAGCGTACCTTAAAAAAATATGCATTATATAAGTATATGAGCGAACAAGGAATGTTGGAGGAATAACTCTATGGATACCAGTAATTGGGTAGATTTTTATTTAGGAAAAATATTCGAGGTCAAAAAAGGGAAACGGTTGACGAAAGAAAATATGACTCCTGGTGATCTGAATTTCCTGGGCGCAATACAAGGAAGAAACGGAATAAGAGAAAAGATCAATGAAGAACCACTTTTTCAAGGTAATTGCATATCTGTAAATTATAATGGATGCGGAGTTGGCGAAGCTTATTACCAAAAGGAACCATTTTGGGCATCGGATGATGTGAATGTTTTATTTTTACGGGAACATGAAATGAACGAAGCATTGGCGATGTTTTTTATAACAATCATTAGAAATGAAAAATACAGGTTTAGTTATGGACGTAAGTGGAACAAAGAACAGATGGAAAAAACAATTCTAAAGCTTCCGGCACGGATGGTTCATGGAGAATATGTAATTGATGAAAGAAATTTTTATTCGGACGAAGGGTATATTCCTGATTTTTCGTTTATGGAAAAGTTTATATTATCATTGAATGATGATGTAAAAGACATACCAGACTATTTTTTGGAAGAAGGGTATGATAAAGCTTGTTGGTATATGGATAACATAGATCAGTATGAATTTGAAAAACAATATTCTGCTTCAGCGCTGCATAGAAAAATTTCATTACAAGATCGAGAATGGAAATATTTTTGCCTTGGAGATAAGAAATATTTTGATGTCCGGAGGGGAGATTCAGTATACATAAAAAATATGGCACTTGGTGAAGTGCCTTATGTAAGTACAACACAGGAGAATAATGGGATTACGGCTTATGTGGCGGATAGTAATCGAAAAGGGAATGCAATTACCCTGGCATATGATGGAAGTATAGGAGCATGCTTTTATCAAGAGGAAGATTTTTTTGCCAGCGAAAAAATCGTAACAATAGAAACGGTTCAGTATCCAATGAATAAATATATTGCAATGTTTTTTATCCCGATTTTAAAGTTAGAATCAGAGAAGTATTCATATGGTGGAAGAAAGTGGACGGTTGAAAAGCAAATGAAAGAGACATTGATCATGTTGCCGATCGATGAAAAAAGCAACGATCCTGACTATATATTTATGGAAGATTTTATAAAGTCGCTTCCATTTAGCTGTAATATTTAGTTCACAAAGGAAATTACGATATATCATGCAAGGGGGGAGCGTCATGTTTGCGAGGCTGCAGCTTGAATTGCAGTTAGAGTCAGATGAAATCATATCTTATCAAAAAGCAGTTCTTTTGCAGAGCGTTCTGATGGAGCGGGTAGATCCTGCTTATGCGGAGCGGCTTCATCAATCGGTATTACATCCCTATCGGCAGTCAGTCGTCCGACGGGAAAATAAGAATATCTGGACGGTATGCACCACAAGCGGGGAAGCTTATCAGAATATCCTGCTTCCTTTGCAGGACAGCGGCTTTTCAGAATTTGTCCTGGAACATGACAGCAGGAAAGTGTCCGTTGTGGACAGGTGGTTAGAGCAGATCGAGCGAAAGCGGTTCATGGAAGAATATTATCTGAAAGATGCGGATCGTTATTTCCGTATTTTGTTTAAGACGCCCACAGCCTTTAAGCGCCAGGGCGAGTATGTGTCCTTTCCGGATCTAAGGCTGATCTATCAGAGCCTTATGAAAAAATACGATGCTTCCGCTGAACACGAGACGGTTGAGAGCGAAGAATTGTTGGAACAGCTTGTGCAGTACAGCAGGATCGTAAGGTACGATCTGCATAGCTGCAGTTATTCCGTGCATGGAGCGAGGGTTCCAGCCTTTATGGGACAGATGCAGATCCGCGTAGCCGGGCCGCACGCAATGGTCAATTTTGTGAGCCTGCTTCTGCATTTCGGGGAATATTCCGGAATCGGGATAAAAACAGCCATGGGGATGGGAGATTTTGCACTGGCGGATGCGAAGAGCCGGAAGCGTCCGCCAGGCGCGGCCAAAAGCGAAGAGCAGGAAAAATATCCTGCGGACCGCAGCGGATGAGCGGAAGAAGAGAGTTCTGAAAACAGGAAGGAGGAGAATATGCAGACAGAGAAAATGCAGCTGATCGTTGGGGCGCTGCTCCACGATATTGGCAAAGTGATTTACAGGCAGGGAGACGGGCGTAAGCACAGTATAAGCGGGTATGAATTTTTGAGCCGGGAAGCCCATATAGAAGAAAAAAACGTACTGGATCCCGTGCGTTTCCACCACAAAGCGGAATTGCAGAAGGCGGACGTTCCGGCGGATTCTTTTGCATATATTGCCTATATTGCAGATAATATTGCAGCCGGGGCGGACCGCCGGAAAAACGACGGGGAAGAGAAGGGATTTTCAAAAGAGATCCCATTGGAATCCGTATTTAATATTTTGAATGGAAATGATAAAAAACTGCACTACCGCCGCGGCATACTGGAAGATACCGCAGATAAGATCCAGGTTCCGACCGATCAGCAAGAAGCGTTTGACGAGGGTTTTTATTATAAGGTGAAGCAGAATCTTTTGAACAATTTTCTTGGCATATTTTGGGAAGAAGAGTATCTGAATTCCATTTTGGAGATCCTGGAAGGGAACTTGTCCCTGGTTCCATCTTCTACGGCCAGAGACGAGCTGGCGGATATATCGCTGTATGACCATGTGAAGCTTACGGCGGCGGCCGCCTCATGCATCTACGACGATCTGGAAGAGAAGGGGATACGGGACTATCGCGCCTGCCTGTTTGAAAAAGAGAAAGAATTTAAGCAGGAAAAAACGTTTTTGCTCTGCTCTATGGACATTTCCGGCATCCAGAAGTTCATCTATACGATACATAGCGAAGGGGCGCTGCGGAACCTGCGCGCACGTTCTTTTTACTTAAGCATCATGATGGAGCATATCATCGACACGCTGCTTCAAAGGCTGGAACTGTCAAGGGCGAACCTGATCTATTCCGGGGGCGGGCACTGCTATCTTCTGCTGGCGAATACAAAGAAGACAAAGCAGACGGTAGAAGAATTTGAAAAAGAGCTGAACCAATGGCTGCTGGAGAATTTTGACATAGCGCTGTATGTGGCGGCGGGGGCGGTGGAATGCAGTGCGTCTGAGCTTCGGAATGAGCCGAAAGGAAGCTATTCGGAAATTTTCCGGCGGCTTGGCAATATGCTTTCCCAAAAGAAATCTTCGCGGTATTCCGCAGGCCAGATCCGTATGTTGAATCGGAAAAGGAATGCAGACCATACGCGGGAATGCAAAGTGTGCAAGCGGCTGGACCGCCTGGAGGAAGACGGAAACTGCACGATCTGTTCCGCTATATTGGGCATCTCGAAAGATATTTTGTACAGTGATTTTTTTGTGGTCTTGTCAGAAGAAGAAAAAGGAGCGCTGCCGCTGCCGTTTCATGCCTGGATGGTGGCGGAGAATAAAAGCGGATCGGAAGCGCGGATGGGGCAGGAAGCATATCTGCGCGCTTACGGGAAAAATAAGATGTTTTCCGGCAAGCACATTTCCGGGAAACTCTGGGTTGGAAATTATACGACGGGCGAGACCTTTGAAGAACTGGCAGCTCAGGCGGAAGGAATAAAAAGGATCGGGATTTTAAGAGCAGATGTGGATAATCTGGGAAGAGCGTTTGTGTCCGGTTTTGAAAGCGAAAAGAATGGAGATAAGTATGTGACGCTGTCCAGGACGGCGGCATTGTCCAGGCAGTTGTCCATGTTTTTCCAGTATCATATCAATGCGATACTGGCGCATCCGAAATTTTCACTGGACGGAAAGCCAAAGAAGGAAAGAAAGGCGGCGATCGTCTATTCCGGCGGAGACGACCTGTTCCTGGTGGGAGCGTGGAATGAGATCGTAGAGCTTGCCGTAGATATCCAAAGGGCTTTCCGGGAATATACGGAAGGAACGCTGACGCTGTCGGCGGGGATCGGGATATACCAGCCGGGATTCCCGATCCATGCCAGCGCGGCGGAAGTGGCGGGATTAGAGGAAGATTCCAAATCGCTGCCGGGGAAGGATGCGGTTACATTCCTGCCAGATGGCGCGTGGCATTCAGAGACCGGGGAGGATGGCGCAGAATGCCGGGTGAATGACGCGACCTATTCCTGGAAGACATTTCAGGAAGAAACGCTGGGGGAAAAGTTCCAGGCGGTTTACGCGTTTTTCCAAAATTCGGAGGACAAAGGGAAGAGCTTTTTGTACCATCTGCTGGAATTGGTGCGGAAACGGGAGGACAAGCTGAACCTTGCCAGATATGTTTATCTGCTGACCCGAATGGAGCCCGGCGAGCGTTCCAGCCCGGAAGAGAAGCAGAGGTATCAGGAATTTTCCAGAAAAATGTACCAGTGGATGCAGGATGAAAAAGACTGCCGGCAGTTGAAGACAGCGATCAACCTGTATGCATATTACGTCAGGGAAGAAAAAGAATCGCGGGGCTTGAGCCGTGAGAAGGAGGAAACGTGATGGAAATAACGGAAAAAACTTATGTTGAGAAAGCGGAAAAGGCTGTTTTGTCGCATAAGAACAGAAAAAATGAGAGAACGGGAAAAACAACTCCCATGGTTACGACGTCGAAGATCCGGAATCTGCTGGCAATGGCCGGGGATATTTACAATGAGATATTGCGGTGGGAAGGGGAGACATTGAGCGACGAACTCTGCGGCAGGGTCGATTATCTGAGGATCCGCGTCTTATATGAAGCGGGCCGGGATCCGGCGGTAAAGGATTTTGTTGAAAAAGCAGGGATTTTAAAATGCTTAGAAGAGATAAAAGGGAGCAAGAAGCAGTATCTGTTGTTCCATCGGTATATGGAAGCACTGGTGGCATACCACAGATTTCATGGCGGAAAGGATTGATCAGGAGGTAGAATCATGTATGCAAAAATAGAGATAACAGGAAAATTAGAAGTTGTAACGGGACTGCATATCGGCGGTTCTTCTGCATTTGCCGCGATCGGGGCGGTAGATTCCCCGGTTATCCTGGATGTCAGGACGAACCTTCCCATGATACCGGGAAGCTCCCTGAAAGGGAAGGTGAGGGCTTTGCTGGCGAAGGCATATAATGAAGGGCTGGCGGGAAAGCCGGATGATGACGACGAGTGCCTCACCAGGCTGTTTGGGTCGGCGAAAAAGGGGGCGGTGAAGACAAGCCGCATCCTTGTCTCGGACATGATGCTCTGCAATGAAAAGGAGCTGCGCGCGCAGGGGCTGCAGGGTATGACGGAGATAAAATTTGAAAACAGCATAGACCGGATCACGGCGGTTGCGAACCCCAGGCAGATCGAGCGCGTGGTGCGCGGCACGCAGTTTGGGCTGAACATGATCTATGAAGCGGAAAAAGAAGAAGAGATCGCGGAAGATTTTGAGGTGTTGGCGCGGGGATTTGAGCTGCTGCAATATGATTATCTGGGCGGGAACGGTTCCAGGGGATATGGAAAGGTGAAATTCCATGATCTGGCTGCCGAGACTGTGATCGGTGAGGTTCCGGAAGAAATTCTTGAGGCCTGCAATCAAAAATTAAAGGACGTGTAAGGATGGAATATAAGATTTATCAGTTTGAATTTACGACGGGAGTGCATTTCGGGGAGAGATCCTTAGAAGACGCGGGCTGCACGGTATTGGCGGATACGTTGTTTTCCGCGCTGTGCCAGGAAGCCGTAAAGCGGGGCGAAAAAGAACTGGAAGTTTTTGTAAGGAAAGCCGAAGAGGGAAGGATACAGTTCTCGGACAGCTTCCCGTATATTGGAGATACTTATTATCTTCCGAAGCCGATGATGAAAGTGGAGTCGGAAGAGAAAAAAGGAGATTCCGTACTGAAAAAAGCATATAAAAAACTGAATTATGTCCCGGCGGACAAATTTGAAGAGTATCTGGAAGGGAAACTGGACGTCAGGAAGGAAAGCGGGAAAATAAGAGACCTGCTGGGCAGCAGAATGATCCGGACAAGCGCGGCTGTGCGCGGCGAAGAAGAGACGAGGCCGTACCGCGTCGGCATTTATTATTTCAGGCCGGAGAGCGGATTGTATCTGATCCTGGGCTATCAGCAAAAAGAAGACATGGATCTGGCGGAAGAGTATCTGTCTTCCCTGGCTCTTTCCGGAATTGGCGGGAAAAGAAGCGCAGGCCTGGGAAAATTTGATCTGAAATATGGGAAAATGCCGAAGGAGATGCGGGAACGCCTGGATCCGGAACGCGCGTCGTCTTATATGTCGCTGTCCGTCAGCCTTCCGCGCGATGAGGAACTGGAAAGCGCGTTGGGGCAGGCAAGCTATGCAATGATAAAGCGGAGCGGATTTGTGCTTTCCGGCGCTTATGCGCCGGAACAGCGCAGAAAGCGGGATCTGTTTGCGATTCAGGCAGGTTCCTGTTTTCGAAACCGATTTGAAGGAAATATTTATGACGTCAGCGAGGGCGGAGCGCATCCGGTATATCGGTACGCAAAGCCAATGTTCTGGGAGGTGATGGCTTGAAAGAGACATTGTTGGCATATGAAGTGGAATTAAAGACGTTAGGGCCTGTCTATATTGGAAGCGGGAAAGAGATCGGGAAGAAGGAATATGCATATTCTCCCTATAAAGAACAGGTTTCGGTCTTTGACCTCTCAAAGCTGGGATTGCTCCTGGTACGGAAAAGGCGAATGAAAGACTATGAAAAGTATATGCTGCAGAATAGCCGGGAAGATCTTGGGCGCTGGCTGGTAAAACAAGGCATATCGGAAAAAGAGTATCAAAGCTGCATCCGTTACCGCCTGGATGTGCAGGATTCATCCTGGGATACGAGAAATAAGATGTCCGTCCTGGAATTTATCAAGGATGCTTACGGGCTGCCTTACGTGCCGGGCAGTTCGCTCAAGGGGATGCTCCGCACGATCTTATTGGCGGACGACCTGATGCGGGAGCCGGAAAAATACCGCCAGGCGAAACGGGATGTGGAGCAGAAGCTGAAGGAGAAAATAGAGCAGATGCGGCAGCAGCGGAAAAGGCCGGACAGAAACATATGCAGGCAGGAGTCGGCGAGGATGGAGCAGAATGCATTCCATACATTGAACCGTCCCAAAAGCAAGATACAGGATGCGGTAAATGATAAACTGTCAGGGCTGATCGTAGGCGACAGCGCGCCTTTGAGCATGAAAGACCTGATGCTGTGCCAAAGAACGGAATTGCACAGGGACGGGGAAGAAAAGAGCTTGAATGTATTGCGGGAAGCGATAAGGCCCGGCACGGTCATTCGTTTTCCGATCACGATCGATACCAGCGTCTGCGATATTACGCAGGAGCGCATCGAACAGGCGGTAAAGGCTTTTGGGGAAATGTATTATAAATGTTTTCTGAAAGAGTTCCCGAAAATGCAGCCGCCGGACGCCGGAACGGTCTGGCTGGGCGGCGGAACGGGATTTGCGACCAAAACAGAGGTATATCCCATGTTTGGAAAAGCGTCCGGCCTGGAACGGGCAATGGAGATCTTCCGCGCCACCGGAGTGCCGGAGAATCATCGCCATGCAAAAGATCGGGCGTTGGGAGTGTCGCCGCACATCTGCAAGGTCACATATTGGAATGGGAAACGCTGTCAGATGGGAATGTGTAAAATGACGTTTTCCCCGAAAAATCAGCAGAAATGAATCGATGAAGCGGCGGGGCGTCTGCCCTGCCAGCCCAATCGCTTGCTGCGGGGATACGCGGTTTGCGCCGCAGCAGGCTATAACTGGGATTTCGCGCATTTTTGGGACAGGCAGGGAAGCTTCCATGCACAGAAATTTGTTTGCGCCGCAAAGCAGGCTTGAAAGCATTGATTTTACTGGGCTGCAGGCGGCGGGATTTGAAATAACGAGACCCCGAAAGGGGACGGAAATTGTAAACCATATCCCCGTCCTTAGTTTCAGAAGTAGTACATTTGAAATAACGAGACCCCGAAAGGGGACGGAAATTTTCCTTCCGCGCCCAATAAAAGTTATTCGTTGAATTTGAAATAACGAGACCCCGAAAGGGGACGGAAATGAAAAACCGTCAACATTCCAGACACGGAACTTGAAATTTGAAATAACGAGACCCCGAAAGGGGACGGAAATGATAGCCTCCTCTTTCGTCAACTCAAGCACTTTCATATTTGAAATAACGAGACCCCGAAAGGGGACGGAAATTTGGGATATTTGTTTTGATTATCATTATTTTTCACATTTGAAATAACGAGACCCCGAAAGGGGACGGAAATGTATTAATGCTGCTTCTTTGTTTTCGTTGGAGATATCATTTGAAATAACGAGACCCCGAAAGGGGACGGAAATCTCAAAATGCACTATTACAGAAATAATGGTGGGATTTGAAATAACGAGACCCCGAAAGGGGACGGAAATCATCGAATCAGGCTTAGTTACTAATTTCTTATGTTGTATTTGAAATAACGAGACCCCGAAAGGGGACGGAAATTCTTGGTTGTGCGCTTTACGGTTTCATTGTTTGTATTTGAAATAACGAGACCCCGAAAGGGGACGGAAATTACCGTATGACATTGGTTATGCAGTTTGTGACAGAATTTGAAATAACGAGACCCCGAAAGGGGACGGAAATCGATAACAGGGAATATTCATTAGCAAAACTTACGATTTGAAATAACGAGACCCCGAAAGGGGACGGAAATTTGTATATCCTCTCTTTTCTTTTGATATACCTATTTGAAATAACGAGACCCCGAAAGGGGACGGAAATAAGGCTGCCCTGCTTCTTATCCCAAAGATTATTTGTATTTGAAATAACGAGACCCCGAAAGGGGACGGAAATTACTACTTATTCAATTGTCAAGGTACTTCTCTTTTCAGATTTGAAATAACGAGACCCCGAAAGGGGACGGAAATCCATGTGTGCGGGCTCGCTAAATGCGAACCCCATGATTTGAAATAACGAGACCCCGAAAGGGGACGGAAATATTCCATATCTTTATTCCTTGCGAAGGAATCCTTCACAATTTGAAATAACGAGACCCCGAAAGGGGACGGAAATCGTCGGAAGCCGTTTCAATGGCCTCCAACAAATCAATTTGAAATAACGAGACCCCGAAAGGGGACGGAAATTCAACAGGAGCTTGTACAACAGTTCCGGTATTGTATTTGAAATAACGAGACCCCGAAAGGGGACGGAAATAAAACCCTTGTAAAACTTTCATCTACCTGATACTTATTTGAAATAACGAGACCCCGAAAGGGGACGGAAATAATAGTCCATCTCTTTGTTCCTTGTGAAGGAATCCTTATTTGAAATAACGAGACCCCGAAAGGGGACGGAAATCGTAGATAGTCTCGCTGTACGAAACAGCGAGAAAACATTTGAAATAACGAGACCCCGAAAGGGGACGGAAATTCTTACGAAAACCCTTGTAAAATTTTCCCCTACCATTTGAAATAACGAGACCCCGAAAGGGGACGGAAATGGAATACTCCTTCCCATTTGTCCATATTGGAGTTCCATTTGAAATAACGAGACCCCGAAAGGGGACGGAAATTCCAACCGAAAATCGGTTGTGCCGTGGTTGTTGAAATTTGAAATAACGAGACCCCGAAAGGGGACGGAAATTTCTTCCACCAGCATCCAGTTGTCTGCATTCAGCCTGATTTGAAATAACGAGACCCCGAAAGGGGACGGAAATTCTTACGAAAACCCTTGTAAAATTTTCCCCTACCATTTGAAATAACGAGACCCCGAAAGGGGACGGAAATCCCTATCTTCTCGATATTTCAACCACGGCGTCGATTTGAAATAACGAGACCCCGAAAGGGGACGGAAATTGCCTGCCGTGCACCCTTCTATAAGATTACCGTCATTTGAAATAACGAGACCCCGAAAGGGGACGGAAATTTGGGGACGAAATTACATATAAAAAGTCCCCCTCATTTGAAATAACGAGACCCCGAAAGGGGACGGAAATGCTGAAAAGGAGAGGTTAAGGATGGGCTTGCTCGAAGAATTTGAAATAACGAGACCCCGAAAGGGGACGGAAATATATCCCCAATTGCTTGGGGATGAAATTACATATAAAACATTTGAAATAACGAGACCCCGAAAGGGGACGGAAATAGTGCCATGCCTCCCTCAACAGGTTTGAATCACCATAAATTTGAAATAACGAGACCCCGAAAGGGGACGGAAATCGTTTTCTTTTTGTGGACATTGGGTTACTATTCAATTTATTTGAAATAACGAGACCCCGAAAGGGGACGGAAATTTCCATCCCGTCCTCCCCATAAGGGGCGAACTCGTTATTTGAAATAACGAGACCCCGAAAGGGGACGGAAATCCAAGCGTCAAAATGCGCTTGGGAGAAGGTTCTCCCTGATTTGAAATAACGAGACCCCGAAAGGGGACGGAAATCCACTCGCGACTTTCCTCAACCCCGCGCTCGGCATTTGAAATAACGAGACCCCGAAAGGGGACGGAAATCCACCTGCCGTGCCCTACAGAATTACCGTCCCCTATTTGAAATAACGAGACCCCGAAAGGGGACGGAAATTGTCTTGGAATCCACAATGTGACAGAGCTTCCCATTTGAAATAACGAGACCCCGAAAGGGGACGGAAAGCACCTGCCGTGCCCCTTTTACAGAATTACCGTCCCCATTTGAAATAACGAGACCCCGAAAGGGGACGGAAAGTTCTGGCGGCCTTCCCTGTGCCTACATTACCGGGCTAAATTTGAAATAACGAGACCCCGAAAGGGGACGGAAAGTGCTATGCCGTACAGCTTCGACGTTTTGCGGAATATTTGAAATAACGAGACCCCGAAAGGGGACGGAAAGATTTTGTTTCTTGTTCCAATAAGTGTTTCTCACATATTTGAAATAACGAGACCCCGAAAGGGGACGGAAAGTTGTTATCCATTTCATATTTACCTATAATCTTTTTCATAATTTGAAATAACGAGACCCCGAAAGGGGACGGAAACGCTTCCAGCTCCTCCGTTGGTATACCGAGAATTATTTGAAATAACGAGACCCCGAAAGGGGACGGAAACGGCGTTACTGCTTCACTTAGTGGCGGTGTGGTTTGTTCATTTGAAATAACGAGACCCCGAAAGGGGACGGAAACGGCGTTACTGCTTCACTTAGTGGCGGTGTGGTTTGTTCATTTGAAATAACGAGACCCCGAAAGGGGACGGAAACACATTTTGAAAGGAGGTTGATAAGGTGTCACCGAAATTTGAAATAACGAGACCCCGAAAGGGGACGGAAACTTTTCCCAATAATTCATGATTTTTCCTCTCTTTCATTTGAAATAACGAGACCCCGAAAGGGGACGGAAACATTTTTCATAATCTCTCTCTCCTTTTTTTTTTATTTGAAATAACGAGACCCCGAAAGGGGACGGAAACAACGATCAAATTTTTTCGTGTCATCTTTCCAGATATTCATTTGAAATAACGAGACCCCGAAAGGGGACGGAAACGGCAGCCGTGAACCATTCACGGCTTTCTTCCACGCCGATTTGAAATAACGAGACCCCGAAAGGGGACGGAAACACGCAAATAACGTTATCGGGCAAGCCATGTGAGCAGGATTTGAAATAACGAGACCCCGAAAGGGGACGGAAACGTGCCATGCCTCCCCCAACAAGTTGCTTTCCACCTATTTGAAATAACGAGACCCCGAAAGGGGACGGAAACCAATAGCCGCTTGCTTTTGTTCTTCTAAAGTCATTATTTGAAATAACGAGACCCCGAAAGGGGACGGAAACAGGCTTTCTGCCCGTCAACCGTTATCAGAAAGCCATAATTTGAAATAACGAGACCCCGAAAGGGGACGGAAACGCCGGGGCGTTACTGCTTCGCTTAGATGCGGCTCCATTTGAAATAACGAGACCCCGAAAGGGGACGGAAACTCTTTCAAGTTCTTTGTTTTCCGCTTTTTCTTCTATTTGAAATAACGAGACCCCGAAAGGGGACGGAAACCCGGATTTGCTTCATAGTCCGATTCCGCGTGGTTGCATTTGAAATAACGAGACCCCGAAAGGGGACGGAAACTTTCCTTACGAAAACCCTTGTGAAGTTTGCATCTGATTTGAAATAACGAGACCCCGAAAGGGGACGGAAACTCAGGGACAGTAATCTCCTGAGCATCTCGACATCCAAATTTGAAATAACGAGACCCCGAAAGGGGACGGAAACATTTTCCCTCTATTTTTTTCATTTCTGTTTCCTCATTTGAAATAACGAGACCCCGAAAGGGGACGGAAACGATAACGCTCAGTACGAGGGGACGGTAATCTTATAAAAAAGAAAATTTGAAATAACGAGCCCCCGAAAGGGGACGGAAACCTTATTAAATCCAGTTTAAACATTTCATCATTCAATTTGAAATAACGAGACCCCGAAAGGGGACGGAAACTCGCGTAAAAAAATTGCTTGCGATTGTATTCGGCAATTATTTGAAATAACGAGACCCCGAAAGGGGACGGAAACCTTGCCGCCACTGATTTTTTGAACCATCTTTACACATTATTTGAAATAACGAGACCCCGAAAGGGGACGGAAACGATAATTTCCGTTCCGTTTGTTGCTTTTTCAATTCTGATTTGAAATAACGAGACCCCGAAAGGGGACGGAAACAGATTGCGTCTTTACCTTCGGACCTTACAAAGAATTTGAAATAACGAGACCCCGAAAGGGGACGGAAACAGATTGCGTCTTTACCTTCGGACCTTACAAAGAATTTGAAATAACGAGACCCCGAAAGGGGACGGAAACGTCTTTCAGCCACTTAATGAGCCTGTTTCTTCCTAATTTGAAATAACGAGCCCCCGGAAGGGGACGGAAACCTTTGAACCTGCAATTGTTTTTGCCTTTCCCATTTGAAATAACGAGAAAGGGGATGGAAACTTATTTTGCGTTTTACGATTTCCTGTGTTATACTTTTTCTGTATTTGAAATAGCAAGACCCCGGAAGGGGACGGCAACATACTTGTATTAAGTTCCTCAAAAGCTTTTTCCAAGATTATTTGAAGTAGCGGGACCCCGAAAGGGGACGGAACGATTGCGCCCATAAGATGGAAATGGCGTAAAAGTGCAGGGAAGATGAAAGGAAAAATGAATGCGAAAGAAGGGAGAGCATGAGCTATTTGTTTGTAAACGCCCATGGGGCCAGCATTAATTACGACAGCAATTATGTGGTGGTAAAATATGGGCAGGAGTCCGAGCGCAAGATACCAGTAGAAAATCTGGAGGCGATCTATATCTTTACCAGCGCGCAGATTACCTCGCAGTGTGTAGTTCAGTGCCTGAAAAGAGGGATCAATATTTCCTATTATTCGAAAAGCGGCGCTTATTTTGGCAGGCTGCACTCTACCAGCCATGTAAATGTGAAGCGGCAGAGAAAACAGGCTGCGCTGGCAGATACCGAATTTTCCCTGGAATTGGCCAGAAATATTCTTTGCGGGAAGATCCATAATCAGAAAATTGTATTGAAGCGTTATGCGAGGAATAGCCAGAAGGATGTGACAGATCTCCAGATTAAGATGCAGCAGTCTCTGAATAAGATCCAAAGCTGCCATACAATAAGCGAGATGATGGGATATGAGGGAAATGCGGCAAGGCTGTATTTTGAAGGACTCCGCAGGGTGGTGCATGAGGAATTTGATTTTGACGGAAGAAGCAGAAGGCCGCCGAAAGATGAATTTAACTCCATGCTGAGCCTTGGATATTCCATCCTTATGAATGAAATCTATGGGAAATTAGAAAATAAAGGGCTGCATCCCTATTTTGGATTTATGCACAGCGACCGGGAAAATCATCCCACGCTGGCAAGCGATATGATGGAAGAATGGCGGGCGACGATCGTAGACGCGATGGTGATGAGCCTTGTGAATGGAAACGAGATCCATAAAAAGCATTTTGAACATGATACGGACAGTCCGGGATACTATTTGAATAAGGACGGCTTGAATATTTTTCTGCATAAATTTGAAGGAAAAATGAAGACGGCGGTGCAATATCTGGATTATATTGATTATCCGGCAAGTTTCCGCCAGTCTATCGACTTGCAGATCAATGAATTGGCAAAGGCAGTGGATGAAGGCGACGCGTCGCTTTATCATCCAATCTGGTTAAGGTGAGAGATGGACAGTTATTTTTTTGAGACGCAAAAGACAGCGCAGAAGGAAAATGTGTTTGTCCTGATCATTTATGATATCGTGGACAACAAGCAAAGGGTAAGGTTAGCGAAATATCTGCAGGGATATGGGTTCCGTGTCCAAAAATCAGCGTTTGAAGCAGTGATCCCAAAGAAAAAATACCATAAGCTGTTGCGTGAGCTTCCAGCGTATGTGACAGAAAAGGACAGCGTGAAAGTATATAAGATCGTAGGAAATGGACAGGTGACAGCGTTTGGGAAGTCATTTGAAATTGATACGGAAGATGTGATCGTGATCTAAGACGGCGCAAAGGTGAGGGGCGGTCTGCCATTTTGGCTGTCTGGCGGCATGGGCTTCAGCCGATAGCCGATATGCAGCAGGACAAGAGGGACGGTCATTTTGGCTGCCTTGCGGCATTGCGTGGAAAAGACGGAAAGGAGAACTGGATGTTATGAAAGTATTGTTTAGCCCGATTGGGACGACGGATCCGATTTCGACGAACCGGGACGGAGGGCTGCTGCATATCTGCAGGATTTATCAGCCGGATAAAGTATATTTGTATCTGTCGAAAGAGATCTGCGGCTACCATGATAAAGACGACAGGTATCGGAAAGCCTTGGAACTCCTTGGGGAAGAGCTGGGATGGGAATTTCAGGTGGAAGTCATAAGGGCTGAAAAAATGGAAAATGTCCAGATTTTTGACGCGTTTATCGACTGCTTTGAAAAAATGCTGGCTGAGATCCGGGAAAAAGACCAGCCGGATGAGATCCTGGTGAACGTTTCGTCCGGGACTCCGGCGATGAAATGCTCCCTGCAGATCATCTCCATGCTCTGGCAGGATGTTGTGGCGATCCAGGTTGCTACCCCGATCCGGGAGAGCAATAAGCCGCAGAAAGAAAAAGGAGAATATGAGCTGGACATCCAATGGGAATGCAATGAGGACCGCCGGGAAGATTTTGAGGACCGAAGCATGGTGTCGGACGCAAAGCGTCTGCTTGACCGCATTAAGATAGAGAATATGCACAAGTACATCTCTGTTTATGATTACGAAGCGGCGAAGATGATGATGGAGACTTTGTCAAAAGAACCGTCGGAAGAATTTCGGAATTGCCTTGAGATGGCGAATGCCAGGAGAAGACTGGATTTTAGATATATGAATGCCAATCGGAAGAAATTCCATCTGGAACATTGGTTTCCCATTATTTCCGATCAGGAAATGAAAGAATTTGAATATCTGCTCAGTATGCAGGTGAAGATGAAAAAAGGGCAGTATGCCGATTTTATCCGGGATGTGACGCCGATCTTTTACTCATTTTCCGAAAAGGCGCTGAAAAAATCTTGTGGGCTGTCTTTTCGGGACATCGGGAACAAGCAGGAAAGCAGGAGAAAACAGGACAGTGGGAGAAAACAGGACAGAGGAGCGTGGATGCTGGATGTTGACAAGTTAAAAGCGCAGGGGATCCAGCCGGATCACTGGTGGATCGGGCGTCCTGTCAATATCTCTTCCAACGTGATTTTGTATATTATGAAGCAGAAATGCACAGACCAGGAGCTTTTGAAACTGATGAAAAATATACGGACGGTTGAGCAGGAAGTGCGCAACCTGGCTGCGCATGAGATCGTCAGTGTTACAAGGAAATGGATCAAGGACTGTACGGGATTTGAGCCGGAGCAGATTATGGACATGCTGTTTGATTTGGCGGAATATGCAGGGATAGCGGCGGCCAGGAAAAACCGGGATAGTTACGAAAGGATGAATGAAGAATTGAGGCAGATGCAATGGCAGGCTTCGGGCATGGATTTAGGATGAGATTGAAAGCGGCTCTTTCCTGCTCATGCAGCAATAACGAAGATACTTGTATTTCGGAGGTATTAAGAATGTCTGACTTTACGAAAAATCATAAGGACCCGACGAATCGCTATGCTGAAAATATATCAGAGATGACAAAGTCTGTTCAGGGAATATGCGCGGGCAATTATTCAGATGATGAATTGAGATTTGTTGTTTTTTGCATAGAAAACCTTGCGGAGGATATGAATGTTGATCCGATCATTGTGCATGATGCATTGGCCAAAGAGAGCGATATTGTCGATCAATATATGATTCCTTGTTATGAAACGCTTCACACGCAGGGGAAAGAATATATTGTTGAGAATCTAAAAGAAGTGATGGCGGAAAGAGGGATTGTGTTATGAGGGTATATCATGGCTCTTATGTAGAGGTGGCAAAACCGGACATCATACATTCGAGAAAAAGGGTTGATTTTGGGGTCGGATTTTATGTTACTCCGATTGAAGAACAGGCAAAAAAATGGTGTAAGCAATATATGCTTAGGAACAAACCAGGTATTGTGAGCGTATATAATTTTGAAGAGAAGGCGTACAAGGAATGTCCCTCCTTACAGTTTGAATCTTATTCTGAGGAATGGTTGGATTTTGTTTTTGCCTGCAGAAGAGGACAGGATCAATCAAATTATGAAATTGTAGCTGGTGGAGTTGCAAACGATAAGGTGTTTGACACAGTAGAATTATATTTTGAAGGAATTATTTCCAAGAAGGATGCGATTGGGAGGCTGGCTTATGAAAAGCCAAATTTTCAGATATGTTTGAGAACGCAGAATGCGATAGATAAGTATCTTGCATTTGAAAGGAGCAATTCTTTATGAAAGCGAACCGGACTTTGTTACAGATGAAATATGCGAGGATCATCCCGCTTTTTGCAGAGAAAGTCGGCATTAATACAAAGCAGGCATTGGATTTTTTTTATCATTCTGTGGAATATCAACTGCTTAGGGAGGGCGTGTCCGACCTGCATTGCATGGATGAAGATTATATCGCAGAGGATTTGGCGGACGAATGGAGAGAGAAAATCCAGGCTATGAAGAAAGAAGAAATCGTGAGGGTCGAAGGTACTGGACACAAAGTAAGATGGAGTTTGGTTGATAAATAAAATTAGAGTTGTACGAAAAGGCACAGAGAAAAAACGCCTTGCCAATCGTCAGAAAGGCATCTCGCCAATCGCCGGAAAAGCATCCCGCCAATCGCCGGAAAAATATCCTGCCAATCATCGGAAAAATATCCCGCCAATCAAAGGAAAAACGGTTGCGGAATTTTGCATTTTGGTGCATAATAGAGATAACGGGAATGAAGCGAGGTGTTCGGATGAAACGATACAGAAAAAGAATCGCCGATGATATTTTAAAACGAAAGCTTGAGGGAAAAGGCGCTGTGCTCATCGAAGGCCCCAAGTGGTGCGGGAAAACCACGACGGCCGAACAGATTGCCGCCAGCATTGTGTACATGGATGACCCGGAGAAAAAAGAGCAGAATATCGCCATGTCGGAATTGAATCCCAAACGGCTGTTGAAGGGCGCGACGCCAAGGCTCATCGATGAGTGGCAGCTTGCCCCGAAGCTCTGGGACGCGATCCGTTTTGAGGTGGATCACCGAAGCGAGCCTGGACAGTTTGTGCTTACTGGCTCAGCGGTGCCTGCGGATACCAGGGAGATTACGCACTCCGGCACGGGTCGTTTTACCTGGCTTACAATGCGGCCGATGAGCTTATATGAATCCGGAGACTCGACGGGCGAAGTCAGCCTGAAAAAATTGTTTGACGGCGAGGTGGAAATTGAAGGAGAATCCACGCTCGACATCGAGCGTCTGGCTTTTCTTGCGTGTCGGGGCGGGTGGCCGCAGGCTGTGGATATGAGAGAGGAGATCGCCCTTGACCAGGCGGTGGATTATTTTGAGGCGGTTGTCCGTTCTGATATCAATCGGGCAGACCATATTCAAAAAAATCCGGAAAGAGTTCGCAGGCTCATGCGTTCTTATGCGAGGAATCAGGGCGGTCAAGTACCCAATACCGTGTTGGCGAGGGATATTTCCGCAAACGATGAAAAGTCGATCAGCGAGGATACGGTGGCGTCTTATCTCCAAGCCCTCCGTAAGATCTTTGTGGTGGAAGATTTGCCGGCATGGAATCCGAACTTGCGGTCAAAAACGGCAATTCGTTCGTCGGACACGCGTTATTTTGTGGATCCGTCGATTGCGGCGGCGGCTTTGGGCATCGGGCCAAATGATCTGCTCAATGATTTAAAAACCTTCGGGTTTCTGTATGAGACGCTCTGCGTCCGCGATCTTCGTGTCTTTGCGGATGTGCTAGGCGGCAGCGTTTACCATTACCGCGACAAGGACGGGCAGGAATGTGATGCGGTCGTTCATTTGAGAAATGGAGCATACGGCTTAATTGAAATTAAGCTGGGCGGCGAAAGGCTGATCGAGGAGGGCGTAAAAAGTTTAAAAGCGATGGAAGCAAAAATTGATACGGAAAAAATGAAAGAGCCGTCGTTCCTTATGGTTTTGACAGGAACAGGCGATTATGCTTACCGCCGCAAAGACGGCGTTTTGGTGGTTCCGATCGGGTGCTTAAAAAATTGACAGAAATTGAAGGCGTGCATAAATGTAGGCTGGGCTGTTACTATAAATTTATGCATTTGATCGAATGGCTGCTTGCAGACTGAGCCGCCGTCCTGCCCTGTTACAGAATCCGCCGAATAAAATACGCAAGCCTCTCAATCCTGAAAGGTTTGCGTATCAATTTAATCAAGCAGATAATGGGAGTCGAACCCACCCCCTCAGCTTGGGAAGCTGATGTACTACCGATATACTATATCTGCATCCAACAATAGAGATTATAGCATACCTTTTTTTAAAAGTCCAGCCCTAATTTAAAAAAATTTTACAAATTTAAAAAATACTGGTGGAAGGAAAAGAAGTTCTTTGATATAATAAGAGGAAATTGAGAAAAATAAGGAACAGCCAAAAGGTTACGGGGACGCGTTTGGAACGCGCGCCAGATAAAAGGACAAAAGAGGAATGATGGGGCGGTAGGCATGACGAAGGAAGAAGAGAGAAGAAGGCGGGCGGCGCAGCAGGCCAGGCGAAGGCGCAGGAAGAAACGGCGGACGGCGCAGTTGGCGAGGCGGTGCGCCGTGGCGGGGATCGGCATTTTTTTTGCCATCCTGATCGGGACGCGGGTTTTCCGTATCGTGACGTCGGGAGGCGTGGGCGCGCAGAAGCTATTCCGGGACGGCGAAGGCGGGGAATTTCAGCAGAAGGTGATCGAGCAGACGCCAGATTATCAGGTGGCGCTGCTGACGCCCAACCCCAATTCCCGCCCGCAGACGGCGCTAAAGAAAGTCGATGGGATCGTCATCCATTATACGGCGAACCCGGGGACGACGGCGATGCAGAACCGGAATTATTTTGAGGGCCTCAAAGACGGCCAGGGAACGAAGGCGAGCAGCCACTTTATCATCGGGCTGGAAGGGGAGGTCGTCCAGTGCATCCCCAGCACGGAGGTCGCGTACGCTTCCAACGACAGGAACAGCGACACGCTCTCCATCGAATGCTGCCATATGGACGAGACGGGGAAATTTACGGAAAAAACGTACGATTCGCTGGTGGGATTTACCGCGTGGCTGTGCGGGAAATTCAACGTTCCGGTCGAAAACGTGATCCGCCATTATGACGTGACGGGGAAGGACTGCCCCCGTTATTATGTGCGGCACGAAGACGAATGGCAGGAATTTAAAGAGGACGTGCAGCGATATCTGGATACGTACGGGAAGGATCCGGAGACGTGAGGCGGCGTCCATATTTTCATCAAGATCGTTTTATAAAATAAAAAAGCGGATGGCGGCTTCCAGTTTGGGCGGATCTCCGTATCCTCCGGGATTTTGCGGCAGGCGTAAAGTCCGGGCCGCCCTGTTACAAAATTTTAGATAAGAGAGGACAAAGACATGAGAAAATTGAGCTGTCTTGCGCTCGCCTTGGCGTTGGCGTTTTGCGGGCTTGGGGACTTGGAAGCCTATGCGTCTGGAAACCTTGCGGGAAGCGCGCTCGTGGCGGAACAGGAGAAAGGAGCGGGAAACACGGCGCAAACAGGAAATGAGGAAGGAAGCGCGCTTGTGGCGGAACAGGAAAAAGGAGCGGGAAATACGGCGCAAACAGGAAAAGAAGAAGGAAGCGCGTCCGTGGCGGAACAGGAAAAAAGCGCGGGAAACACGGCGCAAACAGAAAATGAGGAAGGAAGCGCGCTTGTGGCGGAACAGGAGAAAGGAGCGGGAAACGACGCGACGGGGGATAACGGGACGAAAGAGCCGGCGCAGCAGATGCTGATCGTCGGCAACAGCTTTTCACGTTACAAAGTCGGCAATACGGTATATTCTGTGGAGCAGCCTTTGGAAGAGCTTGCGGCCGGGGAAGGGCGCAGCCTGGAAGTGACGACGCTCGCGCATGGGAGTTCCTATTTGAAATACTATGCGGGGATGAACGAGAATCACATTTCTTATTACAAGGAGCTGATGGAGCTGTTGGTGAACAACACCTGGGATTATATCGTGTTCCAGGAACAGAGCCAGGCTCCGATCGAGAAATTTTACGATTCCACTTATCCGGCGGTGGTGCGGCTTTTGGAGCTGGTGGGAATCTTCCAGCCGCAGGCGAAGACGTATCTGTATATGACGCACGGCTTTTGCAACAACAAGACCCTGACGAACACGAACGGGGTGGACAAGCTTTTGACGGCTGAGGAGATGCAGCTTTATGTGGCGGCGGGGTATCTGACCTTAGAGCATAAGCTTGGCGTGGAAGTGATACCGTCCGGGATGCAGTTTTTGCGCTGCAGCCGCCTGTACCCGGAGATCGGCCTGTACCGCAGCGACTTAAAGCATCCGTCCTACGCGGGATATTTTTTGGCGGCATGCACGTTTTATCAGAAAATATACGGATATACGCCCAACCCGATGAAGGCGAGCTTGACGCTCAACAATTTGGCGGAGTGGGATCTTGTGCGGCTGGCAGCCCTGACCGGTGATTCCATGAAAATGAGCGCGGACAATGTCACGCTTTACGAAGGGAAGGAAAAGAAGCTGCAGGCGACCCCGATCACGCAGTTTCCGGCATACGCGACCGCGTCTTATAAGAGCCTGGATCCCGCAGTGGCGACCGTGAATGAGAAGACCGGGCAGATGACGGCGGTCGGGGCAGGAGAGACGGCCATTGTGGCGGAGACGGAGGACGGCCTGCAGGCGTTCTGCAGCGTCACGGTGAAACAGCGCCTTGCCTTTTCACGCTCCTATTACCAACTGATCGTGGGGGAACGGCTGAAAGTATTGCCGAAGACAGGGAACGCGGAGCTGACGTGGAAGAGCGGCCGGAAGTCCGTCGCGACGGTCAGCGACGGGGTGGTGACGGCGGAAGCGCCGGGAAAGGCGACGATAACGGCCACGGATGAAAGCGGCGACTCGGCGTCTTACATTGCCTATGTGACGCTGAGCGCGCCCTCCGGCTTAAAAGCGGCTTCCGAGGGCAATCCGGCTGCCGGGTCGCAGGTTGGACGCGTCAAGGTGTCGTGGAAGGCCGTGGACGGGGCGAAAAAGTACGGCGTTTACCGCTCGGAGAAAAAAGACGGGACGTACGTCCTGATCGGAACGAGCAATAAGACCTCGTATACGGACAAGACGGCCGCGGCAAATAAGACTTATTATTATAAAGTCGCGTCCAAGAACAGCTATAAATTATGCACGAGCGAGCTGAGCGAGAGCGTCCGGGGCATGATCCCGAAAGCCCCGGCCCTCACGGCGCGCTGCGTGAAGAAAAAGTACGCGACGCTCTCCTGGGACAAGAATACGAAGGCGAGCGGCTATATCATTTACCGCTCCACGAAGAAAAACGCGGGATACAAGAAGGTGGCAACGATCAAGTCCGCGTCGCGGACGTCCTATTCCGACAAATCCGTTAAAAAGAAAAAGACCTACTATTACCGGATAAAGGCGTATCGGGAGATCAACGGGAAGACATTTTACGGGATACGCTGCAAGAAGGTGAAGGTAACGATCGGATAAGGATCTGCGGGCAATTTTTACAGGATACGCTGCAAGAAAATGAAGGTAAAGATCGGATAAGGATCTGTGGGCAATTTTTACAGGATACGCTGCAAGAAAATGAAGGTAAAGATCGGATAAGGATCTGCGGGCAATTCATGGTTACGGGAAGCGCGAAGCGGCGGCAGAACAGGAGGAACGGATGGTAAGGGAACAGTACGAGGCCTTAAAAGGCGGGGAAAACCTGCGGAAGGGGCTGATCGGCCTAAAGCAGGCGTTAAAAGAGGAAGGCGCGCGGAAAGAGCTTCTGGAAGCCCTGCAGGGGGATTATGCGCTGCTGCGCGGGTTCCTTTCCCATGAAGACCCGAAGGTGCGCGGGAATGCGGCGATGGTTCTGGGGCGGCTTGGGCGGGACGAGAACGCCGGGGCTGTTTACGAGGCTTACCTGCGGGAGGAAAAGCTCTTTGTGAGGAGCAATTACCTGGACGCGCTGGCCTGCCTGGACATTTCCGGCTGCCGGGACGGCTTGGAGCGGCGTCTGCAGGAACTGGAGGCGTATCAGCCGAAGGAAGAGGAAGAAAAGCATATCCGGCAGGAGCTTTTCGCCTTGCGGAAGCTGCTGCCGGATGAAGAGGCGCATGGACGCCATGTCTTTACGGGGTACGATGAGACTTACGGCGTTTTTTTGACGACCGGGTCCTGCCACCAGGAGGTGACGGCCGCCCAGGTGAAAGGCGGGAAGGCGACGGCGCGGAAGGGCGGCGTGCGCGTCGTCACGCGGCAGATCGCGCAGGTGATGGCGATCCCGACTTACCGGGAAATGCTGTTTTTGCTGGATATTGGGAAAGTGGGGCCGGATCCGAAGGAAGCGGCGCGGGAGCTTGCGGGATCGAGCCTTTGCGGCCTGTTGCAGAAGGCGCATCCGGGTCAGGAAGGGGCGTTTTTCTTCCGCCTGGGGATCCACGGCCAGATGAAGCTGGACGCGCGCAGCGCGTTCGCAAAAAAATGCGCGTTTGCGCTGGAGCAGGAGACGGGGGGCCTGCTGCGCAATTCTACCTCGGATTACGAGGTGGAGATCCGCCTGATGGAGAATGAGGCGGGCTTTTTCCTCCCGCTCGTCAAGCTGTATACATATGAGGACAAACGTTTTTCCTATCGGAAGCGTACGGTGGCGTCTTCCATGCGCCCAGAGCAGGCGGCCCTCGCGGCGCGGCTCGCGGAGCCTTACCTTGCGGCTCGCGCGCGCGTCCTGGATCCGTTTTGCGGCGTGGGGACGATGCTTTTGGAACGCGACCGGGTGCGTCCGGCGCGCGCGATGTGCGGGATCGACCATTACGGGGAAGCCGTGCAGGGCGCGCGCGAGAACGCGCGGCGCGCAGGGAAAGAGGCCCGGTTTATCCAATGCGACTTTTTCCGGTTCCAGACGGACGGCCTTTTTGACGAGATCATGACCGATATGCCGATGCAGGGGAAGATGAGCCGGGAGGAGCTGGATCAGATGTACGGGGCGTTTTTCGGGAAGGCGGAGACGCTCCTGACCGAAAAGGGGAAGATGATCTTATGCTCCGATGAGAAAAACCTGGTGAAAAAACAGATCCGCCTGCACAAGGCGTTCTGCCTGCTCGCGGAATACGATCTGGACGGGAAGGGGACGCGCGGACTGTTCGTCATAGGGAAAAAGGTGGAAAAGGGCCATAGGGCGTAACAGTTCAAGTTCTAGGCTGAACGGTTACTCCTCTTGACAAATTCTGTCCTTGCATTTATAATGGTCAGAAAAAGACACGGGAGGATATCATGAGCGGGATCAGAACATACATTTGGGGGGGGTATGAAGAGCGATCTGAAACGGCAGCAAGCGGACAGGAGATAGGACTGTCCTATTTTGGATCACAAGATCACAGGCAATGAAAAACACTTACCTTTCCCGACAGGGCGATCATCTGTCGGGAAAGGTAAGTGTTTTTTGCTTGACGGGAAATATCCTATTGTATTTATGCGCGAAAGAGGCACCTGATCAAGCAAAAACACGATGCACGCAGCGATTCGATCTTTGGCTTCGTAGTTACGAAATCCGGGACGCCGGATTTGTTCCTGTCAAATGACACTGAAAAAGAGAAGGAAAGGATGAAGAAAATGAAACAGAAAAGATTGTTGAACATCTGCCTTGCGGCTGCGCTTGCTGTTACCATGGCGCCGATGGGAAGCGCGCGGGCAGCGGGGCCAGGAGAAGCTCAGAGCGTGCAGGCGCAGAAGCATGCAGCCGAGGAAGCGGCTTTGCATGAGGAGACGGCCAGGGGAGCAGGCGCAAAAGGGCAAGTGCTGGAAACCGTGAAAGAAGAGAGGGCGGCACAGAAAGGAGATTATACGTATGAAGAAAACGAAGATGGGACGGTGACGGTTACAAGGTATTATGGAAGCGATACAGAGCTTGTGATCCCGGATACGCTTGGCGGGAAGAGCGTGACGAAGATAGGGATGTGGGCATTTGAGTATTGCAGCAATCTGACCGAAGTGAAGATACCAGAGAGCGTGACGGAGATTGGAGGTTGGGCATTTAGAGGTTGCAGCAGCATGCCAAGCGTAAAGATACCGGAAGGAGTAGAGAGCATCGGAAATTATGCATTTTCTGAGTGTAGCAGCCTGACAAGCGTAGAAATTCCGGAAGGAGTAAAGAGCATCGGGGGGAGGGCATTTGAGGGTTGCAGGAGTCTGACAAGCGTAAAAATCCCGGGAAGTGTAACGAACATTGGGGGGAATGCATTTTATGGAACGTCCTGGCTTGAAGCTCGCCGCGAGGAAAATCCCCTGATAGTAGAAAACCAAATCCTGATTGATGGAAAAACCTGTGAGGGAGAAGTGAAAATCCCGGAAGGAGTAGAGAGCATCGGGGATGATGCATTTTCTGAGTGCAGTAGCCTGACAAGCGTAGAGCTTCCGGGAAGCGTAGAGAGTATCGGGAATGGTGCATTTTATTATTGCAGCAGCCTGATAAGCGTAGAGATACCGGAAGGAGTAGAGAGCATCGGGGATAGTGCATTTTCTAATTGCAGAAGTCTGACAAGCGTAGAAATTCCAGAAAGCGTAACGAGCATCGGGGATGGGGCATTTGAATGGTGCGACAGCCTGACAAGCGTAGAGATACCAGGAAGTGTGACGAACATTGGGAGAGGTACATTTAGGTATTGCAGAAGCCTGACAAGCGTAGAGATACCGGAAGGAGTAGAGAGCATCGGGGGGAGTGCATTTGGAGGAACACCCTGGCTGGAAGCTCGCCGCTGGGAAAATCCTCTGGTAGTTGTAAACCATATCCTGATTGATGGACAAACCTGCGCGGGAGAAGTGAAAATTCCGGAAGGAGTAGAGAGCATCGGGGAAGAGGCATTTTCTGGTTGCGAGTACCTGACAAGCGTAGAGATACCGGAAGGAGTAGAGAGCATCGGGGATGATACATTTTCTGGTTGCAGAAGCCTGACAAACGTAGAGATACCGAAAGGAGTAGAGAGCATCGGGGAAGAGGCATTTTCTGAGTGCAGAAGCCTGACAAGCGTAGAGATTCAGGGAGGAGTAGAGAGCATCGGGGATGATGCATTTTCTGGTTGCGAGTATCTGACAAGCGTAGAGATTCAGGGAGGAGTAAAGAGCATCGGGGATGATGCATTTTCTGGTTGCAGCAGCCTGACAAGCGTAGAGATTCAGGGAGGAGTAGAGAGCATCGGGAATATGGCATTTTCTGATTGTAGCAGTCTGGCAAGCGTAGAAATCCAGGGAAGCGTAACGAACATTGGGGATGATGCATTTTCTGGTTGCAGCAGCCTGACAAGCGTGGAGATTCCGGAAGGAGTAGAGAGCATCGGGGATTGGGCATTTTATTGCTGCAGCAGCCTGACAAGAGTAGAAATTCTGGGAAGTGCAACGAGCATCGGGTATGAGGCATTTCGTGGTTGTAGCAGCCTGACAAGCGTAGAGATGCCGGGAAGCGTAGAGAGCATCGGGGGGAGGGCATTTGGAGGAACGCCTTGGCTGGAAGCTCGTCGCGAGGAAAATCCCTTAGTAGTTGTAAACCATATCTTGATTGATGGAGAAACCTGTGAGGGAGCAGTGACAATTCCGGAAGGAGTAGAGAGCATCGGGGATGATGCATTTTCTGGTTGCGAGTACCTGACAAGCGTAGAGATACCGGGAAGCGTAGAGAGCATCGGGGAAGAGGCATTTTATTTTTGCAGCAGCCTGACAAGCGTGGTAATTCCAGGAAGCGTAACGAGCATCGGGGGGAGTGCATTTTGGGGTTGCAGCAGCCTGACATTAACGGTTGCCAAGGAAAGTTATGCGGAAGCCTACGCAAAAGAGAATGATATCAAGTACATATATTCAGATAGCGTGGCTTCGGGAGAAGGAGAAGAGACGAACCCAGGAAGCGGGAGTGAAGGACAGACGCCGGGCGAAGGAGGGAATCCAGGGACAGGCGGAAACGAAGGAGAGAACCCAGGAACAGGTGGAACTGAAGGAGAGAACCCAGGAGCAGTCGGAAATGAAGGCGAGAATCCGGGAACAGGCGGAAGTGAAAGCGAGAACCCGGGAACAGGCGGAAGCGAGGGAGAGAATCCCCATACCCACCAGTATCAGACAAATGTCACAAAGGCTGCGCCGGGGAAGAACGGCAAGATTACAAAGACCTGCTCTGTCTGCGGCGACAAACAGGAGACTGTCATTTACGCGCCAAAGGCGATGAAGCTGTCCAAGACCTCTTATACATACAGCGGCAAGTCCCAAAAGCCGTCCGTCACGGTGACGGACAGTCAGGGTAAGGCGTTGAAATCCGGCACGGACTACACGGTGAACTACTCAGGCGGCTGCAAGGCCGTGGGAAGCTATGCCGTGACCGTCACCTTCAACGGCAATTATTCCGGCACGATGAAGGCGTCTTTTACGATCGCGCCGAAAGGGATGAGCCTCTCCAAAGTGACGGCGAAGAAGAAGGGCTTTGCCCTAAAGTGGAAAAAGCAAAGCCAGGCGACGGGCTATGAGATCCAGTATTCCACGAGCAAGAAGTTCGAGAAGAAGGCGACCAAGACCGTAACCGTGAAGAAGAACAAGACCGTGTCCAAGACCATTTCCAGGCTGAAAGCGAAGAAAAAGTACTATGTGCGCATCTGCGCCTACAAGACGGTAAAGGAAAACGGGAAGAGCAGGAAGCTGTATTCCGGATGGTCGAAGGCAAAGACTGTGACGACAAAGAAATAAGAAGGGGCTGGATACCCCTACTTTCAAAACAGGCGGCGCAGGGCAACCGATTTTCCGGATGCCCTGCGCCGCGTCTGCTGAAAGGAAAGAAGTTTTAGAATAGCCGTTCAGCCCAGGGCTGCGCCCTCATTTTCTTCCTTGACAGCCCGGGATCCCCCGGTGTATAATCATGCCATGCACAGTCGTGCATTCTTATTTTCGCGGACGAAGAGACAGAATGGCAAGCCTGCCTGTTCCTTTGGCAAATGCCGCGATCGCATCAATTTGCCGCTCGGCAAAGGACAGCAATCCAGCGTATTTTTGTAAGCCATTGCAGAATACCAGAAACAAACCAACAGACAAGAGGGAAGGAGGGTATTTTTATCCAAAAAGAAAACAGGGCGCAGGGGAAAATGCGCAGAGAAGAGCCGCAGGAAACCCTGCACAGAGAAGAAGCAAAGGGAATTCTAACGGAAGAAAAAGCGCAGGAGACGCCAAAGAAAAGAGTGCCACAAGAGGCGAAAAAAGACAGGGCGCAGGAGACGCCAAAGAGAAAAGAGTCACAGAGGGCGCGAAAAGACAACTCACTAGAGATTCCGCAGAAAGAAGAGGGCAGTTCCGACGAAGGCCCAAGGCAGATCTACGACAGGATCTTCAAGCGGATCTTCTCCCTGTCCGACAAGGCGGTCATCAGCCTCATCAAC
>CANQTH010000014.1 GCA_947626795.1 uncultured Lachnospiraceae bacterium
TTCGATTTTGACAAAAAAATAAAGCCAGTCAAGGCTTTTGAGATTATTCAATACAGTTAGACTGTCAAACTACCGAGGCTGAAAGAGAAGATTGCGCAGATGGAAGCCCAGATTGGGAAATAGCATTTCCGGCCTCCGTGATTCCAGGCCGAAGAAGCGATGGCAAATTTGAAATGTGCCGGATTCCGTAACTGTGAGGCCGAAGGCTGAACAGTTACGGACGGTTGACGGTTACAGGTTTGATGAAAAGGAGGTTGCCCCTCCTTTTTTTGTATGTTAAAATATAAGATAACAGGGCTGAACTGTTGCAACAGGAAAGGAACGCAGGATCTTAGGAGGTAACTGTGTGGGGCGGGCGGCGGAAGCGCGCCTGCAGGAAAATTTTTCAGAAAGGATCATAAATTATGCTGCTTTTGATTAAGAATGGGACGGTGGTCAATCCGGGAGACCAGACGGAGGTAAAGGCGGATGTTCTTGTGGAGGATGGGGTGATCAAGAAGATCGCCCCGCGCCAGTCGGTCAGGGCGGAACGCGTGATCGACGCGAAGGGCTGTTATGTCATGCCTGGCTTTATCGATATGCACGTGCATCTGCGCGACCCGGGTCAGGAGTACAAGGAGACGTTGGAGACAGGCGTGAAGGCGGCGGTTCACGGCGGGTTCACGACCGTGGTCGCGATGCCGAACACGAAGCCTGTCGTGGACAACGAGGACGTCGTGAATTACGTCCATCACAAGGCGCAGAATATCCGGCTGGCCAACGTGCTGCAGACCGGGGCTGTCACGAAGGGGCAGCGCGGCGAGGAACTGGCGGATATCGAGAAAATGGTGGAGGCGGGCGTCCCGGCGATCAGCGAGGACGGGAAGACCGTGATGAACGCCCAGTTGTGCCGCGAGGCCATGGCGCTTGCCGTAAAATACGGCATCCCGCTCCTGGCGCACTGCGAGGACGCGAACCTGGCGGGCAACGGCGTGGTGAACGCGGATGAGGCGACGGAGAAGATGGGATGGAAGGGCATTTCCAATTCCGTGGAAGACGTGATCCTGGCGCGCGACATCATCCTGGCGAAGGAGACAGGGGCCGCGCTCCATCTGTGCCACTGCTCCACGAAGTTTGGCGTCCGCATGGTGGAGTTCGCGAAGCAGGAGGGCATCCGGGTGACGGCGGAGGTATGCCCGCATCATTTCACACTGACGAGCAGCGACATCAAGGAGAACGACGCCAATTACAAGATGAACCCGCCGCTGCGCACGAAGGAGGACGTGGAGGCCTTGCGCGAAGGGCTGAAGTCCGGCGTGATCGACGTGATCGCGACCGACCACGCGCCGCATACGGCGATCGAGAAGGGCGAAGGGATGAGCCGCGCGCCGTTCGGCGTCGTGGGGCTGGAGACGGCGGCCGCCATAACGATGACGGAGCTGGTGGACAAGGGCTGGCTCACGATCATGCAGATGGCGGAAAAGATGAGCTACAACCCGGCGCGGATCCTCGGCCTGGACAAAGGGGTAGTGGAAGAAGGGAAGCCGGCGGACCTGGTCGTATTCGACGCTGAGAAAGAATATACGGTCGACCCGGACAGCTTTTATTCCAAAGGACGGAACACGCCGTTCGCGGGCAGGAAAGTCAAGGGGATGGTCATGGCGACGGTCGTAGGCGGGAAGATAGCCTACCAGGAGTAGGAGAAAGGATAAGGATATGATCGATAAGTTAGCGGCAAAGATCCAAAAGACCCATGCCCCGGTCGTCGTGGGCTTGGACCCGATGCTTGGGTACATACCGGAACACATAAGGCAGGCGGCGTACGCGGAATGCGGGGAGACGCTCGAAGGGGCCGCGGAGGCGGTCTGGCGGTTCAACAAAGAGATCGTTGACTGCGTATACGACCTGATCCCGGCGGTAAAGCCGCAGATCGCCATGTATGAGCAGTTCGGGATCCCGGGGCTTATGGCGTTTAAGAAGACCGTGGATTACTGCCATGGGAAGGGCCTGATCGTCATTGGGGACGTAAAGCGCGGGGATATCGGCTCGACGTCCGCGGCGTATGCCGCGGGGCATATCGGGACGGTGGAGGTCGGGAGCAAGTCCTACCGCCCGTTTGACGAGGATTTCGTCACAGTCAACCCCTATCTGGGGACAGACGGCGTCAAGCCGTTCGTGGACGCCTGCAGGGAAGGGGGGAAGGGGCTGTTCATCCTGGTGAAGACGTCCAACCCCTCCAGCGGCGAGTTCCAGGACAGGCTGATCGACGGCAGGCCGCTCTATGAGCTGGTCGGGGAAAAAGTGGCGGAGTGGGGCCGGGACTGCATGGGAGGCTCCTACAGCCGCGTGGGCGCGGTCGTCGGGGCGACTTACCCCGAGGTGGGGAAAGCCCTGCGCAAGATCATGCCCAAGAGCTTTATCCTCGTGCCTGGATACGGCGCGCAGGGCGGAAAAGGGAAAGACCTCGCGCATTTCTTCAACGAGGACGGCCTGGGGGCGATCGTCAATTCTTCCCGGGGGATCATCGCGGCGTACAAGCAGGAGGAGTATGCTTCTTTCGGGGAAAGGCATTTCGGGGAAGCGTCCCGGGCCGCCGTGGAAGCAATGGTGAAGGATATCAACGGGGCATTGCAGGCCGCGAAGTAACGCGGCAGGCGCATTGAAGGAGAAGCGTATGGCGGAAAAATTTAAGGAACAGGCGGTTGTGATCTGGCAGGAAGCGATTTCCTACGGGGTGTTCAGCCTGTGGCTGAAGACGGACCGGATCGCGTCTGGCGCAAAGCCGGGGCAGTTTTTGTCCGTCTATTGCCGGGATGGGAGCAGGCTGCTCCCGCGCCCGATCAGCATTTGCGAGATCGACAGGCACGACATGGCCGTCCGCCTGGCGTACCGCGTGGTCGGGAAAGGGACGGAAGAGCTGTCGCATCTGCAAAGGGGGGACAGCCTGGAAGTCGTGGGGCCGTTGGGGAACGGGTTCCCGCTCAAGGAAAAGAAGGCGTTTTTGATCGGCGGCGGGATCGGGATCCCTCCCCTGCTGCAGTTGGCGAAAGAGCTGCAGTGCGAGAAGCGGATCGTCCTGGGATACCGTGATTCCGTATTTTTGAAGGAGGCCTTTGAAAAATACGGGGAAGTGTACGTGGCGACGGAGGACGGGAGCGAAGGGACGGAAGGCACCGTGCTGGACGCGATCCGGGCAAACGGGCTGGACGCGGAGATCGTCTATGCCTGCGGCCCGACCGCCATGCTGCGCGCCGTGAAGGAATACGCGCGGGAGCGGAAGATGGAATGCTGGGTGTCGCTGGAAGAGCGGATGGCCTGCGGTATCGGGGCCTGCTTAGGCTGCGTGTGCAGGTCGAAGGAAAAGGACAGGCATACGAACGTGCGCAATAAGCGCATTTGCAAGGAAGGCCCGGTATTCCGTGCGGAGGAGGTGGAGTTTTAGATGGATATGAGGGTGGAAGTAGCGGGCGTTACGCTGAAAAACCCCGTCATGACGGCGTCTGGGACGTTTGGCTCGGGGGAAGAATTTGCGGAGTTCGTGGATCTTAACAAGCTGGGGGCCGTCGTGACGAAGGGCGTCGCGAATGTCCCGTGGGAGGGCAACCCGACCCCGCGCATCGCGGAGACGCACGGGGGGATGCTCAACGCCGTGGGGCTGCAGAACCCGGGCGTCGATGTGTTTATCGAGCGCGATATCCCGTTTTTGGCAAAATATGACACGAAGGTCGTCGTGAACGTATGCGGGAGATCCGTGCGGGATTACTGCGAGGTGGCGGAGCGGCTGTCGGATCAGGACGTGCATATGCTGGAGATCAACATTTCCTGCCCCAATGTGAAAGAGGGCGGCATCGCGTTCGGCCAGGATCCGAGGGCGGTGGAGGAGATCACGCGCGAGGTGAAAAAATACGCGAGGCAGCCGATAGTCATGAAGCTAAGCCCGAATGTCACGGACATCACGGAGATGGCGAAGGCGGCGGAGGCGGGCGGCGCGGACGCGGTTTCTTTGATCAACACGCTCACGGGCATGAAGATCGACGTCCATCGCAGGACGTTCGCGCTTGCGAATCAGACCGGGGGGCTGTCCGGCCCCGCCATCCATCCGGTGGCCGTCCGCATGGTATACCAGGCCGCCCACGCCGTGCAGATCCCGGTGATCGGGATGGGCGGGATCGCGTCGGCGGAGGACGCGGTCGAGATGATCCTGGCGGGCGCGACGGCGGTGGCGGTCGGGACGGCGAATTTCAACAATCCCACGGCGACGATGGAGATCGTGGACGGCATCCGGGACTATATGAAAACGTACGGCGTAGCGGATATAAAAGAGCTGATCGGGGCAGTATAAGGATATATGGGAAGATTCCGTAACTGTGAAGACGAAGGCTGAGCTGTTATGGGAAAAGGAGAATGAGATGAAATTATTATCAGTGGCGATCCCGAGCTATAATTCGCAGGATTACCTGGAACGCTGCGTGGAGTCCCTGCTCCCTGGCGGGGAGGACGTGGAGATCCTCATCATCGACGACGGGTCGACGGACCGCACGGCGGAGATCGCGGATGCCTACGCGGAAAAATATCCTTCCATGGTGACGGCAATCCACCAGGAGAACGGCGGGCATGGAGAGGCTGTGAATACGGGCGTGCGCAATGCTTCCGGCCTGTATTTTAAGGTGGTGGACAGCGACGACTGGGTAGACGGGGCGGCATATCAGCAGATTTTGTCCAAGCTCCGGGAATTGTCGGGCGGCAACCAGGCCCTGGACATGATGGTGAGCAATTTCGTTTACGAGAAGGAAGGGGCGAAGCACAAAAAGGTGATGAAATATGCCGGGATCTTGCCGGAAGGCCGGATCTTCGGCTGGAACGAGGCGGGGCATTTCCGGAAGGGGCGGTACATCCTGATGCACTCCGTGATCTACCGCACCCAATTGCTGCGGGAATGCGGGCTGGAATTGCCGAAGCACACGTTTTACGTGGACAATATCTTCGTCTATGTGCCGCTGCCCTATGTGAAGAATATGTATTACCTGGACGTGGATTTCTATCGGTATTACATCGGGCGGGAGGATCAGTCCGTCAATGAGAAGGTCATGATCCGGCGCATCGACCAGCAGATCAAGGTCAACAAGCTCATGGTGGAGGCCGTGGATCTTTGGAAGCTTTCCAACCGCAAGCTGCAAAAATATATGTTCAATTACCTGGAGATCATTACCGTCATTTCCACGATCATGCTGATCCGCTCCGGCACGCAGGAGAACCTGGAGAAAAAGAGAGAGCTGTGGAAGTATCTGAAAGAATATGACATCCGCCTGTTCTGGCGCCTGCGGCGCGGGATCATGGGGCAGGTGATGAACCTGCCGGGCAGGAGCGGCAGGAAGATCTCGGTCGCGGCGTATAAGATCTCGCAGAAAGTCGTGGGGTTCAATTAAGCCCGAGCGGCCGGGGGAAGTACAAAACGCATGGCGGAAAGCATTTAAAAATTCCTTGACAGGAAGCCGGGCATCCGCTATAATACGATTCAGAGTGCGGCGGCAAGATGCACGAAGGGGTACACCACCACGGGTGTAGTTCCTTCGTGTTTTTTCTTGTCAGGGATCGCGCTGCGGCGGATCAAAAAGCAGCCGCGGGCGGCGCACGGAAAAAAGAGATCAGGAGGAAGACATGACGGTCAACGGCGTAAAAAAAGAAGCTGCTGGGGGTGTTTCCCTGGCGGAATTGTTGAAGCAGGAAGGATTTGAGGCGGGCAGGGTCGCCGTGGAGCTAAACGGGGAGATCGTCCCGAAGGCATTGTACGGGGAGACGTTCCTTAGCGAAACGGACAAGCTGGAAGTCGTAAGCTTTGTGGGCGGCGGCTGATCGGCGATCGGCGGCGGGGCAAGGCGAGAAACTGCAGGGGGAGACGCGGGAAGCAGGCGTTTTCCTTAAACGGAAGGAAGCAAAGGGGACGCGGGAAGCAGGCGTTTCCTTAAACGGAAGGAAGCAAAGGGGACGCGGGAAGCAGGCGTTTCCCTAAACGGAAGGAAGCAAAGGAGACGCGGGAAGCAGGCGTTTCCTTTGAGCGAAAGGATAGGAGGACAAGATGGGAGAGGAAAAGGCAAAGGATGAAAATCAGAAAAAGGATGTCTGGACGTTAGGCGGGCGGGAATTTCATTCAAGGTTTATTTTAGGATCGGGGAAATACAACGTGGAATTGGTCAAGGCTGCCGTGGAGCAGGCCGGGGCGGAGATCATCACGCTGGCGGTGCGCCGCGCAAATTCCAGCGGGGAGGGGAACATCCTGGATTTTATCCCGGAAGGCGTCACCCTCCTGCCCAATACGTCCGGCGCGCGGAATGCCGAGGAGGCCGTGCGGATCGCGGGGCTTTCGAGGGAATTGGGCTGCGGGGATTTTGTCAAGGTCGAGATCATGCGGGATTCCAAGTATTTGCTGCCGGACAACCAGGAGACGGTAAGGGCGACGGAGATCCTGGTAAAAGAAGGTTTTTTTGTGCTTCCTTATATGTACCCGGACTTAAATACGGCGCGTGACTTAGCCGGCGCGGGCGCGTCCGCAGTCATGCCGCTCGCGGCGCCGATCGGCTCGAACAAAGGGCTTGCCACAAAAGAATTTATCCAGATACTCATTGACGAGATCGACCTGCCGATCATCGTGGACGCAGGGATCGGAAGGCCGTCCCAGGCCTGCGAGGTGATGGAGATGGGCGCGGCCGCCGTCATGGCGAATACGGCGATCGCGACAGCAGGGGATATCCCGCAGATGGCGTCTGCGTTTAAGAAGGCGATCGAGGCAGGGCGGGAAGCGTACCTCTCGGGGCTTGGGCGCGTCCGGGAACGCGGCGGGGAAGCGTCTTCCCCGATGACCGGATTTTTGCGGGATTAACAGAAGGGAAGGGAAAAGACGATGGAACAGGGAAAAAGAGCCGGACATATGGAATATATGGAGGGCATGGAACAGATCGAGTCCGATCTCTTGGACAAGGTGATAAGCGCGCGGAAAGGTTATGACCCGGAAGCGTATACGGCGCGGGATGTGCGAAAAGCGCTGGACGCAGACAACCGGACAGCGGAGGATTTCGCGGCGCTGCTGTCCCCGGCGGCGGAGCCGTTTTTGGAGGAGATGGCGGCGAAGGCGAAGGAGGAGACGGGAAAGCATTTCGGCAATTCCGTTTACTTGTTCACGCCGATCTACATTTCCAATTATTGCGAGAATTACTGCGTGTACTGCGGGTTCAACTGCCACAATCGGATCCATCGGATGAAGCTGGACCGGGACGGGATGGAAAAGGAGATGTCCGCGATCGCGAAGACCGGGTTAGAGGAGATCTTGATCCTGACGGGGGAGAGCCGCGCGCAGTCGGACGTGAAGTACATCGGGGAAGCCTGCAAGATCGCCCGGAAGTATTTCCGCATGGTGGGGATCGAAGTGTATCCGATGAACAGCGACGAGTACGCGTACCTGCAGAAATGCGGCGCGGATTATGTAACGGTGTTCCAGGAAACGTATGACCCGGACAAATACGAGACGCTCCATCTGGCGGGCCATAAGCGCGTGTTCCCTTACCGTTTCCACGCGCAGGAGCGTGCGCTGATGGGCGGGATGCGCGGCGTGGCGTTCGCGGCCCTGTTGGGTCTGGCGGATTTCCGGAAAGACGCGTTTGCGACTGGGCTCCACGCGTATTATATCCAGCGGAAATACCCGTATGCGGAGATCTCGTTCTCCTGCCCGCGCCTGCGCCCGATCAATACCTTGTCGGAAGACGGGAAAGAGATCGTTTCGGTGACGGGAGATGGGGAAGTGAGCGAGCGGCAGTTGTTCCAGGTCATGTGCGCGTACCGCCTGTTCCTGCCGTTTGCCGGGATGACGATCTCGACGCGGGAGCGTGAGGGCTTCCGCAACCACGTCATCGGCGTGGCGGCCACGAAGATTTCCGCCGGGGTCAGCACGGGGATCGGCAGCCATTCCGAGGAAATGGCGGAGCAGGGGGACAACCAGTTTGAGATCGCCGACAACCGGAATGTTGACGAAGTGTTCGCGGCAATCAAGGAGCGGGGCCTGCAGCCCGTGATGAACGATTATGTCTACGTTTAAATACATTGCGGTGTCGAATCGGGAATTGTTCCAGGAGTTCTGCGGGAAGCGGGATCTGGAAAGCTACGCGGGATTTTTGGCATGGCTTGCCTGCGGTTTTTTCGCAGAGGAAGGCGGGCAAGGACAGCCGATGGGCTTTTGCGCAGAAGAAGGCGTGGAAGGGCGGCCGACAGGCTTTTGCGCAGAGGAAGGCGGGAAAAGGCGGCCGGATATCCTGACCGTCCGGGAAAAAGAGCTGGATGAGGGCGCGTACGTGGAATTGTTTTCCAATGTCTGGGAGAAATGCAGGAGCCTGGCGTCTGGGCACCATGCCTTGCTGACGCCGCACACCTGCCTTGCGGCCGCGCGAAAGACAGGTTGCCCCCGCATCCATTTGCCCCTGCGCTTGCTGCGCGAGCATAGGGAAGCGGGAACGCTTGCGGGGATAGAGGAAGTCGGCGTGTCCGTCCATTCCGTGGAAGAGGCGCGGGAGGCGGAGCAGCTCGGGGCGTCTTATCTCACGGCGGGCCATATTTTCCGCACGGACTGCAAGCGGGGCGCGCCGCCCAGGGGAACCGCGTTTTTGGAGGAAGTCTGCGAAAGCGTTGAGATCCCGGTATACGCGATCGGCGGGATCCATCCGGAGACGCTGCCCGAGGTTTTTCAGACGCGGGCGGCGGGAGCCTGCATGATGTCGGAATATATGGGATGCTGGGAAATCAGCAGGTAACAGGGAAGCCTTACGGCTTCCCTGTTACCTGCTTTTTGCAGTGCGAACGCGCTTAAATCTCGAACTGTTTTACCATCTCATTCAACATGGCGGCCTGCGCGGCAAACTGCTGCGATGTTGCGGAGCTTTCTTCCGCCGTTGCGGAGTTGTCCTGGATCCCTTCGGAAATATCCTCGATCCCAAGCCGGATCTGTTCCATGCTCTGCGCCTGGACGACGGAAACATGGACGACGGAAACATGACGACGGAAACATGACGACGGAAACATGAAAAAAGCCCTTGCTTTTTAAGGCGTATTATGGTATCATAAATTCATGTGAGGAAAGATTCGCCGGCGTGTCGGAATGGCAGACGAGGCAGACTCAAAATCTGTTGTGGGCAACCACGTGCGGGTTCAAGTCCCGCTGCCGGCACTATTTTCAAATGCTGAGGCCCTTGTAGTACCAGAGGGTTTCGGCATTTTTTATGTCAGGTCGGAGAAGGCCCGGCCTCTGTAGGGGGAGCGGCGATTTTGGATCGTCAGGGATTTTTGCGGAGGGCGCAAAGCCCTGGTCTGAACAGTCGGAGAACCGCATCCGTACGCGGGAACAATTTTTGCGGAGGGCGCAAAGCCCTGGTCTGAACGGTTATGATTTTTCCGGGCGGAATTGACGGAAACCGTGTTTAAGATTTGCGGGAATGAGCCGATATAAAACTTGTATGGAAACAGCAGGAAGATTTGCATGGAAGGCATGGGCAAGGGGCTGGAAAGGCACTGCCCGGACGCGATGGACGGACTTTAGACGCGCCCGGCTGTCCTGACGGCCCGCGGCTGTGCCTGGACGGAGGGATTTGCATGAGTCTTTTTTCGACGATCGGGGCGGCAGGCGCCCGCAGCGGGGAACAAGGCTCCGTATTTGCGGGGAATCTGTGCCTTCTTGGGGGCGGGAATTTAAAAAGCACGCAGGATAAGCTGGAACGCCAGCAAAAGGCGGACAGGCAGATCGCATTTTGGGAAGGGCAGAAAGAAAATTTAAAAAGCATGAAGTGCGATACGGTGGAAGAGATCAAGGAAAAGCTCGAAATGTTCCATCATTATGAAGAAGAGGTCGCGGCGGCGAAAAAGCAATATAATATGGAGCAGATGAAGCATATTTTGGATGAAGCGCAGGAGATGGGCGAGCAGAATGCCAAGGCGGCCGAGCAGGCCGAGCCGAAGACGCCGGAAGAACGCAGGGAAGAGATGCGGGAGGAAGCGCTGGGCGAAGAGAAGGACGAGAGCGTTCTGGAAGAGATGCTCGAAGAGATGCCGGAAGAGTTAAAAGAGCTGGAAGAGGTTATCTCGGAAACCCAAAAGGAGCAGGAGGCCGAACTGGAGGAGCAGTCCATGGAGGCCCAGACGGAATATGCGGCGGATGCAGAAAAACTGGAGGAGCAGTCCTTAGAGGCGCAGGCGGAGCGCGCGGCGGAAGCGGAAGAGCTGGAGGAGCAGTCCTTAGAAGCGCAGGCGGAGCGCGCGGCGGAAGCGGAAGAGCTGGAGGAGCAGTCCTTAGAAGCGCAGGCGGAGCGCGCGGAATTGGAAGAGCAGTCCTTAGAGGCCCGGACAGAGCGCGCGGAATTGAAAGAGCAGTCCGTGGAGACATGGGCAGAGCGCGCGGAAGAATTAGAAGAGCAGTCCTTAGAGGCCCGGGCGGAGCGCGCGGCGGAAGCGGCGGGCAGAAAAGGAAGGGCCGCATATCATGTTTGGCGGGAGAATGAATGGAAGCGCCGATACTACGGGATGGATGTGAAGGTTTAGGCAATGATCTCGCCCAGGGCTTTGCGCTTGCTGCAAAGTCCGTAAGAACGCGTAAATTTTGCCGAGTGGGAATCCGGCTCTTTGCCGAAGGCAAAGAGCCGGATTCCGTAACTGTGAGGCCGAAGGCTGAACGGTTATGGGTTTAGGGAGCGGGAGCTATGAAATTTTTGGAAAAGGCATTGGACTGCGCGATCGTCGTCGCGTGCGCGGTTTTCGCGGTTTTGGCATATGCGAAATTTGACCTGGAAAAGATCCTCTGGGAAAAGAGCGGGCAGGAAGCAGTAGAAAGCAGCGAGATCGCCGAAGACCTGGCGGGGGATTACCTTGGGAAGCCGGCAGGGGAAGGCATCCGGGAGATCGACGGGAAAGAGGCCTGGGAAGATCTCTTAAACGATATGGAGTATGCGACTGCAGCGCCGAAGTCCATTGTCAAGACGGATGTGTACAGCCTTGCAGAATGGGCGGATCCTTATGTCAGGCGGCGGAACGGGACGGTGAGGCGCAGGAAAGCGGAAGCCCGGCAGACGCCGCTCGATCTTTTTACCGATTATACGCCTTATTATGTCGTTGAGTTAGAAGACGGCAGCCATATTTTGGCGCAGATGAGCCGCGGGATTGCCGCCGATATCGAAAAAGGCCGGGCGGACAGGCTTCCGATCGGGCAAAAGCATGGGGTGCGGCAGGGGGCGAAGGAGCTTCTCGCGCCGATCTGCGAAGCATATGGGGCGTCTGCGGACTACGTGTTTTATGCGGTTGACAATGCCTGGCAGGAGAGCCATTCGTTTGCGGTCTTTCTTGGAAAGGCTGCGGTTGGGACAGCCGTGTTTTTTGTTTTGGCGGTTCTTTTGCTGCTTTTGAAAGGAAAGGTTGTCGAAGTTTTTTTAAGCCAGCATCTTGACAAAAGAAAAGATCTGCGTTTATAATAAATACTTGCAGAACAGCGACTGCAGCCAGGGGTTGTACTGGTTTCGACGGGGGTTGTGAAGCTATGGAAGCCATTGGCGGCTCCTGACCGCCTCACCAACGGGAAAAGAAAAATAAACGCTGAAGATAATTTAGCAATCGCTGCCTAAGGGCGGCAGTCGGGCTTAGGCCACCCACAGCTTAAGAATCCGGCTTCGACGATGTGGGAAACGACATATGCAAAGCTTTGCGCATGTGGGCGTATCATGAAGCTACTAAAACCAGGAGCTTGTCATTAGGCGTCTGGCGGAGGGAATGTCAAAGTAATGACTGTAATGGGAGATGCCATAGTGGATTGGCTTTCGGACAGGGGTTCGATTCCCCTCAGCTCCACTTAAGCGATCGTCAGCCGAACAGATAAAGATCGGCCGGGCGGTCGCTTATTTTTATCGGATGGACTCTTGCAAATATTTTTTTGCAGATTGAAAAAAGAAGCGAGACTTTTTGGCGGTTCATGCGACTAATAAGCAGAAGGGAGCGCGAGGTAACAGTTCAGCTTAGGACTTTGCACTTGCTGCAAAGTCCTGAGTTGAACTGTTACAGCGTAAGCGCGTCTTTTGGAGAGGAGAAGATCGATGGACAACGGTGCAGGCAGCTACCGCCGTTTCCTTGACGGCGACGACGAGGGGATCGTTGAGATTGTCGGAGATTACAAAGACGGCCTGATCCTTTTTCTGAACGGCTACGTCAAGAATATTTTCCTTGCCGAGGAACTGACGGAAGACACGTTTTTTCGGCTGATCGTCAAAAAACCGAGATATTCGGGGATGAGCCAAGAAAGACGCGAAAAGGATGGCGGCGATCATGTCAGGGCGCGCTGCCCGCGTGCCCTGCTTTCCTATATAGTAACAGAAAATGATCTGCCGCGGCGTCATTTGTCCGCAAATGCCTTTCGGGGCAGGATCCGCCCGCCTGCCCCGCCCAGTTCCCGGTAAGTCCGGCGGATCAGGAAGGCGGCGATGAAAAACGTCAGCAAGTCGGACACAGGCATGGAGAAAAGCACCCCGTCTAAGCCAGAGAATAAGGGGAGCAGGAGCGCGAACCCCACGCCGAAGACGATCTCACGCACCATGGAGAGCATGGTTGACGCAGCCGCTTTTCCCATCGCCTGCAGGAAAATGAAGCAGGCTTTGTTGACGCAGGCAAAGGGGATCATGCACAGGTAGATCCGGAACGCCTTTTTTGCAAATTCCGCATAATATACGCTTTCGTTCGCCGCGCCGAAAATGGAAATGAGCTGGGCGGGGAATAATTCCACGATCAGGAAGGCAATTGTCCCGACCAGGGCCTCCGCGGCCAGCAGCTTCGAGAAGAGCGACCGCACACGCTGGCGAAAGCCCGCGCCCATGTTGTACCCGGCGATGGGGATGCATCCGGCGGCCATGCCGACGACGATGGAGATGACGATCTGGAAAAATTTCATCACGATGCCGACGACAGCCATGGGGATCTGCGCGTATTGCCCCTTGCCAAAGATCGGGTCTAACGCCCCGTATTTTTGGATCATGTTGTTGATGGCGGCCATGGCCGCGACAAGGGAGATCTGGGACAGGAAGCTTGTGACGCCAAGGAGCAGCGTTTTTTTGGCAATCCCAAAGTCTATGCGAAGATCCGCTCTTTGCGGGCGGACCAGCTTCATGTGAAAGAGGTACCACGCGGCTAAGGCGGCCGTGACGACCTGCCCGATCACAGTAGCGACGGCGGCTCCCATCATCCCCCATTGGAAGGCGAAAATGAACAAGGGGTCAAGCACGATGTTCAGCGCCGCCCCGGCCAGGGTAGAGGCCATTGCGAATTTCGGGGATCCGTCCGCCCGGATGACCGGGTTCATGGCCTGCCCGAACATATAGAACGGGACGCCGAGGGAGATATAGAAAAAATATTCCATGGAGCATCGGAACGTTTCTTCGTTTACCGTGCCGCCGAACAAGGTGACGATGGGGGCTGCGAAGGCCAAGTAGAGCGCGCAGAGTGCCACGCTGGATAAAAGGGTCAGGACGACGGAATTTCCCACGCTCTTTTTCGCGCTGGCGCCGTCCTTGCGCCCGAGGCTCAGGCTGACGAAAGCGCAGCACCCGTCCCCAATCATGACGGCGATCGCGAGCGCGATGACGGTGAGCGGGAACACGACGGTGTTGGCGGCGTTCCCGTATGAGCCGAGGTAATCGGCGTTTGCGATGAAGATCTGATCCACGATGTTGTACAAAGCCCCGACCAGAAGGGAAATGACGCAGGGGACGGCATACCGCCCCATGAGCTTCCCGATCGGTTCTGTCCCTAAAAACTGGTTTGCCTGGTTTGAGTTGGATTCCATTTGTTTTTTCCTCCTTGTTTCTGAATCAAAGCGGCGATGCGGGCGGAAGCGCGGCCGTCGTTTGTGGCGGGATGGCCGTGCCGCCTCCGTTTGCTTTTTGCCGCAAATAAAAAAACGTGCGGCGCTCAACTGGACTTATGCCTGGAACGCTGCACGTTTGCAATTATCCTATCAGAAACCGGAAACGGTGTCAAAGGCAATTTTGCACAAAAATAATAACCATTCAGCCCAGGACTTTGCACTTGCTGCAAAGCCCGTAACCAGGAAGCCGAAGGCTGAATCGTTACCAAAATAGGGGAGGGGCGGTCATTCCTCCGCGCCCGATTGGATCCCGTCCAGATAGTCGTTCAGGGAATCCAGGTTGATCTCGGTCTGGGCGACGGTATCCGTCGTGTCGTCGGAATGGAAATACCCGAACGCGGAATATCCGATCCAGCACACGACGGCGGCGCATACGATGACGCCGCAGACAGCGGCCGCGCCGCGCTTTGCCTTCTCGCGCTTGAGGTTCTTCTTGCGGTTTGCTTTTTCCGCTTTATAACGGTCTACTTTTGCTTGGCTCATGGTCTCTCTCCTTAAATCTTATGATATTGCAGGCGGAACTGCCGCGGGACGCCCCTGCCCACGCAGGCTGCGGCCTCTTTGCGCCGATCGGGCGGCTTGGCCCTCCCGCGCGGCAGCCGTGGCTGCAACTTACAGTATACACCATTTCATCGGAAAAATCTTTCTTTTTTTGAAAAAAAATAAAAAAATGTTGTTTTCCGCAAATAAGATTGATAGAATAGCAGGTAAGCGATTAAAAACAGGCTAAGTCGCGCCCCGTGGCTTGCTGCGGGGCATTTGACTTCAGAAAGAAGCGGAGAGGGAAGAGGCATGAGCTTAGCAGACCATATTTTCATATCCATGTGCCGGGATATCTTGGAAACAGGCATAAGTACGGAAGGAGAGAAGATCCGTCCCCATTGGGAGGACGGGAGCAGCGCGTACACAGTCAAGAAATTCGGCGTCGTCAACCGATACGACTTATCCAAGGAATTCCCGGCGATCACGCTGCGCAGGACGGCCATCCGGAGCTGCACGGACGAGATTCTCTGGATCTGGCAGCGGAAATCCAACAACATCCATGACCTGAGCAGCCATATCTGGGACGCATGGGCGGACGAGGACGGCTCGATCGGGAAGGCGTACGGGTACCAGATGGGCGTGCGGCATTCTTATCCGGAGGGCATGATGGACCAGGTGGACCGCGTGATCTACGACCTGAAGCATAACCCGTACAGCCGCAGGATCATCACGAACCTCTATGTGCATCAGGACTTGAGCGAGATGAACCTTTATCCCTGCGCCTACAGCATGACGTTTAACGTGACGCGGCGGGGCGGGCAGCGGAAGCTGGTCTTAAACGCGATCCTGAACCAGCGGTCGCAGGACGTTTTGACGGCGAACAACTGGAATGTCTGCCAGTATGCGGTTCTGATGCATATGCTGGCGCAAGTCTGCGACATGGAGGTGGGCGAGCTGGTGCATGTGATCGCGGACGCCCACATTTACGACCGCCATATCCCGCTGGTGAAGGAGCTGATCGAGCGGGAGACGCATCCAGCTCCGGATTTTTGGCTGAACCCGGATGTGAAGGATTTTTATCAATTTAAAAAAGAAGACGTCCGTCTGGACAATTACGTGACCGGGCCGCAGATCGAGCATATCCCGGTGGCGGTATAGGAGGGGCAGGCATGAATCTGATCGCGGCGGTTGACAGGAACTGGGGCATCGGGATGAACAACAAGCTGCTGGTGCGCATCCCGCAGGACATGAAGTTTTTCAAGGAAATGACGACGGGGAAGGTCGTCGTGATGGGCCGGAAGACGCTTGAGAGCTTCCCGAACGGCACGCCCCTGAAAGATCGGGTGAACATCGTGCTGACGAGGGACAGGAGCTATCAGGCGAAAGGCGTCTTAGCGGTGCATGACATGGAAGAGCTGGAGCGCGAGCTTGCGCGGTACGACAGCGGCGACGTATATGTGATCGGCGGCGAGAGCGTGTACCGCCAATTGCTGGACAAATGCGACGTGGCGCATATCACGAAGATCGACTATTGCTACCAGGCGGACGCATGGTTCCCGAACCTGGACGAGCGGGAGGATTGGGAGATCGTGGCGGACAGCGAGGAGCAGACGTATTTTGACCTGGAATTTTATTTTCTGGAATATAAGAGGAAAAAACAGAGGTGAATCATATGGCGATGGACATAGCCGGGAGGAAATTATTTGTAAAGGCGTTGTTGGAGGAAGGCGTAGACACGGTCTTCGGGTATCCGGGCGGGATGGTCACGGATCTCATGGACGAGCTGTATCGGCACGGCGAGATCAGCCTGGTGCTGCCGCGGCATGAGCAGGGGCTGATCCACGAGGCGGAAGGATACGCGAAGGCGACCGGGAAGGTGGGCGTATGCATCGTGACGAGCGGGCCGGGGGCGACGAATATCATCACGGGGCTTGCGGACGCCCATTATGACAACATCCCCCTGGTGTGCGTCACGGGACAGGTGTCGCTTAATATGATCGGGAACGACGCGTTCCAGGAGGTGGACATCGTGGGCATGACGCGGAGCGTCACGAAGTACGGCGTGACGGTGCGCGACCGGAAGGATCTGGGCAGGATCTTGAAAATGGCGTTCCATATCGCGCGGACGGGGAAGCCAGGCCCGGTCCTGATAGACCTTCCCAAGGACATCCAGACCGCGCTGGGGCCGGGCGAGTACCCGGAAACGGTGGCGATCCGCGGGTACAAGCCCAGCGAGGGCGTCCACGTCGGGCAGCTCAAGCGCGGCTATAAGCTCTTAAAGGCAGCAAAGAAGCCGCTGTTCTTGATCGGGGGCGGCGTCAATATCGCAAGGGCCAACGACAAGATGGAGGAGCTGATGGAACGGACGCGGGTCCCGGTGGTCACGACCGTGATGGGCAAAGGCGCGGTTCCGACCGACCACCCGTATTATGTCGGGAACAGCGGGATGCACGGGCGGTATGCGGCGAATATGGCGGTCGGGGAATGCGACGTCTTATTTTCCATCGGCACGCGGTTTAACGACAGGATCACGGGGGATTTAAACGAGTTTGCGCCCAACGCGCAGATCGTCCATGTAGATATCGACACGGCGTCCATTTCCAGGAACGTCGTGGTGGACGTGCCGATCGTGGCGGACGCGGGGCTTGCGATCGAAAAGCTGCTGGAATGGGCGGAGCCGCAGGAGACGGGCGCGTGGCTTGCGCAGATCCGGGCGTGGGATGAGGAGAACCCGCTGGAGATGCGCAGAGACAGGGGCATGACGCCGCAGATGATCTTAGAGCAGATCAACCGGGAGTTCCCGGAAGGGATCGTCGTCACGGACGTGGGGCAGCATCAGATGTGGGCGTCGCAGTATATTGAGATGAAGAAAGGGAAGCAGTTCATCACGTCCGGCGGCCTTGGGACGATGGGCTTCGGGTTTCCGGCGGCGATCGGGGCGAAGATCGGCTGCCCGGACCGGGAGGTGATCTGCATCAGCGGCGACGGCGGGATGCAGATGAACATCCAGGAACTCGCGACGGCCATGACGCAGGGCGTGAAAGTCATTGTATGCATTTTCAACAACCATTGCCTGGGCATGGTGCGCCAGATGCAGCAGTTGTTTTACGGAAAGCGCTACGCGGCGACCTGCCTGCGCAGGCGGAAAAGCTGCCCGGGGGACTGCAAGGGGCCGCAGGAGGCCTGCCCGCCTTACGAGCCGGATTTCGTGAAGCTCGCGGAGAGCTACGGGGCGAGCGGCGTCCGCGTCCGCACGGAAGAAGAGATTGCGCCCGCCTTGGAATGGGCGAAGGGGGAGGCGCAGACCGTCTTTCTTGAGTTCATGGTGGCGACGGACGAGCTTGTGCTTCCGATGGTAAAGAGCGGGAATCCGATGACGGAGATGATCTTAAAGTAGCGCGGGGCTGCAAAGAGGAGGGATGGAGAGCATGAAGAACAGATGGATCGCGTTGTATGTGGAGAATCAGGTGGGCGTCCTTGCGAAAGTGTCCGGCCTGTTTTCCGGGAAATCCTATAACCTGCAGAGCCTTACGGTAGGCACGACGGAAGACGAGACGGTGTCCCGCATGACGATCTGCGTGACCAGCGACGACGTGACGTTTGAGCAGATAAAAAAACAGTTGAACCGGATGGTGGAGGTCATCAAGGTCATCGATCTGACGGATATGCCGATCCATATGAAAGAGATCTTGTTCGCGAAGGTGAGGAACTGTTCCGTAGAGGATAAGGCGGAGCTGTTCCAGATCGCGCAGGTGTTCCATGTGGAGGTCGCGGACATCGGCACGGACAGCGTGCTGTTAGAGTGCAAGCTGACGGAGCGGCGCAATAACGAGCTGATCGATCTGCTGCGCAGCAAATACAAGAATATCGAGATCGTGCGGGGCGGGGCGGTGGCGATCGAGTCCATCAGCACATCCTGCGCCGGAAGGTCGGAATATTTCCGGAAATAGGGGGATAGGAATGCGGAAAGTCTTAGTTGTAGTCGATATGCAGAAGGATTTCATTGACGGGAGCCTTGGGACGAAAGAGGCGCAGGCGATCGTCGGTCCGGTCCTGGACAAGATGCGGTCTTACCGCAGGCAGGATATTTACGTGACGCGGGACACGCACGGCGCGGATTACCTGGATACGGCGGAAGGGAAAAAGCTCCCGGTTGTCCACTGCGTTAAGGGGACGGAAGGATGGGCACTTCACCCGGGCGTGGAAGCCCTCGCGGAGCCGTCCCGGATCGTGGACAAGCCGACGTTCGGCTCGTTGGGGCTGATGGAGGACTTAGCGCGGGAAAATGAGGCGGAGGCCCTTGAGATCGAGCTGGTAGGTCTTTGCACGGATATCTGCGTCGTGAGCAACGCGCTGCTGTTAAAGGCGGCGATGCCGGAGACGAAGATCAGCGTGGACGCGTCCTGCTGCGCCGGGGTCACGCCGCAGTCGCATGAGGCGGCGCTTACGACGATGCGGATGTGCCAGATCGACGTCATGGGGGATTAGAATAGTGACTGAACAAAGAAAAATTCTTGATGTTTTCTTTGGTTTGGCATATAATAAAGCGTGAAAGGAGCGTTGGTTATGGCACGGGTAGTTAATGTAAATTTCAAGTTGGACGAAGATGTGAAAAAGAGCATGGAGCAGGCTTGTAATGAATTAGGACTTTCCATGAGTGCGGCGTTTTCGATCTTTGCAAGGAAAGTAGGCAAAGAGAAGCGTATTCCCTTTGAAGTGAGCGTTGACCCTTTCTATTCCGATGAAAATATGGCAAGGCTGAGAAAAGCCATTCAAGATCTCGATGCGGGAAAGGGAACGGTGCATGAGGTAGGCTATGAATAAGATTTGGCAGGATGAAGCGTGGGAGGATTTTGAGTATTGGACGAAGCAGGATCGGAAGACTCTCAAACGCATTCTCCAACTCTTGCAGGACATCGACAGAAACGGTTATGAGGGAATAGGAAAGCCGGAGCCGCTAAGAGGCGATTTGAGCGGTTTTTGGAGCCGCAGGATAGACGACACAAACCGTCTTGTATATCGCATAAGGAACGGCAACATAGAGATAGCGCAGTGCGGTTCCCATTATCGGGACAAATGAGAACGAATCGGCGGGATCGGATCATAAATTTAGATAATTCCCCGGCGTATTTGATATCTGGTCGCGAGTTTCCGGATAATTGCGCCCTGTATGGCCGGACGCTTGCATAATCGCGGGCGTCCGGCCATACAGGGCGCATCTTTTCCTCTCAGTCTTTACCGCGCCAGGATCTCCAGGATCTCGCCGACGTACATGGTGTGGAAATTATCCTCGTCCTTGCCGGAATACCATTTTTCCTTGATCTCCGGGAGGAGGAAATGCTCTTCCCGGATCGGGACGGCCGCCATTTTTTGGCAGAGGACGATGAAATTCCCCTCGTCCACGAACGGGATGCCTCTTTTGTAATTCAGGTTCAGTTTGGCCGCCTTGAACTTGTCCTCCTGCCTGCCGGAAGCGGCGCCGAAGTATTTCAGGGCATTCTTGTATTTTGGCCCGAAGAAGCAGCAGGAGAAATACTCCCCGTTGTCGATGAATTCTTTCGTGTACCTGCTTTCGCGGACAAAGATGACAGCGATATTTTTACCCCAGAGGACGCCGAGGCCGCCCCAGCTCGCCGTCATGGCGTTCGCCTTCCTGCGGTCCCCCGCCGTGATCAGCATCCATTCGTTGGACAGCTTGGTAAAAGGGTTAAATTCTAACAGATCGATCGGATATGGTTGAAATTCATGCATCGTAAAGCTCCTTTCTTTCGATGGGGCGCCGCGCAAAAGGATTGAAGAGCAAGGCCCGGCGTCCTTTGATTCCGGATCTTGCGCTATCGCGGCAGCCCCATAGGGGCTGTTCCCGCCGAAATGGCTAAGGGACGTCCCTGCGATTAAGATATCTTGAGTATACCGCATTTTATGATCCAGTAGATATGCAGAAAAGTTATTGCGGGACTGTTCTGGCATAAGTTGAGGTTATGGAAAGCATAAGCCCTGGGAATAATCTTGACAGGGCAAAAAAAAAGTATAATAATTGAGAAAAAGGAAATAGGATGGAGGAGTTTTTATGGACATTAAATTTATAAAAAGGGACGTGCTGAAGGAAAAGCCGGATCAGAAAAACCTTGGCTTTGGCAAGTATATGACGGATTATATGTTCTCCATGGACTGGGAGAAGGAGAAGGGCTGGCATGACGCGCGGATCGAGCCGTACGGCCCGGTGGAGATCAACCCGTCCTGCGTGACTTTGCATTACGCGCAGGAGACGTTCGAGGGCTTGAAGGCGTACCGCACGAAGGAGGACAAGATCCTGCTGTTCCGCCCGGAGATGAATGCAAGGCGCATGATCAAGTCGAACGAGCGTCTCTGCATGCCGGCGTTCCCGGAGGATATGTTCGTGGAAGCGGTGGAGGAGCTGGTGAAGGTGGAGCGGGACTGGATCCCTTCCGAGCCGGAGACATCCCTGTATATCCGCCCGTTCATGTTCGCGACGGAGGCTTCCCTGGGCGTTCATATGGCGGTTTCCTACCGCTTCATGGTCATCTGCTGCCCGGTGGGCGCATACTACCCGGAAGGCATCAACCCGGTGAAGATCTTAGTGGAAGACGAGCTGGTGCGCGCGGTCAAAGGCGGGACGGGCTTCACGAAATGCGGCGGCAATTACGCGGCGTCCATCTTAGGCCAGGTGCGCGCGGAGGAAAAAGGCTGCACGCAGGTGCTTTGGCTTGACGGCGTGAACCGCAAGTATGTCGAGGAAGTCGGGACGATGAACATCATGTTCAAGATCAGCGGCGAGATCTACACGGCCCCGATCGAGGGGACGGTGCTTGCGGGCGTCACACGGGATTCCATCATCCATATTTTGAAGGATTGGGGCTACAAGGTAAACGAGACGCATCTGTCCGTGGACGACCTGATGAAGGCGGGCCATGACGGCACGTTGGAAGAGGCGTTCGGCACGGGGACGGCGGCCGTGGTTTCCCCGGTCGGGGAATTTGTCTACAAGGACGATTCCGTGATCGTGAACGATTTCAAGATCGGCAGCCTGACCCAGAAGCTCTACGATTACCTGACGGGGATCCAGTGGGGCAACGAAGAAGACAAATACGGCTGGACGTTAGAAGTAAAATAAGGAAGCCGCAGGGCTGAACCGTTATAAAATATAACATAAGTTTACAGTGGGGCTGTCGCATTGCTGAGTGGAAATCTGTGAAGCGGCAGCCCTGTTTCTACATAAGGAGAGGAGATAAGACGATGGAAAGACGGAAGACATACCTGGCGTATTTCTTATGCGCCGTGCTGGCCGCGTCGCTCGCGTTCGCGGGCTGCGGCGGGAACAGGGAAGAGAGCGCGCCCGGAGAAGAGTCCGGCGCGGCCTTAGAAGGCGGCGAGCTTGGGGAAGGGAGCAGGGAGTTCGCGTTTTCCGTAGTGGACGGGGATGGGGAAGAGACGCGGTTTTCCATCCATACGGACAAGGAGACGGTCGGGGAGGCCTTAGAAGAGCTTGGCCTGATCGAAGGGGAAGAAGGGCAGTACGGCCTTTATGTCAAGACGGTCAACGGCATAACGGCGGATCCGGAGGAGGACGGCGCATACTGGGCGTTTTACGAGGATGGGGAGTACGCGGGTTCGGGTGTTGACGGCACGGCGATCGAGGAAGGCGTGGAATACGCCCTGCGCCTGGAAAAAGAGTGAGGCTGACGACAAGGGAGACGGCCGTGTTCGCGATGTTAGGCGCGTTGATGTACGCATCCAAGATGATGATGGAAGTCCTGCCGAACATTCATCTTGTGGGCGCGCTTACGATCGCCTATACGCTCGTCTACCGGAAAAAGGCGCTGTATCCCATCTACCTGTATGTGTTCCTGGACGGCGCGCTCTGCGGCTTTGCGGCGTGGTGGGTCCCTTATCTGTATATCTGGGCGGCACTCTGGGGCGCGGCGATGCTCCTGCCGAAGGATATGCCGAAAAAAGCGGGCGCGTTCGCCTGCATGCTCCTGTGCGCGGCGCACGGCTTCCTGTTCGGGACGCTCTACGCCCCGGCGCAGGCGATCCTGTACGGGCTGGATTTCCGGGGGATGGCTGCCTGGATCGTCGCGGGCCTGCCGTGGGATTTTTTGCACGGGGTAAGCAATTTCTTCTGCGGCGCGCTCATCCTGCCGATCGCGGGCGTGCTGCGCCTTGCCGAGCGGGACGCGAAGGATTTGTAACAGGGCGGCCTTCCGGCTGCCCTGTTACGGAATCCGGCTCATTTTAAGTTTGCCTTCGGCAAAGAGCCGGAATCCCGCCTGGCAAAATTTACACGTTCTTACGGACTTTGCAGCAAGTGCAAAGTCCGGGGCTGCCCTGTTACAGAGATTTCCATTAATTTTGAAAAAGGGTTGACTATCCCATAGGTAATAAAGTAAAATAGAGAAGTGGAAGATCCGATTTGTTTTATGAGTATTTCCTATAAAATAAATCGGCGGAAGGATGTTTTTTATAAAATATTAATATAAAAAATAGGAGGTCATGACATGAAGTTACAAAAAAATTACAAATTTTGGTTCTGCACTGGATCCCAGGACCTGTATGGGGACGAGTGCCTGAAAAATGTGGCGGAGCATTCACGGATCATCGTAGAACAGTTGAACAAGTCCGGCGTGCTTCCGTTTGAGGTAGTCTTGAAGCCGACGCTGATCACGAACGAAGTGATCCGCAAGACCTTTAACGAGGCGAATATTGACGAGGAGTGCGCGGGCGTCATCGTATGGTGCCACACATTCTCTCCGGCAAAGTCCTGGATCTTAGGGCTTCAGGAATACCGCAAGCCGCTTCTCCACTTACATACGCAGTTCAACGAGGAGATCCCGTACGATACCATCGACATGGATTTCATGAATGAGAACCAGTCCGCGCACGGCGACCGTGAGTGGGGCCATATGGTGACGCGCATGGGCATCGAGCGCAAGGTTGTGGTTGGCCACTGGACCAGCAAGGAAGTGCAGGAGAAGATCGCTTCCTGGATGCGTACGGCGATCGGCATCGTGGAGAGCAGCCATGTGCGCGTAATGCGCGTGGCGGACAATATGCGCAACGTAGCGGTTACGGAAGGCGACAAGGTAGAGGCTCAGTTGAAGTTCGGCTGGGAAGTGGACGCATATCCGGTAAACGAGATCGCGGAGGCTGTCGCGGCTGTTTCCGAATCCGACACGAACGCGCTTGTTGACGAGTATTATGACAAATACGAGATTCTCTTAGAGGGCAGGGACGCGGATGAGTTCAAGAAGCACGTAGCCGTACAGGCGCAGATCGAGATCGGGTTCGAGCGTTTCCTGGAAGAGAAGAATTATCAGGCGATCGTTACGCACTTCGGCGACCTGGGCGCATTGAAGCAGCTTCCGGGCCTCGCGATCCAGCGGCTGATGGAGAAGGGCTACGGATTCGGCGCGGAAGGCGACTGGAAGGTTGCGGCTATGGTCCGCGTGATGAAGCTGATGACCGCCGGCATGAAGGACGCGAAGGGCACGTCCATGTTAGAGGACTACACATACAACTTAGTGCCGGGCAAGGAAGGCATCCTGCAGGCGCATATGCTGGAGATCTGCCCGACGATCGCGGACGGCCCGATCAGCATTAAGTGCCAGCCGCTCTCCATGGGCGACAGGGAAGATCCGGCGCGTCTTGTATTTACGGCGAAGGAAGGCACGGGCATCGCGACGTCCCTGATTGACTTAGGCGACCGCTTCCGCCTGCTGATCAACACGGTAGAGTGCAAGAAGACGGAGAAGCCGATGCCGAAGCTCCCGGTAGCGACCGCATTCTGGACGCCGCAGCCGAACCTGACGGTTGGCGCGGAAGCATGGATCTTAGCGGGCGGCGCGCACCATACGGCGTTCACCTACGACCTGACGGCGGAGCAGATGGGCGACTGGGCAGCGGCTATGGGCATTGAGGCGGTTTACATCGACAATAATACCAATATCCGCGACTTTAAGAAAGACCTGATGTTAGGGAACGTTGTATTTGGAAAATAAGAAAGCGAGGAAGCGGGAATGAGATTTTTTATCGATACAGCCAATGTGGAAGATATCCGTAAAGCAAATGACATGGGAGTGATTTGCGGGGTGACGACGAACCCGTCCCTGATCGCGAAAGAGGGCAGGGATTTCAACGAGGTGATCAAAGAGATTACGACCATCGTGGACGGACCTATCAGCGGCGAAGTCAAGGCGACGACCGTAGATGCAGAAGGCATGGTGAAGGAGGGACGCGAGATCGCGGCGATCCATCCCAATATGATTGTGAAAATTCCAATGACCGCGGAAGGCTTAAAGGCGGTGAAGATCCTGTCGTCGGAAGGCATCAAGACGAACGTGACGCTGATCTTCACTGTGAACCAGGCGCTTTTGGCAGCAAGGGCGGGGGCGACGTACGTCTCCCCGTTCCTGGGCCGCCTGGACGACGTCAATCAGAGGGGCGTCGGCTTGATCGAGGATATCGCCCTGATTTTTCAGAATTACGGGCTGGAGACGGAGATCATAGCGGCGAGCATACGCAACCCCATCCATGTGACGGAATGCGCGCTTGCGGGCGCGGATATCGCGACTGTACCATACGCGGTGATCGAGCAGATGACGAAGCACCCGATGACGGATATCGGGATCGCGAAGTTCCAGAAAGATTACAGGGCAGTTTTTGGCGATTGATAGTTTAGTGAAAAAGGTAAAGGAGACATTTTCATGGATAATTTAGAACTTCAGAAAGCGGCCAATGAGATACGAAAAGGTATCGTGACGGCTGTCCATGCCGCAAAGGCAGGGCATCCCGGCGGATCGCTCTCATCGGCGGACGTATATACTTATCTTTATTTTGAAGAAATGAACATAGACCCGAAGGATCCGAAGAAGGCGGACCGCGACCGTTTCGTCCTCTCGAAAGGCCATACGGCGCCAGGGCTTTATTCCACGCTCGCGAACCGCGGCTTTTTCCCGGTTGAGGACTTGAAGACGCTGCGCCAGATCGGCTCCCACCTGCAGGGGCATCCGTGCCTGCAGCATACGCCGGGCATCGATATGTCCAGCGGCTCCTTGGGACAGGGGATCTCCGCTGCGGTCGGGATGGCTTTATCCGCAAAATTGAGCAATGACAGCTATCGCGTCTATACGCTTTTGGGCGACGGCGAGATCCAGGAAGGGCAGGTATGGGAAGCGTCCATGTTCGCAGGCCACAGGAAGTTAGACAATCTCGTGGTCATCGTGGACAACAACGGGCTGCAGATCGACGGCAAGATCGACGACGTATGCTCGCCTTATCCGATCGACGAGAAGTTCAAGGCGTTCAATTTCCATGTGATCAACGTCGCGGACGGGAATGATTTCGACCAGCTCCGCGCGGCCTTCAAGGAGGCAAGGGAGACAAAGGGGATGCCGACCGCCATCGTCATGAAGACGGTGAAGGGGAAAGGCGTGTCCTACATGGAGAACCAGGCCGGATGGCATGGGAAGGCCCCGAACGACGAGGAATATGCAATCGCAATGGAAGAATTAGAGAAAGCAGGTGAAGCATTATGCCAGAAGTAAAGAAAATCGCGACCAGGGACAGCTATGGGAACGCATTGGTAGAGTTGGGAAAAGAACATGAGAATCTGGTAGTATTGGATGCTGACCTTGCAGCGGCAACCAAGACCGGAGTATTTAAGAAGGCATTCCCGGAAAGGCACATTGACTGCGGGATCGCGGAGTGCAACATGATGGGGATCGCGGCAGGCATCGCGACGACGGGGAAGGTGCCGTTCGTAAGCTCTTTCGCCATGTTCGCAGCAGGCAGGGCGTTCGAGCAGGTAAGGAACTCCGTGGGGTATCCGCATCTGAACGTGAAGATCGGGGCGACCCACGCGGGGATCTCCGTAGGGGAAGACGGGGCGACCCACCAGTGCAACGAGGATATCGCGCTGATGCGGACGATCCCGGGCATGACGGTGATCAACCCATCCGACGACGTGGAGGCGAAGGCGGCCGTTCAGGCGGCTTATGAGATAGACGGCCCGGTATATTTACGGTTCGGGCGTCTTGCCGTTCCGGTGATCAACGACAGGCCGGATTATAAATTTGAAGTGGGGAAAGGCGTTCTTTTAAGGGAAGGGACAGACGTTACGATCGTGGCGACAGGGCTTTGCGTGGGGGCGTCCCTGGAAGCTGCGGAGAAGCTCGCGGCGGACGGGATCAACGCGGAGGTCATCAACATCCATACGATCAAGCCGTTAGACGAGGAGATCATCCTCAATTCCGCGAAGAAGACCGGGAAGGTAGTCACAGCGGAAGAGCATTCCATCATTGGGGGATTGGGAAGCGCGGTATGCGACTGCCTCAGCGCGAAAGCACCGACCCCGGTATGCAAGATCGGCGTGAACGACGTGTACGGGGAATCCGGCCCGGCAGTGAAGCTGCTTGAGAAATATGGGCTTGACGCGCAGGGCATTTACGCGAAGGTAAAGGAATTTGCAAAGGCATAGAAGGTTGGAGGAATTTTTAATATGGACAAGAACCGTATCATAGAAGATATTCAGAATGGGAAGACCGCCCTCGGGATTGAGTTCGGCTCGACCAGGATCAAGGCCATCCTGACGGGGAGCGACAATGTCCCGATCGCATCCGGGGCGCACGACTGGGAGAACCAGTACGAGAACCACATCTGGACCTACAGCCTGGACGCGATCTGGAACGGCCTGCAGGACTGCTATGCGAAGATGGCGGAGGACGTCAAGGCGCAGTACGGCGTGACCCTGGAGACGGTCGGCGCGCTTGGCTTCAGCGCGATGATGCACGGCTATATGGCATTTGACAAGGACGGGGAGCTTCTTGTTCCGTTCCGTACCTGGCGGAATACCATTACGGAAGAAGCGTCTAAGAAGCTGACGGAGGTATTCCAGTTCAACATTCCGCAGCGGTGGAGCATCGCCCATCTGTACCAGGCAATCCTGAATAAAGAAGAACACGTAAGCTCGATCGCGTATTTCACGACGCTTGCGGGCTATGTGCATTGGAAGCTGACCGGGGAGCAGGTATTAGGCGTAGGCGAGGCCTCCGGTATGTTCCCGATCGACATTGCGACGAAGGATTTTGACAAGAAGATGATGGGGCAGTTCAACGACCTGGTAGCGTCCGAGAATTTCCCGTGGAAGCTTGAGGACATCATCCCGAAGGTGTTGGTCGCGGGCGAGAAGGCAGGGACGCTTACGGAAGAAGGCGCGAAGCTATTGGACGTAAGCGGCAACTTGAAGGCAGGCGTTCCGCTCTGCCCGCCGGAAGGCGACGCGGGGACGGGCATGACGGCGACCAAGAGCGTAGAGAAGCGTACCGGGAATGTTTCCGCTGGGACGTCCGTATTTGCGATGGCGGTGCTTGAGGACAATCTGAAGAAGGTGCATCCGGAGATCGACCTTGTGACGACCCCGGACGGGAGCCTGGTGGCGATGGTCCATTGCAACAACTGCACGTCGGATCTGAACGCATGGGTCAACCTGTTCAAAGAGTTTGCGGAGAATTTCGGCGTGGAAGTCGATATGACGAAGCTGTTCTCCGTCTTGTACAACAAGGCACTGGAAGGCGACGCGGACTGCGGCGGGCTGCTGGCGTACAACTATTTCTCAGGGGAGCATGTGACCGGGTTCGAGGAAGGGCGGCCGCTCTTCGTGCGCACGCCGGACAGCAAGTTCAACCTCGCGAACTTTATGCGCGTGCATCTGTTCACGGCTCTGGGCGCGTTGAAGACGGGCCTGGACATCCTGATGAAGGAAGAGAATGTCAAGCTGGACGTGCTGATGGGCCATGGCGGGCTGTTCAAGACGAAAGGCGTTGGGCAGAAGATCATGGCGGCGGCTGTCAATACCCCGGTTTCCGTTATGGAGACGGCTGGGGAAGGCGGCGCCTGGGGGATCGCCCTGCTGGCTTCTTATATGTTGAACAAGGCGGACGGTGAGACGTTGTCCCAGTATCTTGAGGATAAGGTATTTGCGGGGCAGGAAAGCGTCACGTTAGAGCCGGACGCGAAAGACGTGGAAGGGTTCGACGTATTCATCAAGCGTTACAGCGAAGGCCTCCCGATCGAGCGGGCAGCCGTTGATTCTTTGAAATAAAAGCAAATGTCAGGATACCCCGCAGCTTGCTGCGGGGTATCCATGCACTGGAGCGGGGCCGCGCGTGATGCGCGGAAAAAGACATATGCAGGAGCAGGGCCGCGCCATGCGCGGGAAAAGACTTATGCAGGAGCGGGGCCGCGCGTGATGCGCGGGAAAAGACTTATGCAGGAGCAGGGCCGCGCCATACGCGGGAAAAGACTTATGCAGGAGCGGGCGCGCGTGATGCGCATGAAAAGATATGTGCGGCCTGAGATATTAATGATATAGAAGAAATAGGGAGGGAACGTGATGTTAGAAGAACTGAAGAAAGCGGTATACGAAGCGAATATGGATCTGCCCCGTTATGGGCTTGTGACCTTTACCTGGGGGAATGTCAGCGGCATCGACCGGGAAAAGGGCTTGTTTGTCATCAAGCCGAGCGGCGTGGATTATGATAAGTTAAAGCCGGAAGATATGGTAGTCATCGATCTGGAAGGGAATAAGGTGGAGGGGCGTTACAACCCGTCTTCGGATACAGCGACCCATTTGGAACTGTATAAGGCGTTCCCGGAGATCGGCGGCGTCGTGCATACGCATTCTTCCTATGCGACGAGCTGGGCGCAGGCAGGCAGGAGCATTCCGTGCTATGGCACGACCCATGCCGATTATATGTACGGGGAGATCCCGTGCGTGCGCTGCTTGACGAAGGAAGAGATCGAGGGCGCGTATGAAGAGAATACCGGGCATCTGATCGTCGATTCCTTCAAGGCGATGGATAAGGACGTGATGGCGGTTCCGGCGGTATTGTGCAAGAACCATGGGCCGTTCGCATGGGGCAAGGACGCGCATGAGGCCGTCCACAACGCGGTTGTCCTCGAAGAGGTCGCGAAGATGGCATACCGGGCGGAGACGATCAACCCGCGGATCCAGCCGGCTCCGCAGGAATTGCAGGATAAGCATTATTACAGGAAGCATGGCGCGAATGCGTATTATGGGCAGAAGGAAGAGTAGAGGGCGCTATTATTTAAGAGAGAAAAAGGGATGCCGCGCGGCATCCCTTTTTCTCTCTTTCATGAATGCGCGAAGCACATTCTTTTTTCTATTCTTATAAGAAAATATACTTCAAGATGAATACGACGGTCAGGATGTACATCAGCACGCTGATCTTCTTTTCCTTTGCCTTCCCGGTGATCAGGTTGATCAAAGTCCAGGAAATGACGCCGATCGCGATGCCTTCGGAAATGCTGTAAGCGAGCGGCATCGTGATGATGCACAGGAAAGCCGGGATCGCGTCCGTCATGTCTTCAAAGTCGATCTTTGCGACGGAACCCATCATGTAGAATCCGACGATGATCAGCGCCGGGGCGATGGCAAACGACGGGATGCTCAAAAACAGCGGCGAGAAGACAATGGATAACAGGAACAGGACCGCCGTCGTAAGGGCCGTAAGCCCGGTGCGGCCGCCTTCCGTCACGCCGGAAGCGCTCTCGACGTAAGTCGTCGTCGTGGACGTGCCGAAGACCGCGCCGACGGAGGTCGCGATGGCGTCGGATAAAAGCGCGGGTTTGATGCGCGGCAGCTTGCCGTCTTTGTCCAGCATATCCGCTTTGGAAGACACGCCGATCAAAGTCCCGATCGTGTCAAACATATCTACGAACAGGAATGAGAACATGATAACGATGAAATCGCCGATCTTGACAGCCCCGAAGTCCGCGGTGAACACAGCCCCGAAAGTCTTGGAGAAAGAAGAGAAGTCCAGGCTGACGATCCCGGAAGGGATCACGGAGTACATGCCGGCATCGGGAGACGGCACGTAGATGCCTGCCAGCTCGCAGAGGATGCCAAGAACCCAGGTGGCAAGGATGCCGATCAGGATGCCGCCCTTGACGCGCTTTACCAAGAGGATGGCGGTGATCAGGACGCCGACTAAGGCAAGGATGGCGCCCACGCCGACCGAGTGGAACGTCTCGCCTTTGAACGTCTGGTAAGTGAGCAGGGTGGAATCACTGTTCACGATGAGCTTCGCGTCCTGCAGGCCGATAAAGGCGATGAACAGGCCGATGCCTACGCTGACGGCTGATTTCAGGGTGGAAGGGATCGCGTTGAAGATCGCCTCGCGCACATTCGTTAAGGATAAGATAATGAAGATGATGCCCTCGACGAATACGGCGAGCAGGGCGATCTGCCAGGAGTACCCCATCCCGATGACTACCGTGTAGGCAAAATAGGCGTTCAGGCCCATGCCCGGGGCAAGCGCGAACGGGTAGTTCGCAAGGAGCGCCATAAGGAGCGTCCCGACAAATGACGCGAGCGCGGTGGCGATCAGGATGGCGTTCTTATCCATCCCGGTCTCGGACAGGATGTTCGGGTTCACGGCAAGGATGTACGCCATGGTCATGAACGTCGTGACCCCGGCGACGATCTCCGTCCGCAGCGTCGTGTTGTTTTCTTTCAGTTTGAAAAGTTTTTCCATCAAAAATTCCTCCTTTTTCTGAGTGGTTGTATGTAAAACTCTGCTGCTGGAAATAATGATACCATATTAGCCGCAAAAAAGCTATTTTTTTATGGCAGTTCAAATTTTCAATTTTTTAATCTTTTCAGAATGGGAAAATGCTTAGTATATAGGAAGAAATTCCAAAGCGGGCGCATTTGGGCGGAAGAGGGGGGCGCCCAGGTTAAAAATTTAATGGAAAAGGCAAAAAAGTGTTCATTTTTTTTTGGATAAAAACCGTTCTTTCGTTGAAAATTAACAGTTTTTAAGAAAAGCACTTGAAAAAAAAGAGCAATTGGAGTATATTTGTCCATGGCAGAGATATGAGGAACATGAGAACAGTTAGGTCAAAGCGGTACGGCAGTACATGAGGAGATAAGATGAGGAGATAAGATGAGCGGGAAGAAGATTATTGTATCTGATGTGGCGAAAGAGTACAGCAATCCAATTGCAGAGTTAGTACAGGTCGCGTGTCGGTTTGACAGCGAGATCCGATTGGAGAACAATGAAGCGCGAATCAATGCAAAGAGTATCATGGGAATCATGGCATTTAATCCGTCAAAGGGAATGACTGTAAATATAGTGGCTGATGGAAGCGATGAAGAAGAAGCTTTATTGGCAATGGAAAAGTTTTTGGTATGTCAATAAAAAGAATCTAGGAGGAGAGAGAGAAATGGAAAACAAAGCAACGAAAGTAACCCCCGAAAAAGTAACTTCAACGAAAGCAGCAGCCGTAAAAGAGGACATTTCCGTAAAAGCGGCAAGCCCGGCGGTTTCCGTAAAGGAGACGAAGGAAGCGGCGAAACCGGGAAGGCCGGCGGCGGAGCCGAAGAAAGAAGCGGTGAAGGCGGCGGAAGAGCCGAAGAAAGAAGCGGTAAAGGCGGCGGAAGAGCCGAAGAAAGAGACGGCAAGGAAGACGCCCGGAAGGAAGAGGGGCCCGGCGAAGAAAAAGGAAGTAGAGAAAGTGGAAGAGATCTACGTGCAGTTTGGCGGGAGCGAGATCCTGACAAAGGATATCGTGGCAAAAGCAAAACAGGATTACGTAGCGGACGGGCATCGCGAGTCTTCGATCAAGACGCTTCGGGTGTACCTCAAGCCGGAAGAGGGGATGGCTTATTATGTCATCAACGATAAGTTCTCCGGCAGCATGGGGATGTAAGAAAGCAGGAAGATGAGGCGCAAGGCCTTTGTTGGGCAGGAAACTGGTTACAGCTTCCTGCCTTTTTGTAACGCGCCGGGAGGGGAGGATGCCGGATGTATAGAATATTGATCGTGGAAGACGACGCGGTCATCGCAAAGGCAATGAGGGGCTATCTGGAAAGCTGGGGGCATGAGGCCGCCTGCGTGGAGGATTTTCGGTCGGTCCTGCAGGAGTTCGCGGCCTATGGGCCGCAGCTTGTCCTGCTGGACATCTCCCTCCCGTTTTACAACGGGTACCATTGGTGCAGCGAGATCCGCAAGATCTCGAAAGTCCCGGTCATTTTCATCTCCTCGGCCTCGGACAACATGAATATCGTGATGGCCGTCAATATGGGCGGGGATGATTTCCTCGCGAAGCCCTTTGACCTGGACGTGCTTGGCGCGAAGGTGCAGGCGATCTTGCGCAGGGCGTACGACTTCGCGGGCGAGGGAAGCCTGCTGGAGCATAACGGGCTGATCTTCGACCGGGAGCGCGGGACCGTGTCGTGCGGGGACGCGCAGGCGGAGCTTACCAAAAATGAGATCGGGATCCTGCAGGCGCTGTTCGAGAAAAAAGGGCGGACCGTAAGGCGCGACAGGCTGATGGAAAAGCTCTGGCAGTCCGACAGCTTCATAGACGACAACACGCTGACCGTCAACGTGGCGCGTTTGCGGAAGAAGCTGGAGGAAGTGGGGGCGCACGACATGATAAAGACGAAGAAAGGGATCGGGTATGCGCTGGATTAGTTCTTATCTGAGGCGCCATCGGGTCGGGATTGGGCTGTATGCAGTCTTTGCCGCGGTCTTTGCGGGCGTGTTCAGCCTGTACCATCTTCCGCTTGATCCGGTGTGCTATTGCCTCGAACTGTGCGCTGCCGTCGCTTTTCTTGTACTCCTCGTCGACGGCGTAAGATACCGGAGGCGGGCGGGGGAACTGGAACGCCAGAGAAAAGCGGTGAAAAACGGCGTGGAATTTTTGCCAGACCCGGAGGATGGGATCGAGCGGCTTTATCAGGAGCTGCTAAGAAGCTCGCAGGAGGAACGCATCCGCCAGGTGGCGGAGCTGATGCGGGAAAAAACGGACCTGACGGATTATTTTACCTTGTGGGTGCATCAGGTGAAGACGCCGATCGCGGCGATGCGCCTGCTTTTGCAGGAGGAGGCGGGCCGCCTGGAACGTTTCGGCGCCGCCCGTCAGGAAGAGCGGGCCGGGCGCCATGAATGGGACGCGGACGGGTCGATCGCGTGGCTGGGCGAGCAAAAACAGGAGATGGAAGCGGAGTTGTTTGAGGTCGAGCAGTATGTGGGGATGGCCCTGCAATACATCCGGCTGAAAAGCGGGACGAATGATTTCGTGCTGCGGGAGTACGAAGTGGACGGGATCGTGCGTCAGGCGGTCCGCAAGTACGCGCCGATGTTCATACGCAAGAAGCTCTCGCTTTCTTACGAGCCGCTTGGGATGAAGGCCGTCACGGATGAGAAGTGGATGGTGTTCGTCTTAGAACAGATTTTGGGAAACGCCGTCAAGTATACGGCTTCCGGCAGCATTTCCATTTACCGGGAAAATTCCTGCCTGACCGTGGAAGATACCGGGATCGGGATCTTGGAAGAGGATCTGCCGCGGATCTTCGAGAAAGGCTACACGGGATACAACGGCAGGAGCGACAAAAAGGCGTCCGGGATCGGGCTGTATTTGGTAAAAGGGATCTTAGACAAGCTCGGGCATAAGGTCAGCGTGGAATCGGAAGCGGGAAAAGGGACGAAAGTGCGGCTGATGTTTTAAAGGAGAATTGCTTATGGAAAAGAAGGCGGCGCCGCGTGAGCGGAGGAGCGCCTCGGCACGGATGTTTTAAAGGAGAATTGCTTATGGAAAAGAAGAGTCTGCCGTCGCACATTGAGGTGCGGGGTGCGAAGGCGCATAATCTGAAAAATGTGGACGTGGATATCCCGCTTCATAAGATCGTCGGGATCGCGGGCGTTTCCGGCTCCGGGAAGTCGTCCCTCGCGCTCGGCGTGGTGTACGCGGAAGGGTCGAGGCGTTATCTGGAGTCGCTTTCCACCTATACCAGGCGGCGCATGTCTCAGGCGCAGAAAGCGCAGGTCGACGAGGTCTTGTATGTCCCGGCTTCGCTGGCCCTGCGTCAGCGCCCGGGCGTGCCGGGCATCCGCAGCACGTTCGGGACGGGAACGGAATTGCTGAACAGCCTGCGGCTCATGTTTTCCCGCCTTGCCTCGCATCGCTGCCCGAACGGGCATTACCTTTTGCCGTCGCTGAACGTCGCCGCGGAACGGGAGCTTGTCTGCCCGGAATGCGGCGCGCGCTTTTACGCCCCCGGCGCGGAAGAGCTGGCGTTTAATTCGGCCGGGGCCTGCCGCAGCTGCGACGGAACGGGGACGGTCCGGACGGTGGATGAGTCGACGCTTGTCCCGGACGATTCCCTTACGATCGAGGAAGGCGCGGTCGCGCCGTGGCAGACGCTGATGTGGTCGCTGATGAAGGATATCGCCAGGGACCATGTGGGCGTCCGCACAGACGTGCCGTTCCGTGACCTGACGGAGCGGGAGAAGGAGCTGGTGTTCCACGGGCCTGCGAAAAAATACCATGTGCTTTATCATAATGAAAAGACGAATACCGCGGGGGAAATGGATTTTACCTATTTTAACGCGGTTTACACGGTGGAGAACGCGCTTTCCCATGTGAAGGATGAGAAAGGCATGAAGCGCGTGGAGAAGTTTTTGAAAACCGGGCCATGCCCCGCGTGCGGCGGCAGCAGGCTGTCGGAGGAAGCCCGCGCGCCGAGGATCCGGGGGATTTCCCTGGCGCAAGCCTGCCAGATGCCGCTTTTGGACCTGACAGCCTGGGTCGGGGGCGTCCCGGCGTCGATGCCGGAGGAGATGCGGCCGATGGCGGAGAGCATTTGCGAGTCCTTCCTGCACGCCGCCAAGCGGCTGCTGGACTTAGGGCTGTCTTATCTGTCCCTTGACCGCGAGGCGTCCACGCTTTCCACGGGGGAACGCCAGAGGATGCAGCTTGCCCGCGCGGTCCGCAACCGCACGACCGGGGTCTTATATGTGCTGGACGAGCCGTCCATCGGGCTGCATCCGCAGAACTTAAAGGGCGTCACGGGCGTGATGGACGATCTGGTCGCGGACGGGAACTCGGTGCTTTTGGTCGACCACGACACGAATATCTTATCCCACGCGGACTGGCTGATCGAGCTTGGCCCGGAGGCGGGCGCAGGAGGCGGGACTGTCATAGCGGAAGGGACGATCCCTGATATCGTGAAAAACAAAAAGTCAAGGATCGGGCCTTTTTTGTCCGGGGAAGAGGCGGTGGCCAGGAAGCGGGACGAGGATCCGGCAGGCCTTTTTTCACAGGGCAGGATCCATTTGTCCACGGGGCGGATCCATACCGTGCAGCCGCTTGAGGTGGATTTCCCGAAAGGGCGCCTGATCGCCGTTACCGGGGTCTCCGGCTCGGGCAAGACGACGATGGCACTTGAGAGCCTGGTTCCCGCGCTGGAGTCCGCGATAAGCGGCGAAAAGCTCCCGGGCCATGTGAAGGCTGTCGCGGCGGAGGGGATCCGCCATGTGAAATTGATCGACGCGACGCCGATCGGGATCAACGTGCGCTCTACGGTCGCCACTTACGCCGACGTCCACGACGAGCTTCGTAAGGCGTTCGCCCGGACGGAAGAGGCGAAGGCTAAAGGCTATAAGGCGGGCGATTTTTCCTATAATACCGGGAAGCTGCGCTGCCCGCTCTGCGATGGGACGGGGATGGTCAGCCTGGACGTGCAGTTTTTGCCGGACGTGGACATCCCCTGCCCGGACTGCCGCGGCTCGCGGTATTCTAAGGAGGCGTATCGGGTGAGGCGGTTCCCGAAAAAAAGCAGGGAGGGCTTCTCGCTGCCGGAATTGATGGACATGAGCGTGGACGAGGCGTTCGCGGCCTGCGCGGATATGCCGAAAGTGCGCCGGAAGCTCGAAACGCTGCGCAGCCTTGGGCTTGGCTACCTCACTCTGGGAGAAGAGACGCCGGGGCTTTCGGGCGGCGAGGCGCAGCGGCTGAAATTGGCCAGCGAGATGGGGCGCGGGCAGGAAGATTCCGTGTTTGTCTTTGACGAGCCGACCATCGGGCTGCATCCGTTAGACGTCCGGACGCTGCTGTCGGTCTTCCGCCGCCTGACGGAATCCGGCGCGACGGTCGTCGTCATCGAGCATGACCTGGACATGATCAAAAATGCGGATTACTGCATTGATATGGGGCCGGGCGGCGGCGTCCACGGAGGACGCGTCGTCGCGGGCGGGACGCCGGAGGAGATCAAAGAAAATAAGGAGAGCGTGACGGGCAGGTATCTGTGAGGGGGAGAGAGCCGTTATACCCAGGACTTTGCGCTTGCTGCAAAGTCCGTAAGAACGTGTAAATTTTGCCGAGTGGGAATCCGGCTCTTTGCCGAAGGAAAATTTTAAATGAGACGGATTCCGCAACAGGGAAGCCGGAAGGCTGAACTGTTACGGCGCGCCTGTCATACGCCTGCCGTTCCGGCGCCGACGCTTGCAATTTGCTAAAAAGTGGGGTATAGTAGGGACAAAGCACAAAGGAGGATGCGCGATGAAAAAATTTATGGCGGAGTTTAAGGAATTCATTTCAAGAGGGAATGTCATGAGCATGGCGGTCGGGATCATCATCGGGTCGGCGTTCACGGCGATCATTACGTCTTTAGTGGAGGACGTCATCAGCCCGGTGATCGGGATCATCATCGGCGGCCTGGATTTCAGCGGGATCGCGCTGACCGTGGGCAGCGCGCACATCATGGTCGGCAATTTCATCAATGCGGTGATCAATTTCCTGCTGACGGCGTTTTGCCTGTTCCTTGTCTTGAAGGTCGTAAATAAGTTCCAGAGGAAGCGCGAGGAAGAAAAGGAAGAAGAGAAAGAGGAAGAGATCCCGGCGGACGTCCAGCTTTTGACGGAGATCCGCGACCTGCTCCAGGAAAAGGGGCGGTAAGGGAGGCCGCAAGGACGCGCAGAAAGGCAAGAAGGAGGCGGCAGACAGGAGATTTATGGAGATATCGTTTAAGAAAGTGGAGCTTGAGGACAGGGAGGCCATTGACGGCTTCCTTCGCATGAAAAAGTATCGGGGCTGCGATCTGTCATTTCCAAATATTTACTTATGGGGCAGGAAATACCCGACAAAGTTCGCGATCGTGGATCAGACGCTGGTTTTCTTAGGAAGGGCGGAAAACGGCGGGCCGAGCGTCACCTTTCCGGCGGGAGAGGCCGGGCAGGCGCGGCAGGCGGTCGATACGATGATGCGATGGTTTGCGGAGCGGCAGGCGGAATTTCGGATGCATCTCGTGCAGGAATGGGAATTTGAGCTGCTCGAAGAATGGTATCCCGGGAAATTCCAGATCGCGTACCAGAGGGATCTGGCGGATTACGTCTATGAGACGGAAAAGCTCACGACGCTCGCGGGGAAGAAGCTGCACGGGAAGCGCAACCATATCAACAAGTTCAAGGAGAATTATCCCGATTGGGCTTATGAGCCGATCACGCCGGAAAACGTGGAGGATTGTTTCCAGATGGCGCTGAAGTGGCGGAGAGAGGCGGGCTGCGAGGAAGACCTGGATAAGCGGGACGAGATGTGCGTCGCGCTGAACGCGCTGCGCCTCATGGAGGAGCTGAGGCTGAAGGGCGGCCTGCTCCGGACGGAGCCGGGCGGCGAAGTGATCGCGTTCACGGTCGGCGAGCCTCTGACAGAGGAGATGTTCGTCGTGCATATTGAGAAGGCGTTCGCGGGCGTCCAGGGGGCGTACCAGATGATCAACCAGCAGTTCGTGACGCATGAGGCGCAGGGGTACCGCTATGTGAACCGTGAGGAAGACACGGGGGCGGAAGGCTTACGGAAGGCGAAATTGTCTTATCATCCGGCATTTTTGCTGGAGAAAGGCGTCGTAACATATCAATCACAAGCTCAGGAAAGTCAGGAGGGTCAGATATGACGAAAATAGATATTATCTCAGGTTTTTTAGGCGCAGGGAAGACGACCTTCATCAAGAAGATGCTCAAGGACGTGTTCCAGGGAGAAAAGATCGTGCTGATCGAGAATGAATTTGGCGAGGTAGGCATCGACGGCGGCTTTATGCGGGATTCCGGCATTGAGGTCAGCGAGCTGAATTCCGGGTGCATCTGCTGCTCGCTGGTGGGGGATTTTGGGCGGAACCTGCGTGAAGTCATGGAGCGTTTCCATCCGGACCGCATTTTGATCGAGCCTTCCGGCGTGGGGAAGCTCTCTGACGTCATGAAGTCTGTCCGCGATGTGGAAGCGGAAAATGAGGTGAAGCTGATCGGCCGGGTCACAGTCGTGAATACGTTAAAAGCGACGAAGCAGATGAAGGCGTTCGGGGAGTTCTTCAACAACCAGATCGAATACGCGACGGTCATCGTGTTAAGCCGCACGCAGAACGTCAAGACGGAGCAGACGGAAGCCGTCGTGAAGGCGATCCGGGAAAAGAATCCGAAAGCGGCGATCATCACGACGCCCTGGGACGAGATCGACGGGAAGCAGATCTATAAGGCGATCGAGGAGCAGAAATCCCTGCAGGAAGAGCTGATGGAGGAGCAGGAACTCCGCGATCATGAGCATCATCATCACGAGCATGGGCCGGGACATCATGACCACGACCACGATTATGAGCATGGGCCGGATCATCACGACCACGATCATGAGCATCGCCATGACCACGAGCATGGGCCGGGACATCATGACCACGATCATGAGCATCATCATGACCACGAGCATGATCACGATCACGAGCATCACCATGACCGCGAGCATGATCACGATCACGATCATCATCACGATCACGACCACGACCACGAGCATCATCATGACCATGATCACGATCACGGGCATCATCATCATGAGCATGGGCCGGGACATCACCATGCGGATGAGATCTTCACGAGCTGGGGGAAGGAGACGCCCCATGTATTTACAAAGGAGACGATCGAGCGCGCGCTGAAGGCGTTTTGCGAAACCGAGGATTACGGCGCGGTGCTGCGGGCGAAAGGCATGGTGCCGTCCGAGGACGGGACATGGATCTACTTTGACATGGTAGACGGCGAATACGAGCTGCGCTCCGGGGAAGCGGATTACACCGGGAGGCTTTGCGTCATCGGATGCGATCTCGCGGAAGAAAAGATTGAGGAGCTTTTCGGGCTGGCTTGACAGAAGGAAAGGTTGTGTGGAAATGGAAGTTCCGGTATATTTGTTTTCCGGATTTATGGACAGCGGGAAAAGCACGCTGATTAAAGAGACGCTGATCGACGGCGATTTCGGGGAAGACGGCAGGACGCTCCTGATCCTGTGCGAGGACGGGGAAGTGGAGTTTGAGGAAAGCGAGCTGAAAAAAGCGAACACGAAAATGGCCCTGATCGAGGAGGAAGAAGAGTTCACGGAAGAAAAGCTGAAGGAATTGAACCGGGAATACCTGCCTGACCAGGTTTTCCTTGAATATAACGGGACGTGGCAGATGGCGACGTTTTTGGAGATGAGCCTTCCGAAAGACTGGGTTTTGGTGCAGTCCTTAGCGACCGTGGACGCAGGCACGTTCGAGATGTACCTGACGAATATGCGCGCGATGGTGATGGAGCAGATCTTCGCGGCGGACGTCGTCATCATCAACCGCTGCGACGACGATACGCCCAAGGGCAAATTCCGCCGGGCGATCAAGATGGTGAACCGCCGGGCGCAGATCGCCTACGAGCGGGAGAATGGCGAGATGGACGAGAGTGAGGAAGAGCTGCCGTACGATTTGAGCCAGGACGTCATAGAGATCCTGGATATGGACTATGGAATCTGGTATATGGACGCGCTGGACGACACGCGTCGGTACGAAGGGAAAAAAGTGCGATTCCTCGCGCAGGCGTATCGGCCGGATAAGATGAAGAAAGGCGTGTTCGTCCCGGGGCGGTTCGCAATGACCTGCTGCGTGGAGGACATCACGTTCATCGGGTTCAAGTGCAAGTACGACAAGGCGTCGGAGTTGGCGCACAGATCCTGGGTGACGGTGACGGCTGAGATCCGGAATGAATTTGCGATGGAGTATAAAGGGAAAGGCCCGGTCTTGTACGCCATAGACGTGCAGCCGGCCGAGAAGCCGGAAGACGAGCTGGTTTATTTTAATTAGATGACAAGCATGAGAAAGGAAAGAGGGAAAGGAAATGAGAAGTGACAATGTGAAAAAAGGGATGCAGCAGGCGCCCCACCGTTCGTTGTTCAACGCGCTGGGATTTACGCAGGAGGAGATGGATAAGCCGCTGGTGGGGATCGTAAGCTCTTACAATGAGATCGTCCCGGGGCATATGAACTTAGATAAGATCGTGAACGCCGTGAAGCTTGGCGTGGCGGAAGCGGGGGGCGTCCCCGTGGTGTTCCCGGCGATCGCGGTCTGCGACGGGATCGCTATGGGTCATACCGGGATGAAATATTCCCTGGTGACGCGCGACCTGATCGCGGATTCCACGGAATGCATGGCTTTGGCGCATCAGTTTGACGCGCTGGTCATGGTGCCGAACTGTGACAAGAATGTGCCGGGCCTTCTGATGGCGGCGGCGAGGATCAACGTTCCGACCGTGTTTGTCTCCGGCGGGCCGATGCTGGCGGGCCATGTCAAAGGCAGGAAGACGAGCCTTTCTTCGATGTTTGAGGCTGTCGGCTCTTATGCGGCGGGGACGATGACGGAAGAGGACGTCTGCGAGTTTGAGCAGAAAGCCTGCCCGACCTGCGGCTCCTGCTCCGGCATGTATACGGCAAATTCCATGAACTGCCTGACGGAGGCCCTGGGCATGGGCCTGCAGGGGAACGGCACGATCCCGGCCGTATATTCCGACCGCCTCCGCCTGGCGAAGCACGCGGGCATGGCGGTGATGGAGATGTACCGCAAGAATATCTGCGCGCGCGACATCATCACGAAGGACGCGATTTTAAACGCCCTGACCGTAGACATGGCGCTGGGCTGCTCTACGAACAGCATGCTGCACCTTCCGGCCATCGCGCATGAGATCGGGTTTGATTTTGACATAGGCTTTGCGAATGAGATCAGCGAAAAGACGCCGAACCTCTGCCATCTGGCCCCGGCAGGCCCGACTTACATGGAGGACTTGAACGAGGCGGGCGGCGTGTACGCCGTTATGAACGAGCTGGCGGAGCTTGGGCTTCTGCATCTGGACTGCATGACGGTGACGGGCAGGACGATCGGGGAGAATATCAAGGGCTGCGCGAACCGGAATCCGGAGGTGATCCGCCCGGTCGAGAACCCGTACAGCAAGACGGGCGGGCTTGCCGTCTTGAAGGGCAACCTTGCGCCGGACGGTAGTGTGGTGAAGCGTTCCGCCGTTGCGCCGGAGATGATGGTGCATGAAGGCCCGGCGCGCGTGTTTGACTGCGAGGAAGACGCGATCGAGGCCATCAAGGGCGGGAAGATCGTGGCGGGGGACGTCGTGGTCATCCGTTACGAAGGGCCGAAAGGCGGCCCGGGGATGCGCGAGATGCTGAACCCGACTTCCGCGATCGCCGGGATGGGGCTTGGCTCGACCGTGGCCCTGATCACGGACGGGCGATTTTCCGGCGCGAGCCGCGGCGCGTCCATCGGCCATGTTTCCCCGGAGGCGGCGCTCGGAGGCGCGATCGCTCTGGTGGAAGAGGGGGACACGATCAAGATCAACATCCCGGAAATGAAGCTGGAGCTGGCCGTTTCGGATGAAGAGCTTGCAAAGCGGCGCGAGAATTGGAAGCCAAGGGAGCCGAAGGTGACGGAAGGCTACCTGGCGCGTTATGCGCAGATGGTGACGTCCGGGGCGACCGGGGCGGTCTTGAAGAAGGATCTGGGATGTTAAGGATCGGATGCCATCTTTCTTCCGCGAAGGGTTTCCTCGCGATGGGGAAAGACGCCGTGAAGATCGGGGCGAACACGTTCCAGTTCTTCACGCGCAACCCGCGCGGCGGGAAAGCGAAAGAGCTGGACTTAAAGGACGTGGCGGCCTATCTGGAATATGCCGGGGAGAACGGCATTGCGCAGATCCTGGCCCACGCCCCGTATACGCTGAACGCCTGCGCGAAGGACGCGGGGCTTCGGACGTTCGCCTATGAGACGATGCGCGACGACCTGGATCGGCTGTCGCATTTTCCGGGCGCGATGTACAATTTCCATCCCGGGAGCCATGTCGGGCAGGGGGCGGAAGCGGGAATCGCCGCGATCGCCGACCTGCTGAACCGGATCAACGAGAAAGAGAGCGCGGTGACGATCCTGCTGGAGACGATGTCCGGGAAAGGGACGGAGATCGGAAGAAATTTTGAGGAGCTAAGGCAGATCATAGACCGGGTGGAGGACACGGGCCGCCTCGGCGTTTGCATGGACACCTGCCACGTATTGGACGCCGGATATGATATTGTCGGACATTTAGAGGAAGTATTGGAAGAGTTCGACGCGGTGGTCGGGCAGGAGCGGCTGAAGGCCATGCACTTAAATGACAGCATTTACGGGCTTGGAAGCCACAAGGACCGCCACGGGAAGATCGGGGAAGGCAAAGTGGGGCTGGATGCGTTCCGGGCGATCGTCAACCATCCGAAGCTGCGGCATCTCCCGTTTTTTTTAGAGACGCCGAATGATCTGGAGGGCTACGGGCGGGAGATCGCACTGCTAAAAAGCGTCCGGGAGGAGCCGTAATGTCAAAAAAGCGTGGGGCATGGGCACAGGAAGCGCGGTGTCAGGGACTGACCAATCCCATCGGCAGGATGGGTTTTGCGAAGCTGTGCGCGGCACGGGAAGAGCGGCGCTAGGGGGCGGATTGCGAAGCTGTGCGCGAACAAAGGAAGAGCGGCCGTCTGAGAGGCTGATTCTAAAGCAGCAGGACGGGCTTTACGAACCGTGCGAGGCCGCAGGAAGGGAGGATGAGGCATGGCAAATGACAAGTATGTGGAATATTTGAAATATGTGAAAGAATATCTTACGAAGAACCAGGGGATCGAATCCCCCAACCCGCTGCATCCGTTCCGCTCCCGGTTCCAGCATACCATCCGCGTGCTGCACTGGTGCATCCGCTTAACGGAGGGCGTGGAAGGGATCGACCGGGAGGCGCTGTACACCGCCGCGGTGTTCCACGACATCGGCTATACGAACCGGGACAATGAGAACCACGCGAAGCGCAGCGGGGACGCGTTCCATGAATACGCCGTTTCGCGGCAGATGGAAGAGGGATTCCGGGAAAAAGTGGAAGCGATGATCTACAACCATTCGGACAAGGAGCTGCTGCAGAAGCTCGATACCAGCAGGGAAATGGTCGCGCTTCTGGAAGCGGACCTGCTGGACGAGGAGGGGGCGATGGGCATCGTCTGGGACTGCATGGTCATGGGAAACGTCCATGCGTCAAGCTATGCCAAGGCTTACTACCACATCATGGAAAGCTCCAATAAGAAAGAGCCGAACAGGCTGGTGACGGAAAAAGGGAGGAAGTACTGGGAAGAGAAGAAGCGGCTCGTCTCCGAGTTCGCCTCCGTGCTGGAACACGACCTGATGATAGGAAGCCCTTATTTTGATATCTGAAGGTGCAGGTCTTGATGATCGGCCGCAAAAAAAGAATCTCGCTCGCGAGATTCTTTTTTGAACGTCTTATTTTACTTAACTTAGCAGGAGCTTAAAAGGCCGTATCGAACCGGAAGCCCCCCTGCACGTTGTAGGTTCCATTCGCCGTGTAATTGTTGGACGCGCCTGCCTGCGTGGTCATGTAATAATTTACGAGCGATACGTTCGTGGCGATGGAAGAACCGTACGACTTGAAGAATTTCTGTACCTTCGCCATATCCGAGCCTTTGAACGCGTCTTCGTTGATTTTCATCTTCCCTTTCCCGTCCACGCTGATCCCGAACTGTTCGAGCATACTCTTGTTCTGCGCGGTCTTTGCCTTGATCTGCGCCAAGTTCGACGATACGCCGGAATTAAAGCTGAGGCCCGCGGCGTCGAGCATATTGTTGTAATTGCTCGCAAAGCTCTTCGCGGCTGCAAAGATCCGGTCGATATCATATTGCTCCTCGCCGTCCTCGCCTTTGATCTTCTCGTATAAGGAAGCGGACGTAAGATCCGCGATGTCCGTCTTTAAGGAAGCGGCCGCCCCTGTGGACGCCGTGTCGTCCTGTACTTCCTCCTCCTTTTTTGTCTCCTCTGTCGCGCCGGAAGAAGAAACGCCTGAGGATATGCTCGCAAAATTGAGGCGGGAAGCCACTGTGGAGCCATAGCTCATGATATCCTTGTTCGAGAAGAGATCCTGCACTTTGGAGATCTCAGTTGTCTTTAACTGGTTCTCGTTCAACTGCAGCGTGCCGTTCTGGTTGATTGTGATGCCGATCCCCGCTAACTTATCTGCGTTCGCCTTTGTGGCGTTCATCATGCTCGCGATATGCGACGTCTTGTTCGTCAGCGTGGACTTCTTCGCCGCATTGACGACATCGTTGTATTGCGCCACATAATCCTTTATGGCGGAAACGACCTTGTCCGTCGCGCTCGTCCCGTCGTCCGAAGCCTTGTAAGTGTCGTCCTTCTGCAGTGTGGAAATGGAATTTTTCAAGGACGAGATCGAAGTGGTCAGGGTGGAGTTCGCCTCCTGCACTTCCTTGGAGGCCGTCGGATGCTTCCGCTCCTCCAAGATCTGGTCGAGGACGTAGCCGGACTTGCTCTTGTTCCCGGAGGACGAGGAGTTTGCGTCGTTTACATAATTATAATGCCATTTCAAAAGCTTGTAATAGCTGCCGTTCCTGATACTGGACCAATCGGACAAGAAGTTCGCGTTCCCATAATTGCTTGTTGAGAATAAGCTGGAAAAATTAGCCATAATATCATCACCTTTCCTAATATGAAAACATTGATACCTAAAATTCTATTCCTACTATAGCATATATCGGAAAAATTTTCAAGAAATTAATCCTTGGAAAACATCTGGTGAAAACATCCGGCGGTTTCGTAAAACAAAAAGAAGTTGGCTCTTGAAGTCGCGGCGGAAAGATGGTATGATACAGGCAGGAAAGGAATCGCATATGGCAAATGTATACGACGGGGCGTTCCACACGATCTTAAACGACTGCCGGAAGCTGATCATCCCGGTGATCAACGAGATCTTCGGGGAGACTTACACGGGGGAGGAGGAGATCCAGTTCTTCCCCAATGAGCATTTCATAGACCAGCAGGGCGGGGCGGACAAGGAGCGCATCACGGACACGAACTTCACAGTCTTCGGGGAGATGCCGAAGAAATACCATCTCGAGTGCGAGAGCAGCCTGCCGGACGGGAGGATCACGATCAGGCTTTTTGAGTACGACGCGCAGATCGCGCTGGACGAGGGGGAGGTCACGGAGGAGACGCTGACCGTGACGTTCCCGAACACGGCGGTCCTGTACCTTCGGACGTACAACAAGACGCCGGACAAGATGAAGTATGTGATCGTCACGCCGGGCGGGATCGTGCAGTATGACGTGCCGATCATGAAGGTTCAAGCGTATTCCCTTGATGATATTTTTGAGAAGCGTCTGCTGATGCTGATACCATTTTATATTTTCTCGCATGAGAGCCGCCTCCCGGAGTATAATAAGGATGAGAGGAAGTATAATGTACCCTATAAGGTAGACACGGCAAGAAAAAGGGATTGCTTGAAATGTTGATTACCGCTAGGGGAAACAA
>CANQTH010000015.1 GCA_947626795.1 uncultured Lachnospiraceae bacterium
TTTCGACATAAAAATTTAAACTATATTCAGAGTTATGGCTATTAAAAACATCGATTTTTAATAGCCGAAGTAATACCAATTACGCCATCAATTAATCTCGTTAGGGGACAATAATATACAATCCATTCTTGTAAGTCAGGACAGTTCAATCCTAGTTGATATCCCCATGCTACTACTCTTTCACTGGAAACGCCTAAAAACAACTGGATGGAAAACAATATAAGCAACATCAAATAAACCATGTTGATATTTGCAACTCTGATTATATGTTTCAGTATCCAAGGAAATATTGTGTAAAATAGTAAAATTGCACACAGAAACCATGCTGCGCCATTTATAGTCCTAAATACAATGGGGATATATTCTTGCACTAAACCAATATTAAATATCAATCTTGCAATCATTTCTCTGGGGGAATATGCCGTCGGATTGCAAAACCAAAAATATTCAAACATCAAAAATGTCGTAATAATATAAAGAGGATACAACTTTTTTATTTTGCAAATTCCGAAAATTATGTTTTTAGTCAATGAACACCCTATGCATCTGTCCGCATACTGATACATCATCAAGAATCCAGATAACACAAAAAACACTTCTACGCCCCACCATCCAAATGCCCGAAAGATCTTTATATCAGTATGAGATAAAAATACCCCAAGAAATGCCATGGCTCTAATAATTTGCAGTGAATAAATTTTTCCTTTTCCATTCATTTTATTGATACCAATCGTAAATATATTCAATGATTTTTAATGTTCTCCAAATAATTCATAAAACTTTTGTCAGGAATTGGTGCTTTTTTCCATGCCCATCACTCTTTTTAATAAAGCAAACATATTCTCTACTGTTTTAAAATTTTTTTCTATAACATCCTCGGATTTGATTTCAATACTAAAGATTTTTTCCATCTCGCCTACGATCTCTATAACAGCAAAGGAATCTAGCAATCCCGCATCAAAAAGATTGCTTCCATCATATGAAACAATATCTTCATCAATATCATCTAAAAGAGCAATTAACTTATCCCTCATTTGGCCCTCCTACTAAAATCATATTATTCAGTTTCTGCCTATCGATCTTTCCATTTAGATTGAGCGGCATCTCCTCCATCTTCACAAAATCATTCGGTATCATGTATTTAGGAATCAACGTTTTGATGCCTCTCTTTATATCCCGCATTTCAAGACAGCCCGAATAAAATAATACAATTCTTGACTTTTCCTTGTCATAGAGGCAGCAAGCTCTCTGGATACCATCCAGCGAGGATACAGCCGCTTCAATTTCACCCAGTTCAATCCGATAACCCATATGTTTAATCTGAAAATCTTTCCTTGAGACATAAATTATTTCATCTAATTCATTTACATAGACAAGATCGCCTGTCCTATATATGGTTTCAGGATAAGACTGATTCAAGGGGTTTTGGACAAAAGTCATTTTTGTTTTATCCGAAGAATTATAATAGCCATATGCAAGAGAAGCCCCTCTAGCGCACAGTTCTCCAATTTCTCCTTTTTTCACTTCCTTATTCTTATCATTTAATATTAGCAGCGACATATTATCGCATGCTTGGCCAATCGGCACGGATTCAGAATCTTTCAATTCCCGATTTAGGATATAATAACTGCATATATCTGTTACCTCGGTAGGACCAAACAGATTCGCATACATAGCATCCGGCAATGCCCTCCGCCACATATTTAGTTGTTTGGTCGGCATTACTTCCCCCGCAAACAGCACAGAGTGCAGTTTCCCAAGATGCTTCGGATTTTCAAGTGCCTTTAAATTGGCGACTTGACACAAAGCCGAAGGAACCCAATAAATTGTATTAATGCCATTAGCGTCAATATATTCCAGAAGCTCTGCAGGAAAAGAAAAAAGCTTTTTAGGAATAATATTTATTGTCGCGGCGCTTTTGAGTGTCTGAAAAATATCAAGTACCGACATACTGAAATAGAACGGGGTCTGATTTCCGAACACCGTAGTCTCATTAAAGCCAAATGCTTCAGCACTCCATTCCATATAAGTAATTACATTACGATGTGATATTGAGACACCTTTCGGCACACCTGTAGATCCTGATGTAAACAAAACATATACAAGATCTGTATCTATTATCTTGCGGTTTACATTTTTTATGGCTTCTAGGTTAAAAGATCCATCTAAATTATCGAGCAAAATCAGAGGGACTCCCAATCCGCTAACAGTATCTTCATGCGCTGCATCAGTAATAATATATTCCGGCTCCAAAACCTCGCATATCTTTCGGACACGTTCGATAGGCATATCAACATCTAAAGGGGTATAAAAATTGCCGCTGTAAACAACCCCCATAAATGAATATAGACATTTCGTACTTTTATCTAAATAAATCGCTATAGGCTTTTTGAATACGTTCCTATTGATAATTTCGCTTGCTACTGCATAAGAATAGTCCCGGAACTTTTTAAAAGACACCTCCCCCTCCTGATCAACAAATCCTATTTTTTTCGGGCATCTTTGAACCGTTTCATCCAAATAATCCGTAACAACCTTATTGTACATATCTTTACACCTTCCTTTACCATTCAACATCTGACATTACATCTTTTGCAGGATTTCCCAGAACCATATGCCTGCTTTTTACATTCCTTGTAACTGTGGAATTAAGGCCACATATCGCACCAGCGCCTATCCTTAATCCTTTTGCAATCGTAACACCGGAACACAACCAGACATGATCCTCGATAACCAACGGTTTTCCCTTTACACTTTTATTTATGCCAGTCGGATGGTAATTGCTGTCATATATCATGACATTTCTCCCAATGCCAATGTCGTCTCCCATCGTAATTTTATTGGAGCATACAATCACCGTCCCATAATTTGTGTCGGTTTTTCCCATCGTCAACTCCGCATCCGGCAGGACATCAAGCGTATTCCCAGCCGCCAGTTGGACAATTCCATTAATCTCATATTTTCCATTTCTGTAAATATGCAAATATACCTCCTCATGAGAATGTTTATGCCTATTCGTATTTACATACAATGATGAATGAAGTACTAATTTGCCACCCTTTTCAATATTAATCCTGGTTCCTCTATAAGGGATCATATAACATCGCTTATCCCTTTTGACACCAGAGCAAAAATAATTATAATGAACAAATTGAAGCGGCCTGCACTTCAGTATTATAGAAACAACCTTCTTTATTTTTCGTATTAGCGCTTCTTTTCTCCTGTTCCTCCCATATTTATTATGGATATAAGGGATAGACCGGGTTTCCAAGTCATGAAAAAACGCTTCTGCCCCTTCTTTCCTATGTAACTGATGAAGAAGGGCATAGTTTCCTTTTGATACCTCCCACAGGTTTCGTTCTTCAAACTGGATGCGGTCAGATATTCCCTCAAACAGCTTCTGCCCCCGCTCCGAATTGACCATGACTGCTGATACGCCATTTTTTAGTATCTCATTATCTATGTTCTTTATCGCCCAGAAATCACCTACTGTAATATCACAAAGCCTCGGATTCTCTCTGTATTTACAGTCAAAACAAGATGGTCTGGTATTAAAATCGTCCCTGTGAAACATGATTTCATACGGATCATCATATTGGTTCACATAGTAAGATTTTCCATTCTGAAATTCAAATTTTGTGCCAAAATTTCTCCAGCCTTTGGTCTTATTTTTATACTGCACATTCGAAACCGGGGATCTATATTCAGTTTCAAGATATTCTATCCTTTTTTGATGGTACTTCTGGGATGAATAGCCTCTGCAAATAAAGTCACAACAGATCAGGTTTTCACTCAGTCTGTCCCCTACATAATATCTTAATGCCGCATTTGTACAAGCTGTTCCGATATAAAGAACCGTTTTCCCTTCTGCTAAAACCCCTTTCACTTCTTCATATATGTTTCCCATTTCCGGTTGAAAGTACTTGGTCTGGGTAATGAGCTGGAGTTCATTTATTGAAGTTATCAGCTTATACTCGGCATTCCTATAGTGATCGCACCATGCGACTCCCGCCACACAGCCTCCATTTTCAAGTACATATTTTGATATTTCATAACATATACCTCCAGAAGTACATTGCTCACGCTGCCCTGTATCCTTAGACCATGCCGCATAAACCGCAGGATACTTATTGGACGTGGATTCCCTGTTAAGTGCCGGGCATTTTTTCATACACAGATCACAGTCAATACATTTCTCCTTGCTTACAACCGGATAGCGAAAACCATTTCTCACTTCATAGGTTATGGCGCCCGTCGGGCAGATCTGACCGCATAAGGTACAGCCTGTACATTTGTCATCATTGATTTTAAGCATTTTCTTTCTCCTGACTGTAATTACAGATTATATACAAATCCTGGGCAATCATTTGTTTTGTTATTGTTCTTGTCAAATGAATAGTTCGTATTAAGTTCTTCTAGCCTCTCCATTTCATCATCCATTAATGAAAAGTCAAATATGTCCAGATTTTCCTGCAAATGCTCCTCTGATATGGATGACACAATCGGGATCACCGAATTCTGATAGTGCCAGCGATAAATGATTTGTGCCGCTGATTTATCGTATTTCTTTGTTAAGCCAGTCATTATTTCGGATTCAGTTACTCTATTACTCATATGTGCAGTAGGAGTGTGTGACATTACGACTATCCCATTATCACTGCATAACTTTCTGAGTTCTCTTTTTGTATTAAGCGGATGCAACTCAACCTGGCATATCATGGGCTTGATTTCACATATTTCCAGAAGGGATTCCATTTCATCCGCGTCAAAATTACAGACGCCTAGGGCTCTTACTTTTCCAGCTTTATATTCCTTCTCGATTTCTTTGTACATCGAGACCCAATCTCCGGAAGGAAAATGAAGCAGATAGGCATCTGCATAATCTGTATTCAAAAATTTTAACGATATCGACAAATTATCATGTACAGTTGCAGCATTTGGATAACGAATCAGATCAACATCTGATACTTTCGTAATGATAAAGAAATCTTCCCTGTTATATTTACCTACTGCTTCCCCAATAAACTTCTCAGAGTGTCCGTACAGTCTTCCTGAGTCAAACATTCTGTACCCACACTGAATGGCAGTATCCAACGTTTTCTGAATTGTCATATCATTTTTCAGAAAACGTACCATCTTTCTATGCTTTACAGACCGAAGCAGGGCAACCATAGTATCCTTGATATACATGGCTTTATTTCTGTAAAAACGTTTAACAACTCCTGTGCCAAAAGCAATACATGGCATACGGATCCCATTGCAAAGGATAACCTCTTCCATTTTCAACTGACATTCTGTTTGTTTTGAACACGTAGACAATTCTTTCATACTATTATCATTCCCCCCATAGCTCTTTCTGAAGTCTCCGGTTAAATATGTCCTTTCCCAATTCGTTTAGGCAGATAGGAGTACTGTAATACCTTTCATCTTCAAGTTCCTTATCATCCCAGAAATTGACTACCTTAATTCCTCTTTTCTTTATTAACTCAATATAATCCCAGAGACATTCATCGAGGATATTATACGGCATTATTTTCTTTAAATGTATATTGAATGGTGGCACTACGATAACAGGAAGCAGACCATTTCTGTCACAGAACTCAATGTCCTTTAAGAAAATATCCCATGATCTGCTTAACGTTTTTCTCTGCTCATCCGTAAGTTTTACTTCATCATCCCAGCCAAATTCATGGAGCCAATTAGCCATAGCCTGTCTTGATCTTGCTTCCAGTGATGCCTTCGTTGCATTTCTTTGCAGCTTTAGAATCCTTTTTATAAAGCTCTTTATTTCCTGCTTCATCTGCCTGTTATCAAGCAGTCCAGGACAGTGCTTTATCATCCATGCCTTTCTGTCGGAATAATTCAATATCCTTTGAGGTTCCACATAGCCATAGTACTTATAATTATGATAATCTGTTTCATATTTATCTACAAGGAAGGCAAATTCTGATATACTTATAAATACGAGGGCTCCTTTTTTCAAATGCTTACCATACTGTTCCAGAAGCTGATTATCATAATACATATCCTGAGGGCCAGAGGCAAAATTAAATCCACAACCATCCCAATATGAATAATCAAAATTATTTGCGTCACACGTACTTCCTAGATTTGCAAAATCAAGGTTATCAGGGATTTCGTCATATCGTTTCCATTCTTGCATCCATGATACATAAAGAACTGAATTCTTTCCAAACATATTGCGTGATCCCCTTTCAAAATATTTTCTGATTCAGATTCTCCCTTTTGCTAAGATGATTTTGAATTTTAAAAATATATTCTTAGCCATTGCTTTTTCAGATCTGTTAAACGCAAAAAACCACATAGAAATCCCATAAATTAGAATATATAATATACCCCAAAAAGCAATATTTACATAATTTGACTTAAGCAAATCAAAACAAGTTATCAATATTCCATAAATGACCGGGGCAACAAGGCCCGGTGCAATTCTTGCTATTTCGAAAAATAATTCCTTTATAGATAGCCCTAAAACCTTTCTATAGTATATAGGCTCAACAACGGCACACATCATTATTTCTGAGGCAAATGTGCCAAATGCTGACCCCATTGCGCCGAATCTCATTGCCAAGGGAACACTTATGATTCCATTAATAAGGCAAATCGCAAAATTTATGACTATTTGCAATTGGTGCTTATTCATGGCTCTTGCTATATCTTGAGCTAAGCCCATTGTCAAAGAAATTGTGACAGGAAGCATAAGCAATACGCCTACGGCATAGGATATTTCATATTCGCTTCCGGCCCATCTGATGACAAACTGTCGGCCAAAAATTAAATATGCAGACATGACCAACCAGATAAAATATGCAAATATCCGGCTTGATCTTATAAATAATTGATTTATTTTTGGCATATCTTCATTCGCGTACAACTTGTTTATCCGTGCGATAAACACACTTGGCATAGCGGCCGAAAAAGTGATGTAATATGTATTGAGTGTTGATCCGACAGAATATACGGATATTTCATCCGCTCCATGCGTCCTTGCAAGGATAAACTTATCAATTTGCCAATTTATTTGATCCATAACACTTTGCAATACTATAAATCCAGCAAATTGCGCTATATTTTTTAATAGTGCATAATCCATCCGATTCAGCAGAAACTGTACGTTAAGAACGCGGAAACAATACAGCATATTAACCAGCAATGTAAGTGTCATCGTGATCAAATGAATCACGATAATGGCAATACAATCATACCCTGCAAAAAGAAACGGAACCGTTAGCGCTGGATTTAACACGGCAACGACTATATTGATCATTTTAGAAAAAATGAATTTTTCGTTTGCAATAACCAAGGAACTGAATATACAGTTCATAATCTGAACCGCTGAATTAATTGCCAAATAAAAAAAGCAACTTTTGACGATGTCATATTCTTCCGGGCTGATTTTGCTCCCCAAAATAACGGGACTAAAAAATCCCAATATCCAACCGCCAACAAGGGCGATCAGAGCCAATACCGAAAAAATTTTCAAAAAAATTCCGTTTAATTCAGGCACTTTGGCAGAGTCTTTGACTTTCGTTTGTACATAAAATCGTATGTATGCGGCATTGGCTCCACCATTCATGATCGTAAGATACCCAATAAATGAAGTGCAAAGCGAATAAATGCCATACTGGCTTTTCCCTAAAGTACTCAATACAATTGGCGTATACACAAGGCCGCTGATAAATTGCACAACGATTACCATATAAGAAAGTATAGCTCCAATTGATATTTCTTTCCTGTTATCCATATTGTAAAAACCACCTGCGCCACGATACGCCATATTTTTATGTGCTTGTTTCTCAATCAAATATTAATGCGCTTAAAAATCTTTCTGATTTTTTCCGGAAGCGTTCTAAGTTCTGCTGGATCTTTTCGCCGTCCCACGAGAAATCATCAAATCGGATCACTTTATCAAGATCCACATACTTGTTCGATTCACCCAACGTGTCAAGATAATCCATCAGCCGCATATTCAAGTTCAATGCATCTTGCCTTTTCACGGCAATAAAATTTGTCGAAAATATGCTGGAAAACACCAATCCATGGAAACTGTCCGTCACCACATACTGTGCGTGATGAATGAGCCAGAGCCATTCCTGCGGAGAACAGTCCTCAACTAGGATATTTCCAAAGCAATCTGACTCATCATCCATATATCCGCTGATATACGGAATAGTAACAAGATAAAGATTGGCTTGTTTGCAAAGCTGTCCAATTTTTTGCCGTTGCTTTTCATCATTCCCAAGCAGATACGCAAAACAAAAAGAGCCATTTTTCTCATTTTCGGCATTTTGTTTAAATAATGCTGGTTTTTGTTCTATATTTTCCCAATCTTCTTTCCTTAAGAGCAAGGTTGGATCGCAAGTATGGACAACATTTTGTATGCCAATCTGATTTAATAATCTCACAGATTGGCGTTCTCGCACAGATATGGCTTTAAAATCAGCCAAGCATTCCTTTAGCAGTTTAACATTTTCGGGAGGTATGTGATTTTTCCCGAAAGAAGCAGCATAAGATATTTTGACCGTGTTAGGATTGGACACAAAGTCAAGGAATTTCGTTCGCTGTATGAACCCTCTCCATTGAAACCATACAACATCTGACCCAACCACGATAATATCAGAATCAGAATTTTTAAGCTGCCCCCAACTCTTGACCGTATTGTTTATATTGATATATTCCTGGGCAAACAAGAAAAAATTTTGGAAACGAGATTCCAACTTTTTCCCATGCTTGATGGGGAAAAGGGAATGCTTGCACTTTGCAAGACACCTTCTGGTTGTGAGCCATATCCACCAAAACAAGGAAGCATACTTTCGTTTTTCGCACTTGTCCAGTAGAAGTGTTTCTACTGTCGCTTTAGGGTACTTTCTCGCAAGATATTGATTGATGGCATAGGCCTGCAGGTGGTTTCCGTAATTTACGGTATTTAGGCTAAATTCATTTATGATTCTGATTTTCAATATCAAAACCCTCCCAACAGCAAATCATTATTATCATTCGTTAAAATTCACGGAGAGGAATTGGGTGTTCTCTACACCATTGTGTAAAATATGGTTTGCTAGCAAAACAATCGAAAGATTTATGCTTTTCGAGGGGAAATTTATCTTTCATTAGAATCTGGATAGGTCACGCATAGATATTTTCTATAAAAAATCAATGTTCCCAAGAAGCTTTAAATATTGCCGATGTTTTATACGTGAGAAAATCGTTCTGATAGTTAAAGCATCATATATGTCCCCTTGTCTGATTTCTATCATAGGCATTATTTCCGCCAAATCATCTTATTAATAATTCCTGTATAACTCTGGATAATCTTGATGACTTTCATGCTTACATTATCATCTGCATAAGAAGGCACATCAGCTGCGCAATCTCCATTGGCATACATTGCAACGGTCAGCTCGACAGCTTGTAGAACTTGTTCAGTGCTAATACTACCTATTGTAAATACCCCCTTATCCATTGCTTCTGGGCGTTCTGTACTCGTCCTGATGGATACGGCAGGAAATCCAAAATATGCCCCTTCTTCTGGAATAGTGCCACTATCGGATACTACACAAAATGCATTCTGCTGAAGTTTATTGTAATCCAAAAATCCCAATGGTTTATGTTTTATAACTCTTTTGTCAAATTTAAAATTTCTTGTCTCAATATACTTCTTGCTTCGTGGATGGCAGGAATAGAGTATTGGCATATCATATGTTTCCGCCATTGCATTAACCGCATTCATGAGTGACAAAAAATTCAATTCATTATCAATATTTTCTTCTCGATGTGCAGATAATAGGATGTAGTTTCCGGTATCTAACTCAAGTTCATCCAAAATTGTACTTTTATCTATTTTTTCTCTATAATTATTTAATACTTCTGTCATTGGTGATCCCACAACATACGTATATTCAGATTTTACTCCCGAATCTAAAATATATCTTTTGGCATGCTCTGAATAGCACAAATTAACATCACTAGTTACATCTATAATTCGCCTAATCACTTCTTCTGGAAGATTTTCATCTTTACAACGATTACCTGCCTCCATATGAAATATTGGGATTTTTAAGCGTTTTGCGGATATTACACAAAGGCATGAATTTGTATCGCCAAGCACAATCAACGCATCCGGTTTCGTCTTCTCCATCAACTCATATGATTTCGAAATCACATTACCCATAGTCTGCCCGATGTTGTCCCCCGCCACGCCCAGGTAATAGTCCGGTTTACGCAAGTTAAGATCGTCAAAAAACACTCTGTTAAGTTCATAATCATAATTTTGCCCTGTATGAACCAGAATTTGTTCAAAATACCTATCTGCTTTCTTTATTATTTCCGACATCTTTATAATTTCGGGACGCGTACCAACTATCGTCATCAAACGTAACTTTTTTCTTTTCATTAATAATACTCTCCTTGCTTGTCAGACAGCGCTTTTATTTTGATTTACAAATTATAATGGGGATATAGTTTCTTGTGATTTCTAATCCATTCTTTAAGTTCGATAATCATCGTTTCATAATCCGGAATCATATATCCAAAATCCCAGCGGGTTCGTTTTAACGACTTATCAACAGTTATGTTATTATCTGGAATAATCTCAACTTTTTTGGCTTTGAGATATTTGTTAAATAATTTTAATAAATCATACTTTGATATGCTTGCATCAGGCACAGCATTATAGAGACCATGCGCCTTCTCTTTTGCTGCAATTTCCATCGTTTTAGCAAGCTGTAGTGTTGTTTGCCCCGTCCATATTGCCCGAGTATATCCAATTACTTTTTCGTTTTTTTGCATAAACCAATTAAGAAGGCCTATCCCATTTTGATTAATATCTGGTCCAACAATAGAACTGCGTAACGTGATATTCTTTTCGTCATCAAGTTCGCCGAGTGCTTTGGAACGATCATAGAAAGTGATTCCATCTTTCAAATCATCTTCCGAATATTGACCTTGTTTACCACTAAAAACACAATCCGTACTTATGTGAATAATTTGTGTATCAGTACCTGCGGTCAACTGTGCTAAATAATGCGGAAAATATGAATTCAAATATGTGGCATCAGCCTTATTATTTTCGGCAAACTGATTAAGTACCCCAATACAATTTATTACCGAATCAAACTTACTGATACCAATGAGTTCTCGAATAAATTCAGAGTCTTTTGCATCACCAACAACCGAATTAACCAAATTAGATTTTTTTAACGCAAAACCTAATACATCATGTCCACGCTCTTTAAGATAGAGGCTGATTGTATGACCAGCCATACCATTACATCCAAGAATCAAAAATTTCATTTTTTTCCCCTTTAGTTCCAAGCTTCATTTGTTCTTGCACATAATCAGTTGTCAAAAGTTTGTCCACAGTACCTTCAACATCCAATCTTGTTGTATTATGACTGGTATATGCTTCGTCAGATTGTGTTTGTACATACCCTTTAATGAAGTACTTGTCATAGTTAAGATTTCGATTATCAGCAGACACCCTAAAATACTGTCCCATATCTTCGCATCTCAATCGTTCTTCAGTTGTTAATAGGGTCTCGTACAGTTTTTCTCCATGACGAGTTCCTATGATACAAGTTCCAGTATCACCAAACAATTTTTGTACTGCTTGGGCAAGATTTCCGATCGTACTAGCATCTGCTTTCTGTACAAAAAGATCACCTGGCTTTGCATGTTCAAATGCAAACTGCACTAAATCAACTGCTTCGTCAAGATTCATAAGAAATCTTGTCATTTCAGGATTTGTTATTGTGATCGGATTTCCTGCTTTAATTTGATTGATAAAAAGCGGAATGACAGATCCTCTTGAACACATTACATTCCCATATCTTGTGCAGCAGATCACTGTATCTCCTCTCTCTGCAGCCACCCTTGCATTTGCTGTTATGATATGCTCCATCATTGCCTTAGAAATACCCATGGCATTAATCGGATAAGCTGCTTTATCAGTAGACAAGCATACCACTCTTTTCACACCGGCTTCTATCGCGGCATGTAGTATATTATCCGTACCTTCGACATTAGTTTTAACTGCTTGCATTGGAAAAAATTCACACGAGGGAACCTGCTTAAGCGCTGCTGCATGGAAGATATAGTCTACTCCAGGCATAGCATCTTTAATAGATTGTGGATCTCTAACATCCCCGATATAAAATTTGACTTTTTGGGCATACTCAGGATACTTGGCTTGAAGCCTATGCCTCATATCATCTTGTTTTTTTTCATCCCGACTAAAAATGCGTATTTCTCCAATATCAAAAGTCAAAAAATGCTTAAGGACAGTATTGCCAAATGATCCTGTTCCGCCGGTTATCATTAGGGTTTTATCTTTGAATATAGACATTGTTTCACTTCCTTAATCAATAGTTAGGTATTGCTTTTTGCCAAAATCCCAGGTATTAAAAGAGTGCTTAATATTATATGTGGATGATATAAAACAGGATTTATTAAAAACATTATCCCAAAAGTTCCCGCCATGAAAATAATAAATCTCCGATTATATGGTTCATCTATTTTTTTCGTTCGAGAAACAAAAGCTAGAACTAAAATTATAGCACTGGTGACTCCAAGTATTCCCATTGAACCAATAAGATCAAAAAATTCACTATGGAATCCCAAAAGATTTTCAATTTCTTCACGTCTAGTAAAAAACAAGCCAAAAGGGTGCAAAAGAAATGACCGGATTCCTCTCATATACAATTCAAATCTCGCTCCCGCATCTCCTGACGTATTTCCCCAAATCAGTAAATCCATCAGATTTTTTATCCTTAATTGTATCATGGTCAAATTGCTCTTGACTGCTAATTCGTAAAAAAATGTTAAAATTGCGCTTCTTTCTATCCAAGCAATTAAAGCGGTCAAAAAAAGGAATATACTTCTTAAAACAAACTTCCTATTCGATCCATTCATCAACACTAAAGTGAATACAATCCCTGATAATATTACTGCAAAAACCAGTTGTGACATTAAAACGCATATCCCGTCGGATATAATAATTATAAGCAAAAAAATGTTCTTTTGCTTTTTGTATGTATATATCAATGACCCTTCCATAAAGCCCATACCAAATAGCAGTCCCCATCCTGCCATATTATATCTTCGAAACATGAACTGCATCGGAGAATTGTCATCCGATGATGCCTGGCCCAAAACCCTTACCGCCATTGGAAATTTAAACAATCCACAAATTGTTGTTAAGGCCGTCACAAAGGTCGCAATAAAGAATAACCAAACTATTTTATCTGGCAGGTTCAGTTTCCCATCCAAAATCATCCATGTACATACCAAAAATTCAAGACTTACCAACATTGGAAATACATACGAAGAAAAACTTAACATAACACTCCACGATACAAAATAATATAATAATCCCATTCCAACGGTCAGCATATATATAACAAAATATTGCATTCTTGAAATAAGCAATGCTACCACAAAACTCATCAAGCCAACGATCAATAACGGTTTGCGAATAATTCCCGGCATGGTGATGGTGATTGGGAAAAAATATAATATAAGAAACAGAAATAAAGAAAAATATATTAAATTCTCTGTTGAAATACGGATTCTGAGATTCATCTTACCTATCAACTTTCTTCTAAGATTTTATTCTGATTATAATATGTATTTGATCCATGTTTGTATATATAAGCTTATCTAATACACTCTGTTCATGTCTATAAATCCAGAACGAATATGCTTGCACCTAGCTCTTCCATCTTTATTTAACTACATCTTTGAGGATTTTAACTGTATGTTTAAATCCCGTTTTTGCATCAAAGCAACCTCGCCACCCAAGTTCTCTTAGACTTGTGCTTTCAAGAGAAGAATTGCTCATGGGGTTAAACCTGTTCTGTTCATCTTCAGTTGGTGAACACATTACCAATTCAACATCAGCCGTTTTTGCTAATATTTCTGCCATTTCTTTAATAGTAATTACGGAAGTAGGATTTGAGATATTGTATGCATGACATTTTTTCCCCTTTATAAGAACCGTTAGAATTGCCGAAGCACAGTCAAGGCAATAACAATAGCTCCGAATTTGCGATCCGTCACTTTTCATAACAATATTCTCACCATTTACAGCTGCATACACCCAGGCAGAAGAAACCCTATTGTCATAAATAGATGCAGTCGGACCATAGATATGCCCTGGTCTTGCAACCACGCTCTCAACATCATACTCTTCAGCATAAGCCACACATAGTGTTTCAGATGCTCTTTTTCCTACGGAATATGAATTCCTGGACTGTAACAAATCTATATATCCATACTGATTTTCTTTGTATGGTTCTGAGCCGTTTTTCTCCCCATAGACTTCGCTAGAACTAATATATAATATTCTTTTGGCAGCATTTTCTTTTGCGTATTCCAAAAGAAATTTCATTCCAAGAAAGTTAGAAAACATAGTTTCAACAGGCTCTCTTATTATCTTGTCAGGAGATGCATTGCTTGCACCATGAATGATATAGTCAGCGTGAAGATTTATTAGATTATCTGTTTTTGCTGCATCATAGCTGACGAAATGAAAATCTGTTCGATTTACCATCTCATGAAAGCGTTCTTTCATTTTTTCGAGGCTCCGGCCTGCTGCAAGAATTTGAATCTTATCCTTGTGTGTATCATTATATCGAAACAAAACATCTACTACCGAAGAACAAATCAAGCCAGATGCCCCTGTAATCATTACTGACGAATTGGCAAGTTTATCCAGTTCGGGTATGACTTCTATTGTTTTATCTATATCTGCAATCCACTGCGGATTATCATATAATCGCATACTTGTTCTCTTCCTTAAAAAGTTCAGTTTTCTGTGAAGGATTTTATGAAAGCCCTTGTCATTTCTTGAGATACAAAAAAATCATGTTTTTCCTGAGACATTTTCAAATTGTTCTGCCCAATATCCCAAGCTAACTTTTTATCGTTCTTCAATTCGACAATTTTCCTTGCCAAATCCCTTCCGTCCTTCGGTTTAAATGTTAATGCGTTATATCCGTCAATGAAATATTCTTTTGTTGCCTCAAAATCAGATATAATAACTGGTTTCCCATAAAATCCGGCTTCAATGCAAGGCCGCGGTTGATGAACTTTTGATGAAGGAAATATAACGACATCACTGGCACACATTAAAGGTGATATGTTTTTTTGATATCCCATCAATAATATTCTTGAATCGCCTTTATGCTTTTTTAATAAAATTTTAATTCGAATTAAATATCTCACATAATTAATATTATAAATATGCAGAAGGATGTTTTTAACCGTAAATAATCTGATGTTTATATTTCCAGACACTATTACGCAAGCATCTTTATCCAAATACTGTATGCTGCTCAAAACCGTATCAAACCCCTTAATTGGCACTGTGCCACCCATATATAAAACATAATATTTTTCATTACTCAACTTTAGTTGTTCTCTTGCGATATGTTTAGGCGTTTTTATAATGGATGATGGTTCAAGAATATCTGGTATAATTATCTGTTTCGGCCTTTTTATATCCAAAACGTATTTTTCGTGTTCTGCAATATATGCTACTCCATCGATATAATTTTCTAATGTGTTTTTTATCACTTTCATAATGGGCGTTCGGATAATGGTTTCCCTAATAAAGCATATTGTTTTGACTGACCTAGGTATCCGCCTCGCAATAATAGATGTTACCAAACTGTTGAAAATTACAATATCTGGATTCGATTGCATTAACTCTTCAACAACCGCATCAATATATTTATATCGCATAATACCCGTTATAAAGTTTTTGCTAAATAAACTCGGTCCTCCCGAGAACACGCCTAACACCGGAATCGGAACAGTCATCTCATGGCACGAGATTCCATATTGTGCAGCATACTCTATTGTGATATCGCTTCCAGAAGGAAGACAAATTAATACTTCAAACTCATCCTTCAGCATTACGGCTATATCAATGAGACTCTTTGTTCCTCCACCTTGCTCTGAAACATGATGGAGCATTAATATTTTCTTTTTCATTTATCAATCTCACTTCGCAGGGATCTATTATTATCATCAAACGGTTCTTCTGTTTTTTGAATAAAATTATATATAATATCTGCCGTGTATTCTGGAGTGTTTTTAGGGAACATTTCTTTTGCTGCCTTATAAGAGACCGTCTTTCCAGCATTAACGCATATAAAATCGAGATATTTTTTAACATTAATATTAAAATCATCCTCGGGATTTATAATGCATGCTAATCCATATTTCTCTAAATATTCAACGGCACTATCATTATCACCGCCATGAATATGAATAATAGGCTTGCCAATTGCAATATACTCTAATATTTTTGAAGGTAAGGATCTGTCATCACCTGTAAGTTTATTTCCTATGCTAAGCAAAAAATCAGCTTTATTTTGAATTTCCACTACTTCATCAGAAGATATATATCCCATTTGATAAATTACTTCTGGATATCTTAAAGCAGATTCTCGTAAAATATCTTCGCAATTTCCCCTTGAATAAAACATATAACGCCCATTTGTCTCACTATATGTTGCTGCTATCAACCGTATCAAATATTCCGGACTTCGTATATCCCTTATGAGAGTGCCAAAATACGCAAACAAAAATTTATTGCTTCCTCTGTCAAAGTTTTTGCGGGGAAACTCTGTAAGGTTTGGAATATCCGCAAAAACGGACTTATTTCTGTAGGATGCATATTTTCTGTTTTGAAAATATGATCTGTTAAATTCCATATGTATGATCAACGATGAGTTATCAAATACTTCCTTTTCTATTTTTTCAATTCTTTTTCTATACAACGATTTGATTCTACCTGTATTCTGTGGCGTATTTGTAATAGCATCCAACTCATAAAAAATATATCTTTTAAAACCTATTCCCGCATAAGCAGTATCTACCGGAAGGGAAACTCCAATTATGGCATCATATTGAATTGAAGCATTTAATTCGGAAATTTTTTCCCTATATTTATTATTCAGTTGATACCCATAATAAAATGGAAATCTATGCGCTACGGCGGCCCGCTTTAAAAACAGCCTCAATTTGTTTTTTGCAGTAGTATCCAATAGCCCTGTCCCAGCGCCTATAGAATAAACATTTCCATACTTTGTTTTTTCGATTATCCCCTCAGTTCCGGTGAATTGCAAAACATCGCTTTCTATCCCTTTTTCGTATAGCGATTTTCTGACACGTTTTACGCATATTTCACAAACCTTGGGAATTGGAGCATACTGTCTTGCTAAAAAAAGTATCCGTTTTTTATCATTGTGTCTTTTTTGCATTTTATATAACTATTACTATCCCTTCAACCAATCTGATCTTTTTGCATCTAATAAAGCCTTAAAAATATCTATATCTTCCACAGTCGTAAGTTTTATATTTTTTTCGGATCCCGTACTGAAATACACTTGCTCCCCCATCTCAATCTTAAGTGTAACGGATGCTACCGAATTTGTAATGCCCGCTTTAAGAGCTTTCCTATGGAGTTCACAAATATCTCCAATTTTAAATGCTTGTGGTGTCTGCGTCCTTTTTAATTTATCACGAGGATAAGAACCCACGGATACCAATCCATCTTCTGTCTGAATCATTGCTTCTGCACATGGAATAACAGTAATCGCGTTACCATATTCACGGGCGACGCGTATATTATCAGAAATAACGGCCGAACTTACCATTGGTCTTATCGCGTCATGCACAAGAACGAAATCTGTAGCAGCATAGTGCTTCTCGAGTTCAAATACGCCATTACGTATAGATTCATGACCATTTTCCCCGCCGGGCACAACATACTTAAGCTTTGTAATATTAAACTGTTTTGCATACGCCCAAAGCACATTTTCCCATCCGGCAATGCAGACAACCGCTATGGCATCAATCTCGGGATGCTTTTCGAAAGCCTCTAGCGTATATACAATGACCGGCCGTTCATTTACTGTAATAAATTGCTTGGGGATATCTTGATGCATACGATTCCCCGCACCGCCTGCAATTAGCAATCCTATATTTGCCATTTTGTTTTTACCTTTCATATTCGATATAACTCTTGAACGGATCTATTTTAACATATGTATGATGAACCACCCGATCTTCCGGCGGGGGGAATTTCATATATTCTCCATATCGTTTTCTCATATATTTTTCTGGTTCTGTTGCACCGTTAAAAAACCTTCCTTCAAATTCCAACTTTTGTGGTTTTCCGAACCATTCCTTCGGATATGAGATCGCCGTAAAAAGAGTGATATCTTGCCCATAATAATCAAGAATCTCTGTCCCTTTTACCGAGGCAATCTGTTTTTCCAACTTGGCTATTTTTTTTAGACGCCGTTCCCCCGAATACAAAGCCAATATACATTTTGATATTTTTTTCGCTATTTCTCCATGATTCATCGGAGGGCGATTGTTTACCAAGATCTTCAGGAAATTTGATTTTAAAATATTAATCGTACGTATTATCTTATTGTTAGGACATTCATAATATGGATAAATATCAATGTAAATTCCCTTATGTGTTTTTAAGTCAGCTTCATCAGCTTCAATGCAAGTAGTATCTTCATTTCGCAGGCGCATGGCTATAGATCTAAAATCGGGATCGGTCTCCTTGCATTGCACAAAAATTTTTTCGCCAAACTGCTTCTGTAATTCTATAAGTTTTCTGCTGTCAGCATATGGCATAAGTACGTCAATATCATCATCCCATGGAATAAAGCCTTTATGACGTAATGCTCCTAGACACGTTCCAAACGCCAGATAATACATCAGCCCATTTTTTCTGCAAACTTCATCAAGCTTGGTCAACAAACACAGTTGGACTTTTCTCACTTCTTTTCTCGTTTCTTCTTCAGTCGCTATTTTCAATTTTCTTGATTCAATCATTGACTACGCCCTTTTGATAAATACCAGCATATGGTTTCAACGCTTTCCGTTGACCACCAATGCTATCCATATATAAAGTCACATCTTTACGGCATACTCACATCGTAGAGGAAACCGTGGAACACATCAATACCTTACCTGTCATGCAAACCTCCCGGCCATGCAAGAGGCCCCTCCCCCTTGCGGCCCAATCCGAAAAAGTGTACTTTTTCGGATTCTCTTCCAAACACCCGTTCCCCTGGCATTTTGCACAAATTCCTCTTTTAAAAAATCCAGGATTTTCCTGCATAACTCATGCATAAACATACGAAATTCAGAATAAATATACATTCAAAAATCGAATTCAAAAAAGATATGAAAACCCCGAAACGAAAAAAAAGCCCAAACGGGTTTCATGCCCATTCGTGCCTTTTACAGAAAAACAGAGATGCAAGACTCGCAAACGAGTCTTGTACTGAACGCTGCCATCAGCCCATCGCGTTTTCTCACTTCCACATTCCAAAATAACTCTTCATTTCTGACTGAAACGCAGAATGCCGCGGAAATTTCTTTTTATACGCCTGGAAAACCTCCTGCTTCGCTCCTAAGTTTCCCATGCTCTCTTTGATTTCCGCGACCATCGAAAGCATTGCTGCAGCCTTGCCATAATGCCTTCTGTGTTGTCCCCCTACGATTGCGTCTGCCCTGTCGTATACAATCTTCTCTGCCCAGGAAAGATAGTTTTCCCGTTCTTCCCGCGTCATTGGGAAAAAACGTTTCCATCGCTGGAAATAGCTCCAAAACAAGCTTGTATGGTTCTTATCGCTTTCTCCCTGAATCTCCGTCTCAAACGCCAGCGCATACTCCGAACCTTTTTCTTCCTGAAACTCAATGTCGCCCGCAATGTCTGCCGCCGCTTGGGAAGGCAACGGGTTTTCATATAAATACAGCAAAAACAGCCGGATTCCATACCAAATAAAATTCCCGCTCCAGCCCAAGGAGCCGCTTGGGTTCTTTGACGCTTTCTGGACTTTTGCAAACTCTCCAAAATAAAAGCTCAAGGTCAAGCGCTGCGTATCCCCGACCGTGCTTTGGCGTAGTTCCAGATTCCTTTCGTCTCCTCCGAAATTTCTTTTTTTCCTGGCGCGCAAAACATCATGCCCTTGCATCCCATACTGCTTCGCCATCTCTTCCGACCCAAACAGCCGAAGGAAATTCCGCTCCGAAGGATCCGAGCAGAAGCCTTCCCAGCAAAACCGCATGACATTATCCATATGAGAAAGGCAGGAGGAGGCATATGCCGCCCGCAACGCTATCTTGCTTCGGATGATCAGGCCCTCCTCCAGGTTCTCAAGCGCACGCGCGCCTAGTTTTTCAACCTGCGCATAGTCGTGCCTTTTCAGCAGCTCTTCCATAGCAAATAAATACAAAGACGGATGCACGGCGCAATCCTCATCCGCCATTTCTATCAACTCTTTTGTGCCGCCCTGCCATAAAACCGCCTCTTTCAGCAGCCTTGCCTCCATCTCCCCAGACTTGGCTTTCAATAATGCGATCCAATCCTTCCAAAACTGCTCTTTTTCCTCTAATTCTTCCCTTCCCACGCGAAACATATCCTCGATACGCAAGCGCCGAAACACGCTAAAAGAAAAATACCGATAGATTCCTTCCGCCCGCTGATCCGGATCCTGCGTTTGATAAGCCGCATACAATGTCAGCAAAGCCAGTTTTTCCATATCTGTTCGTATGATCTCATTTTCCGCCAATACTTCCAGCCCGACCGTGTCGTATTCATCTCCATATTCGCTGTCTACGCTCACGTCCATTTCCCACAGCCACTCATACAAAGCATTTGCTTCCACATACTTCCGATCGTTCACACAATCGTTCGCAAACCGGATGATCTCAGCAATCTTCTCTCCGATTCCCTGGTTGTCATAATATTCTATGATCCAGTCGCTGTCCCAATACCCCGACGAGTAATCCTCATATTCTTCTGTATCCAGCCACAGATCCCCCTCGTCAATCTCCGCCATATAGCCCTCAAGCAGCTTCATTTTTTCCTCTGTATATTCCCTGGACATTCTGGCTTCCGCTTGGACCGTCTCATTTCCCTTCCCATCATCCTGCGCTTCCAGCAAGTTTTCAAACGCCGCATATTGCTCCTCCGAGAGCATCTCCACGATTTCCAATAAGATCTTTTGTAATTTCTCCTTGCTGAACCCATCCGTTTTTTGCTTTATCCCCGCGAATTTTCCCGTATTTGGCATGATCGCTTCCTCCTCTTCCGGATTGCGCGCATTTGCCTTTATCCCCGCCGTATCCTACATTCCTTCCGGATCGACGCCTGCGCCATCCCAGTAATTTTCTCCTAACACAAAATTCCAGTCGATAAGAACTCGTATAACACTCCTATCAACTGGAATTTGTTTTATTTTTAATAGTCCCCTCAAGCTAAATCATATAACCAAACCTCGTTTGGTTCTCTGCCCTCTTCTTAAGCCTCTTTTATAATATCAAATTTTGCGCCTTATGTCAATAATATAACCATTTATTTTCCAAGATATTACAGACTTTTTTCTCTTTAAAACAAATTTCGACAAACTTCTCTGCCTATTTGCGCCTTCCCAGAACGTCCTTCTTAAAAATGGCCCGCCAGGAACAGCCCCGGCTTTATCCGATCTGCCTTATCGCCAGGCATTCTTTCCGGTAGAAGCAAAGGCCGTAAGCCAAAATATCTTCATACCCCTCTTCTTCCAATTCCCGCCGATATTGTTTTTCCGCAATCTGATCCAATGCCGCCTCACAGCCCGTCTCCATTTCGCGGAAGCTCTTCACCGCCTTGAGTTCCAATATAATGGCGCGGCCTCCTCGGATACGCGGTGTCCGCAAAATGAGATCCGCGCGCCCCAATCCAGCCTCCCGATTCGACAGCACCCGGTATCTGCCTCCTCGCTGCAGCAAGCCTGCCAAAAAGCCGTGATAATAACTTTCTCCATAATCAAAATAACTGATGGTCTTTTCTAAGAAATAGGAAATCTCTTCCCCCATCTTTTCTGCGTCTCCATTTTCCATCGCAGCAAACAGCTGCGATAGATCAAATTCTTTCTGCTTTTTCTCAAACCAGGCATGGATGGTATTTTTATAAATATAAGAAACTTCCATATTGGGGATTGCCATCGTGACATACTGCCCCTCGCCCTCCATGCGGGAAGAAATCTTCCTTAAATATCCCGTAAAAAACAAAAAATTCCAAAGGTTGTCCTCTGAATCATAAATGTTGTCATATGTGATATCCTCATGAACCTGCTTTTCAAGCGTCCCGCCGTTCATCAACTGCTCCAACTGGACCTGCACCGACCCGTCCCCATCGTCCATGCGCTCCACCAAGCTTCGCACAATATCGTTGGAACTCGTGTTTGCCCAATAGGGGCGCGGAAATGCCTCGGTATTGGCCGCCAGCTCATCTATATAATTCAAAATGCTCCATGGATTATAAATCTCAACGCTGCCAAACTGATACCCGTCGTACCACTCCTTGATCCGCTCGCTCTGTTCCATCTGCCCATAATACTGCAGCAGTTCCAGAACCTCCTCTTCCGTAAATCCAAAATGCCTGCTATAGTTTTCGCTTAAAATCGTGCAGCTTTTCAAATTATTCAGCCCGGTAAAAATAGATTCCCGCGAAATGCGCAAACAGCCCGTAATTACCGCAAACTCCAAATAGACATTCGTCTTTAACGCTGATTCAAAAAGCGACCGGACAAATGCCGCCATCTCCTCATAAAATCCCGCAAAATATGCATTCTCTAGCGGCACGTCATATTCGTCGAGCAATATGATGCATTTCTTCCCATATGCTTTATAAAGACACTCCGACAAAAACGCCAAGCTGGTCAGATGATCCGCGTTCCCGCCTTGCCGCCTGCGGATACGCATATATTTCTCCAGATCCGCGCTGTCCAGCTTCCCGGCGACAGCTTGCGCGTGCCTCGCGTATTCTCCCGCGATAGCCTCTGCAAGGCAGGCCGCCGCATCCTCATACTTCATCTGCTTTGCAGATTTTAACGTCAGCATAATGACCGGATACCGATTCATCTCATCCGCATAGCTTCTTCCCGCCCGTGCAATCGCAAGACCGGAAAACAGGCCTGCATTCCTTTTATTTTGAGCCTCGTCCCCCGTATCCTCAAAATAATATTTCAGCATACTCAAATTCAGCGTTTTCCCAAAACGCCGGGGACGGGCGATTAAGTTGACCTGCCCTTTTTTATCCAGCAATTCCTTGATCAAAAGCGTCTTATCCACATAATAATAATTTTTCCGGAATATTGTCTCAAAATCATCTACTCCGATCGGCAAAGGGCAAAATCCCATCTTTTTCCTCCCTTCCTGTCTGTTCTGGTAAACTTTTCTGCCTATTTGATTGCTCTTGCTGGCATCCCAACGGCAGTTCGTCCGTCTGGCACATCTTCCACAACGACCGCCCCTGCCCCCAGGATAACATCCTTTCCAATATTTTTCCCTTGGATGATCTGCGCGCCAGTCCCTAATTCTGTACATTCTCCCACTTTAACATTCCCTGACACATTCACGCTTGGGTAAATGGTAACAAAATCAGAAATAACGGCATCATGTCCAATTGTGCAATCCAAATTAATAATAACGTAATTCCCAATCTCAACATCAACTGTAGCAATTGTCCCTGCGCATACAATACATCCTTCTCCAATCCGCACTCTCTTCGACATCCGTACGGCGGGATCGATCAGCGTTGCAAATTTCACATTGCTATCTTGCAGCTTTTCAATAATTTTTTTCCGCACATGAGCTGCTCCGATGGTGCATACTGCGTATGCTTCTTTTTGCATTTTTAAGTAGTCGCAACCGCCAAGTATTGGGTATCCGCCTGCCATCCTTCCCCAAATTTCTTCATTATCATCGATAAATCCCTTTATATTCCATATTTTTTCTTTATCATTAATCCGTTCTGCCAGCCAGGCGATTTCCCTTCCAAAACCTCCCGCACCGATCAAATATAGATCTTTCATGCCGCACCCCCAACAATCCATTCTATCAGGAATGCTGCATCCCGCTTCTTGTCTGAATCGGACGCGCTACTTACTCTGCGCCCCCCCCTTAATATATTTTACCACTTCATTTATGGAACATATTCTTAACATATTTTTACTTTGACAACAATCGCTGTATAATCCATCCTCATTCTCAACTAATATACTTTTCATCCCAAGCTGTTGTGGTGCTTGAAAATCCTTGTTCATATTATCACCAATATATACAACGTCCTCTGCATTAAACCTCCAACGTGTAAGCATTATCCTAAACGCAATATCACACGGTTTACGAAATTGGACGCCGCCAAGCTCATCTGTTATAATCACATCTTTCACAATATTTAAAAGCCCTAATGATTCTAACTTTTTTCTTTGTCCTTCCGGCCTCCCATCCGTAATAATTCCAACCTTAATATTCTTTGATCGCAAAGCTTCAATCATCTCGCTTACCCCAGAATAAAGATGAATATCAGGCATTTGATTACGATAAATATTCAATACCTCATTCTTTTCTTCTGGTCTGCCCAATTCATTTAGCAATTCGTCTATAGCAAGTTTCCCCTCTTTAAAAAATCCCCATAATACCTCCTCATACCCACCACCTAAATAATCGCTCACAGCTTTAAAACCAGATTTTATGTACTCCTTCTCAGAGTATAGCGTATCATCCAAATCAAAAATAACACCTTTAATCTGACCTATACCTTCTGTGATGCATACGGATTGATCAAATCGGCTATAAATAGCTCCATCTGCAATTACTTTTCTGTTGATTCTTTCACAATCCAACATCTTTAGGACATCTTCCGCGCTTCTCGCGCCAGCTTTCATGGAAAGAGGCACACCACCGCCGTAACGAGGATTAATTTCTATAAACCAGTCCACTCCGGCATCATCTCTAATAAGCTGAACCGTCATAGGACCACAGGGTTTAAATATTCTACACAATTCCCTGCCAGCTTCAATCATTTTCATATCCATGCAAATTCGCGTTTTAAGCACTTCTCCACTCCGAATCTGCAAACGCTCCCGAGGCACTATGCTGATGGGATTTCCACTCCAATCGCAAAAAACATCAATGGTGTATTCATGACCTGCTATAAACGGTTGCACAATATAATCATCAATTTGATCCGCATAAACTTTTAATTCATCTATACTCTCAACTTTAAAAGCATTTATACTGGAGCTTCCATCCTTTGGCTTAATAAAGGCCGGGTATCCGCCTTCATACTTTCTCCAGTCATCTACAGGCATAGGTGCCTTCAACCCGCATTCCACAAAAAACTTACTGGTTTTATTTTTATCACGGCAAATTCTTATCCTATCCGGATCACTTATCAGAACTTTCGTGCCAATATCCTCAAATTTCTCTTTATTCTCACTAAGTATCAGCAAATCCGTATCAATTGTCGGAATAAGAAGATCTATTCTCTCTTTCTTACATATCTCCAACAAATTTGGAATATACCCATCTTCCTTCATCGACACAACTTTATATGCATGATCACAATATGTCAATGCTGGAGCTGTTCCGTCCATATCTGTACCGTAAATCTTCAATTCTTTCTTTAAGACCAATGCCGCGTCGCGAAAAGCCTGAAGCAATTCGATCCTTCTTCCGACACCTGTAAAAATAATGCGCATCCCTTTCTCCTCTTCCATATATTTCATGGTGATTATCTGATACTCAAATTATTCTATATATTTTCAAATCGCCGCAAATATATTTTAATGTCATCCTAATATACCTGACTAAAATTCTATGTATCACCCATTCCCCCGGAACTCTTCCATCGTCATTGACGTATCGCTGCTGATCCCTTCCTTCTTCAGCACTACGCGAACCGTATCCGCCAAAATCCTCAAATCTCCCCAAAAGGTCATATGCTCCACATACTTCACGTCCCACTCAAATTTTTCTGCCCACGAAATGCTGTTCCGTCCATGCACTTGCGCCAGCCCTGTAATCCCGGGACGCGCCTCATGGCGCCTTCGCTGCCGCTCGTTATATAAAGGCAGATACTGTACGAGGAGCGGCCGCGGCCCCACGATGCTCATGTCGCCTTTCAAAATATTCCACAACTCCGGCAGCTCATCCAAGCTGGTGCTGCGCAGGCATTTCCCAAACGCCGGCAACCGTTTCTCGTCCGGAAGCAGGTTTCCATCCGCATCCCGCTCATCCGTCATTGTCCGAAATTTGTACATACAAAATATCTTTTCGTCCTTCCCGGGACGTTCTTGCCTGAAGATGACCGGGCTGCCCAGCTTGATTCTGACCAAAACCGCCAAGATTAAAAATACCGGGCTTAATAAAATGATCGCCACGAGGGACACGAAAAAATCAATCCAGCGTTTCACATATTTTTTATACATTCGGCGCCTCTCTTTATCATTCTTCTATATTCCTATGGATCACTCCCACAGCCCCCGTATCACCGCGCAGACCCGATCCAGATCCTCTTCCGTCATCTTCGTGTCGCTCGGCAGGCAGACCCCATGCTCAAAAAGCTGCCCTGAAACGCTGTTGTCCGCTCCGGTTTCTTCATCTACGACCTTTAAGCCCCCCGTCAGGGACACGAAATCACAGTCCGCAAAGATCGGCTGCAAATGCATCGGCTTCCAGACCGGGCGGCTCTCGATGTCGTCCTGCTCCAGCGCCTCCATGATCGCAAGCGGCGTCGCCTTGCATCCTTTTTCCAACTGGATGACTGTGAGCCAGCAGTTGTTCCTCGCCCCTTCCTGCTCATCCAGGAAATGAACCCCCGACAGATCCCCAAGTTTCTTCTTATAATACTCAAAAATGAACCGTTTCTTTTCTACGCGCTCATCCAGGACCTTCAACTGCCCGCGCCCAATGCCCGCGACGATATTGCTCATGCGGTAATTGTATCCGATTTCCGTATGCTGATACCAACGCGCGGGCTCCCGCGCCTGCGTCGCCCATTTCAGGACCTTCGCCGCCACCTCTTTGGCGTCCGCGCCGTTAGCCAGCATCATCCCGCCGCCAGACGTCGTAATGATCTTGTTCCCGTTAAAGCTGATAATCCCAAAATCCCCGAACGTCCCCGTGCATTGCCCTCGGAAATTCGTCCCCAAGCTCTCCGCCGCGTCCTCCACAAGCGGCACGCCGTGCTGCCTGCAGATTTTTGCGATCTCGTCTATTTTCGCGCAGATCCCATACAGATGCACCGCGACGACAGCCGCAGGCTTCTTTCCCATTTTTTCATACTTTTCAAACGCAAGCTCCAACGCCTTGGGATCCATATTCCAGGTATCCTTCTCGCTGTCAATAAAGACCGGGACCGCCTTTTCATAAGCGACCGGATTGGCAGACGCCGAAAATGTCAGCGACTGGCAGAACACAATGTCCCCCTGCTTTACCCCGGCTGCCTTCAGCGCCATATGGATCGCGGCCGTTCCCGCCGAAAGAGCGACCGTCGCTTTTGCCCCCAGCTTTTCGGCCATCTCTTTTTCAAATTCCGTCACATTCTTCCCAAGCGGCGCGATCCAGTTGGTGTCAAACGCCTCTTTGATGTAGTCCTTTTCGTACCCTTCTTCGCTCATATGGGGCGAAGCAAGAAAAATATGCTCTTTCATTTTCCTTCCTTCTTTCTTGTATCTTAGATATTATAACACTGCCCTATGCGGCGCGTTCCCGCGCTGAAAGCAAATCCTGTCGGCTTCCGTTCCCGCCGCCGTTTCGCAATGACCGCGTCCTCCAACCCGCTGTCGCTCCGCTTTGCAATGATTGCATCTTACTTACTCAGCCCGCCGTCACTCCGCCTTGTAATGATACGTCGTGACGATCTCCTGCACCCACTTGCGGATATCGTCCGGCTCCTGCTCGACATATTCCTTTAAATGCGCGAGCTGGGACAGGAACTTCTCCTCGTCCATTTTAATCGGCTTGCCGATGTGGATCAGCTTATTTTCCGTGTCCTGCATCCCCTCTTCCTTCATGAGCATTTCCTCATAAAGCTTCTCGCCCGGCCGCAACCCGGTAAAAATGATCGGGATGTCCTCGTCCGGCTTATGCCCGGACAAAAGGATCAGGTTTCTCGCCAGATCCACGATCTTGACCGGATCTCCCATGTCAAGGACGAAGATCTCCCCGCCCTTCGCATATGCGCCCGCCTGCAGCACCAGGGATACCGCCTCCGGGATCGTCATGAAATAGCGGATGATGTCCGGATGCGTTACCGTCACCGGGCCGCCCTGCGCGATCTGCTTCTTAAAGAGCGGGATCACGCTCCCGTTGCTCCCCAGCACGTTGCCGAACCGCACCGCCACAAATTCCGTCTTGGAACGGCGGTTGTACGTCTGGATCAGCATTTCGCAGATACGCTTGGTCGCCCCCATGATGTTCGTGGGATTGACCGCCTTATCCGTCGAGATCATGACAAAACGCCGCACCTTCCACTTGTCCGCCGCCTGGACGACTTTCCAGGTGCCTAAGACATTGTTCTTCACCGCCTCGTTCGGGCTGTCCTCCATCAGCGGCACATGCTTATGCGCGGCCGCGTGGAACACGATCTGCGGCCGATAGATCTCAAAGATCTGATCCATCCGCTTCGTGTTGCGGACGGATGCGATCAGCGTCACCAGGTTCAGGTCCGGGTACTTGTTCCTCAGCTCATTCTGGACATCATATGTCGTATTCTCATAAATATCCACAAGCACCAGGCACTTTGGCCGATGCTCGGCCACTTGTCGGCAGATTTCGCTCCCAATCGAGCCTCCGCCCCCTGTCACCAGAATGACTTTTCCCGCGACATAATTTAAGATCTCCGACAGATCCACCTTGACCGGGTCGCGTCCCAGAAGGTCGTTGACGTCGACGTCCTTCAGCTTGCTGACACTCACTTCTCCGTTCACCAACTGATAAACGCCCGGCAGCCGCTTCAGCTCGCACCCGGTCTCCTTGCAGATATCCAGCACTTCTTTCACTTCTTTGGCCGGAGCGGACGGCATCGCGAGGATGATCTCATCGACCCTGTATTTCCTGACAAGTTCCGGGATGTCGGCGCGCTTCCCCGCCACCTTGACGCCATGCAGATAGCTTCCCTCCTTGCTCTTGTCGTCGTCGACAATGCAGACCACGCGCTTATGGATATGGACGCTCGTCCCGATCTCCTTTACCAGCACGTTCCCTGCCGCGCCCGCGCCCACGACAAGCACACGTGAACAGCCCTCGCCGTTATTCCGGGGCTTGATCAGCATCCGGATCGCCCGGTAAGCGTAACGGCTGGCAAACACCAGCACGACCAGGCAGCCGCCATACAAGATATAGTAGCTCCGCGGCATCCTCATATCAAAGAAGATCATGACCGCCATCTGCACGCCCGCGGACAAAACGCAGGCCGCCACGATATTCACAAGCTCGGACGCCCCCGCAAAAGTCCAAAGGCTGCTATATAAATGGAAAAAGTAAAAGATCAGCAGCGTGAGCACGATGATGAACGTGATATTCTGCTGGCTTTTTACAAGATAATCATGTGGGATATTTTCATATTTCCCCTCAAATCGGATAAAGATTGCCAAAAGGCTCGCCGCCACGACAGCGGCCGCGTCGTAAATCATTAATAGGATCTTTTTCAAGATCTGCTGATGTTCCTCGATCAGTGCCTTCACTTGTCTTCCTCTTTTCCCGCCCGAGCCGCCTGCCGCCTGTCCGCAGGCCGGACGCCCATTCCCTTCCTTTTCACAGGCGATGCGCCCGCTGGCGACGCGGCGCCCTGCCGCCCGCCATCCCGGATTCGCAACTTTCCAGCCTTCTCTTCTCTGTTACCCGTATTCTACTATATCTTACGAAAAATTGCAATTCTCGTCCTGATTTTTCCTTTTCCGACCGTAACAGTTCAGCCTTCGGCTTCACAGTTACGGACTTTGCAGCAAGTGCAAAGCCCTGGGCGGAACGGTTACTCCGCTCCTTATTTTTCTTCCGCTTCTTTTTTCTGCGCGGCCCAGCCTTCCTTATAAAATTTCACGAATTTTTCGTAAGCCTCGTCCCAGCTCTCGTAGCCTTCCTGCCCGCGCTTGTCCGCAAGCTGGTACGTCTCGCTCAAATATTTCGCAAAGTACCGCGTGAACTTCACGCCGCCCCTGCTGTTCATATGGTGCGCATTGTATAAGTCCTGGGAAAAATCCATCCCGAACGCCGCATAATACTCATCCTTATTAAAATTGATGACATTCGCCCCATGCTCCTGCAAGTACTCCGCTGCGGCGTTAAATTCCGTCTGCTCGCCCTTGCTCAGCTTGGACGGAGACACGATAAAGAGGATCTCAAGGCCCGTATCCTTCCCGTACGCCATGATCTCGTCCAAAAGCCTGGTCTGCATACCGTTCAGCTCTTTCGTATTCCCGACCACTTCGGTCGGATCCTGCGCTTCCACCGTAAACGCCATGTTCTCAACGTTATACACGCCCTTCATCGTATTGTACGGCGTGATGAAATCGTCCCGCGTAAGCCCTTCCGACCAGCGGGAATGGTATTTCAGGAACGGAAAGTACAGCGACGCCTCGTCCAGGCTGTCCAGCATCTTGTCCGCCTCTTCCTCCCCTTCGATCGCGCGCATCTCCTCATCCTGATAATAATCCTTATAGTAATCGATGGCGTGCGCTATGGTATCCCAGCGGTTCTTGGAATATTTCATGTTGTCCGTCACGCGCCGGAACGTGCTGTCCTTCGGGCGCACAGTGGACGACCGTATGCCGCGGACGTCCACGACCGCCAGCTTGATGTCCTGCGTCTTGCGCACCTCTTCCAAAATACCCGTCGCAAGCACCAGGGGCTGCACGTCCGTATTCAGGGCATACCCCGTTATGCCGTATTTATCCCATGCCTCCGGGGCGATCCATTCCCGGTCGACGCTGCTCGTCCCAAGCAATACGAAGTCGATCGTATCCTCCGGCTCCGCGTAAAAAGAATGGTAGCGCTTCGTGCAGGCGAGCGCATTCCCTTCCGCCGGAAGCCCGAACACGCTTACGACCGCCCCCGCCGAGATCCCCAGAGCCACGATGAATAATAGAAACCTCAATCCCTGTTTTATCGTCATGATACCTTCCTCCTAAAACTGCTGGTAAATAAACTCCCCGGCCGAGTACCCTGCCCCGTAGTTCCCATAAACCATCAACACGAGGACAGCCCCAATGTAGATCGCCCAGCGGAAGAACACGTTCTGCCTCGCGATGGACTCGCGGATGCGGACGCCCCGCTCCTGCAGGATGCCCACGACCAAAAGCACAAGCACGAAGATGAAGATCACATAAAAATCTTTATACGACAGCCCAAGTTCTAAAAACGACCCGTCAAAGAACACCCACGGGTTCAGCCCCGTAAACGTCCGCTTGATCATGTCGAGCGCCACCATGCAGGAAGCCGCCCGCGGGAAAAACCGCCCGAAGCTGCTCAAGAGGAACGTGCGGAACATCTGAATGAACTTCCATCCAAAGCTCTCCGAATCAATCCCGCATTTTTTCAGCGAGCTGTCATAGACCGGCTCAAGCAGGATGCTCGACACGATGATGATCCCATTCCACAGGCCGTACCCGATATATTTCCAGCTCGACCCGTGCCAGATCCCCACCAGCAAAAACACGATGAACATCGACAGGAAGGAGGGAAGCTTCTTCCCTATGTAGCTGCCGAAGACCTTCCGGGTGCGTTTCCCCAGGTTCGAAAACGCCTTCGATAAAGAAAGCGGATAGAACACGTAATCGCGCATCCAGTTCCCCAGGGAAATATGCCACCTGCGCCAGAACTCGCTGATGGACCTCGAAAAATACGGCCGCTCGAAGTTCAGCACCATGTCAATGCCAAGAACCTGCGAAACGCCGCGCGCAATGTCCATCCCGCTGGAGAAATCCGCGTAAACCTGGAGGCCGTACGCCGCCGCCGCGACGAACAGCACAAATCCCTCATAGGAAGACGGGTCGTTAAAGACGCAGTCCACCAGGACCGCGATGCGGTCCGCAAGGATCAGCTTCTTCATCAGCCCCCACAAGACCAACTGGACGCCCTGCGTCACCCTGTCATAGTCAAATTTGTGCGGCTCGTACAACTGCCGCGCCAACTGGTCGTACCGCGCGATCGGCCCCTGGACGATCTGCGGGAAAAACGTCATGAACAGGGAAAATTTGAAGAAATTCCGGTCGGGCTGGTATTTCCCGCGGTATATGTCCACAATGTAGGCGATGGACTGCAGCGTATAGAAAGAAATGCCCAGCGGCAGCAGCAGCTCCAGGGCTGGAAGCCGCCCGGATATCCCCGTGCGGGCGACCACGGCGTTGATGTTCTCCGCGATGAAATTATAATATTTCAAAAATACCAAAAGCCCCAGGTTGATCAGGACGGCGCAGCCAACGACGCGCCGCTTCGCCTTCACCGCCTTGCTTTTCAAGGCCTTCTTCTCTTCCCGGGACAGCTCTTCCTTCCGCTCCTTCAGCGTCTGGGACAGCTTGCTGTTCTCTCGCCCCAGAGCCAGCCCCGTCACAAACGTCACGAACGTCGTCGTCACCAGGAACACCAGCGCCTTCGCGCTCGAACATACGTAAAACGCGTAGCTGCCCAGCAGCAGGACCACCCACTTGCATTTCCCGGGCACAAGGAAATAGAGGATGGCCAGCACCGCCACAAACATCATAAATGAGACTGAAATAAAATCCATTGGTATTTACCGCCTTTCCCTTTCTTCGCTGATCGTCTTCCCCAGCATCTTATCCAGGACGCGCCTGCAGCTCCCCCTGTCGTTGTACGCGAACGTCTCCTCGATCCGCCTCGCGTATTTCTCCTTGAGCCTGCAGCCGCCTTCCATATATTCGATCACCCGCGCCACAAGCCCTTCGAGGTCTTCCTCCACTTCCCCGAAGCCGTCCTCCTGATAATTGAAATATCCCTCCACATAAGAATGCCCGCCGGAGAAGAACTCTTCCCGGTCAAACTGGCAGTAGACGATCGGCTTGCGCAGGTAGGCGAAGTCAAACACGACCGATGAATAATCCGTCACCAGCAGATCCGATTCCGCAAACACCTCCCGGTACGCCTTCGTGCTGTCCCAGAATACCACGTCCGGATGGCGGTGGAACAGTCCGATGGCAGGCTCGATGTTCGGATGCGGCATGAAGCAGACCGTATAACCGTATTTTTTCGCGGCCGCCAGCAATTTCTCATGATTAAGCAGCCGATCGTAAAACTTGAAATAATCGCTTTCCACGAAATCATCCCCGACAAGCCAGACGCCCGAGGCGTCCGTCCCCGCGCTCAGCGTCTTGCGCCAGGTCGGCATGATCGTGACGTACCGCTTCTCATCATGCACGAGCGCGTCGTAACGCGGCATCATGGTAAGCCATACTTCCTTCGGCGTATAATAATAGCCGTAATCCAAGATCGAGTCATATTCCGGCAGCGTGTTCACTACAAACCCGTAAAGGTTGCGGCTGTAACGGTTGAGCCAGGCCGACTGGTCGTCCTTCGTCACGCCATGCTGCAAAAACACGAGCCTCTTTTCAAAAATAATATCCCTGTAATAATTGCCAGCCGCCCCGAACGGGTTCACGACCGGCTTATTCGCCTGGGAAGACGCCGTATAATCGCTCAAAAGGAACAGGAACTTGTGCTTCCAGGAATACAGCGGGACAACCTCCCCGTACTCCTGCATCCGCTGATAATCCGGCGCATCCTTCGCTATGATAAAATACGGCTTGACGTTCGGCAAATCCTGCCCGCAGACATAGCGGAAAAAGACTTCCCCGTTATCATCCCCGCGGTTCGGCCTGTCCAAAAACAGCCAGATCTCTTTTTTCTTAAAATGCGCCAGAACCCCGTACGCCGCCCTGGCCAGGATCGCCTTGCGGGACGCGTTCTCCGTCTTCAAAAGCGAGAGCAGCCTGCGGCAGCGCAGCTTCATCGCCCTGCCTTTCCCCGCCGGGGCGGCAACCAGCTCGCCCGCCTCCGCGTCAAAAAAGATCAGCCAGCCGTGTTTCTGGTAAAACATATCCATGCCGTTGACAAGGGGCGTGAATTTCCCAAAGCGGTACGCCTTTTGGCGGATTTCCTCCCCGCCCGCCGCGCAGACGACCTGGATGCGCAGCTCTTCCGCGCCTTCTAATGGGATGCTGCACGACGCGTACCGCTTCGTGCAGAAAACCTCCCCGAACCACTCCGTCAGATCCTCCCGCTCATTCAGCTTCCCTTCCACGCGCCTGCCGTTCACTTCGAAAAAGACCTTGAACTCCTTCTGCCCAAACATCGCGGCCCTGCATTCGATCTGGAGCTTCCCCGGCTCGATCCGGATAAACTGGTACACAGTATCGAGGCGGGCGCCGTCCAGGATGTCCTTCCGGCGCGCCTCGACTTCCGGGTTCTCCCGGTTTTCCCATCGGAGCTTCTTTTCCAGGAAATACTTATATTCCCTGCTCAAATACTGGTTGAACAGCAGAACCTCGTCGTCTTTGATATATTCCGCCGCAGCCTCTATGGCCTCCTGGATCTCGCGCGCCTCATCAGGATCCTCTCCCGGCGCATAATTGTTGATGACGCGGCTGCAGTAATACATCAGGTTATATTTCGCATTTTTCACGCAGGCAGGGCTTTCTTCCCTGCAGAACGCCAGCAGCGGCCCTATGAGCGAGCGGCAAAGCTCCAGGCAGCCACCCCCCAGCATCGCCTCCCAGGGCGCCGTCGCCTCGTCCCGCGCCGCGATCCGGAGCTTGGCGTCCTTCACAAGCCCAAGCTTCGGATCCGCCGTCACGGTATAGAAGATCTTCTTCAAAACGGACAACGTCCAGGACGGATCCGCGCAGTTCCGATCCGAGAACGACTCCCGCCGGATGAAATACGTAAAATAATTGCAATGCACGATATGGTAATTGCGATCTAAGTCCGTCTTCCCGCCGGATTTCTTCCATTCCTTGCGGAACGCGTAGACTTCCTTCATGACGGCGGAATTTTTCCCGGATACCGCAGGCACGAGGATCTTGCCTTCTTTTTTCTTTTCCGCATACCGATAAATCCTGGAAAGATAGTCCCCCTCATACAAAACGCCGGATTTCGTGATGTTGACGTATTCCCCGACAGCCATGCCAAGCGCCTGCTCCAAGATCCTATCCCGGTTTTCCTCCGTGACTTCCAGATAATCCGTCCGGACGCCTTCCTGCCCGGCGCGCCGCGCCGCCTCACGCGCGCCGCCCGCTTCGTCCACGAGGACGATCTGCGCCGGAATGGCCTTCCGCTTCAGCCCCTGGCAGATGCTCTCCAGCGTCGCATCCAGTTTTTCCGTCTTGTCATGAAAAACAATAAATGTAAAGAAATATTTTTCCATTTTTCCTTTGCTCCTGCTACTTGCCCAATTCCAAGAAATAATCTAATTTTTCCGCCGCCGTCCGAAGGCTGTTCAGCCGCTCGTCCATTTTTCCAAAATCCACGTTTCCTTCCGGCCTGCCCCGGTATATATGCCGATCGTCCTTATACACCTGGTTTTTTTCCGTATTTTCTTCTTTCCACGCATGGACGCAAGCTCCATCCCAGAAAATATTCTCTTTTAGCAGCTTGGCAGGATTTCCGCCCCACGACGTATTGGCCGGGATTTCTTTCCCTGCCGCCACGCCCATCGCGCCCAAAATGCTGCCCGCCTGGATCCTGGTTCCTTTTAAGATCATGGCGGACTGCCCGACCCAAACATGGTCGCCGATAAAAACGCTCTTTGTCGGGTTTATGCGTTCCATCGTCTCTGCGCTGTAAATCAGGTGCGGATCCGCGTTCCGTATCCATATGCCAAAGGAAAACAGGCACTCCGAGCCAATATAACAATGCCTTTGCTCGGACAAGACAATATTCAGCGTTCCGTTCATATAATTATCTTTCCCCATATGGCACGCCGAATTATGATTAATGGAAATATTGAGCCTGTATTCGCGCTTGCTGCCGCTCAAATATATGATAGAATCGCTGCCGTTAAAAGCCAGTGTGCTGTTTACCAGCTTCACTCCTTCCCCGCAGTACAAAATATTGTTCTTCCCTTTAAAATTTATGTTGGAATTGACAAGCGCAGGCCTCTCCCCTGCCAAACGGTTCCCGTCCGCCAGGTCTTCAAAATCCCCCTCTTTGTCCGTAATGCGGGATATTTTCTTTTTCTCTGCAGGAACCTCCTGCTCCTTTTCCCGCCCAGCCGCAGCCTCATTTCCCGGCACGCCGTCACTCTTTTGATCTTTTGACATCATCTTCTGTATCTTGCCTTTCAAATTTCTCATAAACGCAATCCTCCGCTCATACCATTTCCGCATCATAAAGCCCGAATGGCTTCATAAACTCTTTCACAATTCTTTTTATCCCTGTATGGAAATGTCTCCTCTATACGTTTCCGATAAACCTCTTTTAACTGACAACCATTCTCCATATACTCGATCAGCCTGTCCACTAATGCTTCCGCCGTATACTCCACTTCGCCGAACCCATCCTTTTCGTAATCAAAATACCCCTTTTGATACGTATGCTTTCCCGAAAAAAACTCTTCTGAATCCTGCTGATAATACAACACTGGTTTCCCAAGGTATGCGAAATCAAAAACAGCGGACGAATAATCGGTAACGACCAGCTTAGCCTCTGCGAACATATCTCGATAGCGGGTATTTTTATCCAAAATCTCCATTTTCCCCTCGCATCCCAAATATTTTATGCTCTCCCGAGGCATGGACGGATGCATTAAAAATTTAAGTTCAAAATGATATTTTTTTACAGTCTCCTGCAACTTCCTATTTAAAAAAACCTGTCGGTACATCCGACAATAAGCGCTATTCTCAAACCCACTCTTTAAAATCCGCTCTTCCTTTTGCACATCATATTTCCCTACCAAATAAGCCCTCCATGTCGGCATAAAAACAATAACTTTTTTCGCATTGTCATAAAGGCAATCAAACCTTGGAAACCCTGTGCATTTTACTTGTCTTTCATCATATCCATAATCATATTCCAAAATGGACTGACACTCTCTCCTTGTTGACGTCACGAATAAGCTGATATTCTTATTCGTACGCGCAAGCCAGCCGCTTAGGTCATCCTTTGTCACGCCATGTTGTAAAAACACAAATTTCTGATGATGTAAAATATCTTTATAAAGTTGCATCTGCCCAAAAAACGGGTTAAATACACGATCTTCACCCTGCGAGGACACTACCTTGTCACACAACAACGATAACATCTTAAATTTCAAAGAATGGAACGGCACTACTTTTCCTATTTTTTGAAGCTGCCCATACGCTTCTGTCTCTTTGTTTATCACAAAATACGTATCAATTCCCGATTTTTTACTTTCCGCATTTATATAGGAAAAAAATACTTCCCCATTGTCATCGGCTTTTTCCAGCCTGTCACTGATCATCCATATTTCCTTTTTCTTAAACTTTCTAAGAAACCGATATGCCTGCCGTAACACAAGGCCCTTGTATGCTTCCAATTTCATGCCTTTAAGTATCTCCATTTGGAATCTTTGCTCGCATCTCCGAAGCATCCGCTTGTTCACATTTTTTGACAACCGCAAAATATTATCCGAATATGTCATTAAAATCCCATCTTGAAAAAAATAGCTGTTTTCATAATTTCTTGACAATGGAAAAAATTTTCCAAATGCAAGCGTCTTCCAAACAATATCATTCCCTTTGTAACGCAAGCAGAGTTGCAACCCAACTTCGCCTGGCAGTTCTTTCCTTGGAATAACAAGCCGAATACTCTTCGCTTGCGTGATGGGCTTATCCATGCAATAATCATACCTGCGCTCCCTATCACAAATTTGCGCCTTATACTCCCATTCTCGATCTACGCCCTCCACTACTTTCAAAATAACTTCCGCATCTTCTAACCCCGCAAAATACCGAACAAGCCCTTCCAATTGGATTTCCTCTTGGGAAATACTCAAAAACTCAAAAAACACAACATACGAAGCGACCGCCGTATAACACATATCTCCCATGCAGATCCGTAAGTCATCGGGGCAGACTGCCATCTCCATTTTATTTTCTTTTTTCAACATTAAAATAGCCGCTTTTAAATTACCATTAATATTTTTCTGCTCATCAATAATTGAGTCATCAATATAAAGAATTGCTTTTTTTAACAATGCTTTATATCGTTCCTCCTCTTCCTCTCTTAATATGCCAGGTTCTACAAGGGGCATCTGCCTAAAACGCCACTGAAGATCATACATACAGGTAAACTGTATAAAATGCGGGATATATCCTTTCTTTTTCTTTGCATTTTCCAAAGAATAAATGGAAAACCGCTCCATATACGGCACATAGTAGCGGGGATTTACTCGTCCCGTATTGATCGCAGATCCCCCCTCTTCCCGTCTCCGATACAAATAGCTCGTTTCACAAACTACGCCATACCTCATCTTTTCCAAGAGAATATCCAACATAAGCTGCGCATCTTCCGCGTATGACAATTCTGTATCAAACTTCCTGTCTGCAAAACATTCGCGCTTCACCAGAGCAGAACTCATGGACATTTGGATATTTTTATATTCTTTCCGCAAGTCAACTATCCTGGTTTTACTGAAACGGTAATTTAGCGGATGATCCCCTTCCCTCGCTCCGAAAAACACCAATTTTATCGCTACTACATCAATCCATTTCTGGTTCTTATGAAGATACTCGTACATCAATTCTAACGCATTATCCTCCAGCATATCATCTGAATCCATAAAATTGACATACTTTCCCTTCGCAATTTCAAGCCCCCTATTCCTCGCCAAAGCCACGCCGCCGTTCTCCTGATGCAATGCAACGATATTATCGGGATACCGCGCGGCATAACAGTCGCAGATCTCCCCCGAGCCGTCCTTGGACCCGTCGTCCACCAGGATCAACTGAATATTCTCGAACCCAATCGTCTGGGCAATAATACTCTCGATCATTTCTTTCAGGTATTCTTCCACATTGTAAACCGCCGTTACAACAGATACCTTATATTCTTTTTCTTTCATCGTTTTATCTCACCTTATGTTTTTTAGAAACCAAGTTATAGTATGCCCAATTTACTATAAACTATAAATAAGTTTGCTGTCAAGCAGAACTGTATCCCCCCCCCTTCAAAAATCCGCAAAAATTTCCTGTCTCTCATTTTGCTTGCAGCAACTCACCTCAGAATCTGAAAATCTTTTTTGAAAAAGATTGCATTTTTCAAAAAGAAGCGTTAAAATATTTCGACATAAAAGATAAAATCTTCATATGTCATTGATAATTGATACATCTGCCACTTCGCAGCAGGAGGGATGCCTTAATGAAATTATTTGATAAAACAACCATAAAATTTTTAATCGTTGGCGTGATAAACACTCTAGTCGGCACAAGCATCATGTTCTTTCTGTATAATCTGCTCCATGTAAGCTACTGGATCTCCTCTGCTTCCAATTACATAATCGGCAGTATCGTTAGTTATTTTTTAAATAAATATTTCACATTCCAAAGCAAAGAAAAATCCCTTGCCATGGTCGCTAGATTTGTCATTAATATCTCTGTCTGCTATCTCTTGGCCTATGGATGCGCAAAGCCGCTCATGCGCCTAGCGCTAAAGGACGCTTCGATCGCCGTACAGGAAAACCTTGCGATGCTGACCGGAATGATACTTTTTGTGATCTTGAATTATCTCGGCCAGCGGTTCGTGGTTTTCAAGAAGAACTGATTTCTCCTATCTTTTCCGAACAATAGAGCCATTCTGATAAACGTCTTTCACAATATAGATAGGCCGATCTTTAATTTCCGCAAATAGTATGGCAATATATTCGCCTATGATCCCTATCACGATCAGCACAATGGAAAACATAAAACATATGGCAACAATAATCGTGGAATATCCTGCAGGCGCGCCATTAACTATTTTATTGATAATCGTATATGCCATCAAAATAAAGCCGATCAACGCAACGGACAATCCTGTATACAAGCCAAGTTTTAAGGGAAAGTCAGAAAAACTGCACATCGTATGGATCGAAAATGTCAATAGTTTCCGTATATCATATTTGCTTTCTCCTGCTTCACGTTTTGCAGCCTGAAATTCCAGCGTAGTCTTCCGAAACCCCACACTTTGGACATAACCTCTTAAATACCGAATCTTCTCCCGGTATTCCTCACGCAAAACACTTGCGACAGAATCCGAAAATGCAAAAAAATCCGAAGAATTATTTTCAAACTTAATGGGCGACATGAGGCGCAGGACTTTATAAAATGCGCTAGATGTGATTCGTTTAACTAATCCTGCATCCGCATTTTTGGTGCGTATCATAGATATGACATCATACCCCTCTTCAAATTTGAGTACAATATCTAAAATAGATTCCGGAGGATGTTGCAAATCAGCATCCATACATATAATCCCCTCCCCGGTAGCATGATCAATCCCTGCGATCATCGCGGCTTCATGCCCAAAATTTCTGGAAAAATCTATGACGCATACTTTTGAATTAGCATTAGAAAATCCCTTCAAAATCTCCAAACTATTATCGACGCTTCCGTCATTTACAAAAATCAATTCGTAATCCCATCTGCAACCTCCTAAAACTTCCATTAGCTTAGCATAAAAAGATTTTAGGGAAAGCTCTTCATTATATACCGAAACAACAATGGACAGTTTTTTATCCATGACTTCTCCGACCTCCAAAACATATTAATTTTCAGCGCTATAGTTCCAAACATCTTTCAACTTCAAATCGTCAGGCAATCCGTAAAATAGCTTATAACGGTCTGACCAAAGCTTATTTGCCGGTGTGGCGCACCAAATATACGATTCATATGGATAATGGATAATTTCAGCCGAAGATTCCCCGGATGCAACCGCTTCTTTGATATGCGCAAGGCGCATCCGATCCGTCTGATGGATAACAGCAAAAATATGAATGTAAAAGGCCAGTCCTGCTAAACATATACAACCACACAGCCGTGAAAATATCCGGCTCTTTAAAAACTGCCGTACAAAGCCTAGTTCTACCATACCGAGCAATTCCAAAAAAAGCATTCCAAACATTATGTATGTCGCAAAAAAGCAACGCTCCCCAATCGGATTAACAACCAGCAGCGGAGCCGCTATGCATATGATCGACAGTTCCCAAAAAGCAATTTCCCAAAATCTATGACACTGAAAAGCAATTATCATGGTATAGCTCAGCAACGCCAGCATATATAAAGTAACGAGAATCGCCTCACAATAAAGCGTCAATTTCACACGCTGCTCTGTAATAATCTCAAAAGAAGACAGCGCAGCCCATATATTATAGAAGATCATGACGCTCAAACTTACTTTCACAACAAAGCAAGTCCATTTCCCCACTATTTTCCCTAACATTTGACGATATAACAGGAGACATATGACTAAAATGAACATATTTATCCACACATTGTCAAGGCACAGATATTTTATCATAACATTAATATAATTTTCAAAAGCACGAAAAACAACACCGCCTGCAGCAATCTGGCGATAGGTATCCTGATTTGATGCGATCGCATGGTAAGCGCCATTTGAAAACATATAGGCCGCGCCACAAATACTGCCCAAAAAATAAGCCATATGCGGAATATATAATTTGTGGCAAACAAACAAAGCATATGCTAAAACGCCCATTGCCAGAACCACATTGTAAATTGTCAAATGCTCTACAATAAGCGCATTCAATATAGCCAGCGCAAACAACGGGAAACTATGCCATAGCCGAAATCTGCGCTCCAGAATCTCTGACTCTGAATGAAAAACTGGATATATATACACAATATACAGCAATGTAAGCGATACGGATGTTACGTAATTTGAAAAACCTGCAGTCCACACAACGGCCTGACGAAGTATTAATTTTGGTATTAACGCCAACAGAATTAAGGATAAATAAAACGCCCATTTTTGTTTAAAAATACATTCTGCGCAAAAAACAATTTCCATAAGGAAAAGAGCCATTACAACAGCTTTCAACAGATTAGACCTTGTCAAAACAAGAACAATCATATTCCCTACGTAACGGCCATTGTAATTGGAAAACCATGCGTCTAACCGTTCAAGGCCAATACGGCTTCCCCACGCCCAATCATCTCCCGTATATGGAAATAGCCCACATAATAAGGCAATTAATAAAAATGCCATAACATAACGCAAAACATTTGCTTGCCTCTCCCTCATACTTATGCCCTCCATCCAAAATCTCACATTGAGCATTTGTCTCCTCTAAATTTAAAGTCAAGATTACAATATACCCAATTTACTATAAACTATAAGCAAGGCCACTGTCAAGAAAAAGGACTTGAAAATTCTGGAAATTTAGTAATCGTTCAACCCAGGGCGTTGCACTTGCTGCAAAGTCCATAGGAATACAAAGATTTCACCAAGACGGAATCCCCCCCCCCACTACAGGCGATTTGGAATAGACGGATTTTCTTATTCGCTTTGCAGGCAAGAACGCGCAAAAAACCACCCCAAGACGCTGTCTGACGCCGAGGTGGTTCTGCTATTCCTACGTTTGCCATGCCGCCTTGCAGACGGGCGCTTTCTAGCTCTCGCTAATCCGGAACTCGTCCCGCAACGCCCCCTAATGGGTTCAGCCGTAATACTGCTGCAAGAATGAAAGAATCCTCTTTTCGCAGCAAATCCAGATAGAATGAAAAAAATTTTTGATCCGTTCCAAATATTTGTCGAAAAATCGAAGTAACAGCCGTTCCGCCGTTGCCTGCCGTATCAGGTCAATAAGTGTGCAGACAACATATATGCTGAAAATAACGGCAATCGCATGAAGGATGAGATAGTGGGAAGAGTACCACTGGCTGTTTTTAAAAAGCGTTTTCCATAAATAAGGCCGCATAAACCGATTGTCATGGATGAGATAAACCCCGAAAGAAGCGCTTGCCAGCGTGTTAATAAAGCGGCTGTAATGAGGACGCATTTTCAAAAAGCCAAGCAGCAATTCAACGGAGGAAAGAAGAATCAGCGGACTGTTTATTCCTGAAAGACGACTGCTTTGGGAAAGAAGTTCCTGGGCGGAAGTCATATGGCTCAAATAAATGATGGCGGCATTGTATATGGCAATCAGAAAATAGCAGATCATGCCGACTGCAAAATGACGGCTGGCATTCTCTTTTTCTATGTCTACATATTTTCGGAGATAACCAGCAATTAAATATAAAATAATAAACCATAAGCTGTTATTGGTTCCGTAATGAACGGATTTGAAGCAACAAGGCAGAATAGACCATATGACAATAAAAGGAAGCAATAATTGCAGATGCGTTTTTTGATTGGTATGGTTTATAAAAAAGTTAAGAATAGGCGAAAAGAGCATCATAACAATATAAGAAGTAATAAACCAGTAAGATTCTGAGCCAACAGGCATAAGTATAGGAGTAATATCTGCCGGGCTAAGCGGCGTTACCGGAGTCAGTACAAATAAAAATATAAGGCCGATACCGATTGAGTAAAACAAAACCTCAGCGATCAACTTTATTAATTTATAAACCGTAAAGCGTGAGGAAACCATAAAATATCCTGAGATCAAAACAAAGCAGGAGACACCAAACTTACCTCCGAGTGACAAAAAACCGACGAGAAATTGATTTGCGCAGTAGCCCAATTTTTGAATATTAAATCCATGTACTGAATAATGGTGTGCAATAATAAGCACTATGCTGATAATGCGAAGCAGCTCTAAATTAGAATTTCTGTTTGTTTTTCTAGGTGGCATAAATATTCCCCCGCTTCCTCCTTAAATTATAAGATTTTAATAATTATAGATGTTATTACCATATATTGTGAACTGAACCGTTCCCTCTTCTTACCCAAACAACTTCTCCCGCGGGTTCAGTTTCTTTCCCGGCCTCACCTCCAGGATCCTTCGGTAAATCCACTCGCTGTTCTTGTCGTCCCGCAGCGGCAGCAGGTAATCCCACTGCTCCTTCTGCCTCTCGTCCTCCTGGAAGCCGTTCCCGATGTATTTACAAAGGGCTGGCCGTCAACTCCTCCTTGGTGCAGACGACATCGCCGAACGCGTTTTTTTCCATGTCAACATAGCTTCCCTCACAGACCACCCCGTACCGCATTTTATCCAGCAAAATATCCAATAAAAGCTGCGCATCTTTTTATCCAGCATTACCTGCGCGTCTTCCGCCAGCGACAGCTTTGTATCAAACTTCCGGCGTTCAAAACACTTTCGCTTCACCAGAACGGAATTTACCGCCAACTGGATATTTTTATATTCTTTCCGTAAGTCAACCATCCTATTTTTCTTAAAGCGGTAATTGAGAGGATGCTCGCCTTCCCGCTCCCCAAAATAAACCATCTTTATAGCTACCAGATCTATCCATTTCCCGTTCTTTTTCAGATACTCATGCATCGCTTCCAATGCGTTGCTCTCTAACCGATCGTCCGCATCGGTAAAATTGACATACTTCCCTTTTGCCGCCTCAAGCCCTCTATTCCTTGCGGAGGACACGCCGCCATTTTCCTGGTGCAGCGCAACGATATTATCGGGATACCGAGCGGCATAGCGGTCGCAGATCTCCCCCGAGCCGTCCTTGGACCCGTCGTCCACCAGGATCAACTGAATATTCTCGAACCCAATCGTCTGGGCAATGATGCTCTCGATCATTTCTTCCAGGTATTCTTCCACATTGTAAACCGCCGTTACAACGGATACCTTGTACCTATTCTCTTTTTCTATTCCCATCTTCTTCTCTCACTTTGTACTTTTTAGAATCAGATTATAGTATGCCCAATCTACTATAAACTATAAGCAAGGCCACTGTCAAGAAAAAGACTTGAAAATTTGGGAAATTTTGTAACAGTTCAACCCAAGACTTTGCATATGCTGTAAAGTCCGTAGGAATACGAAAATTTAGCCAAGAGGAAATCTGCCCCACTGTAGGCGATTTGGAATGGATGATTTTCTTATTCGTTTTTCGTTTTGCAGGCAAGAACACGCAAAAAACCACCTCAAGACGCTGTCTGACGCCGAGGTGGTTCTGCCATTCCTACGTTTGCTATGCCGCCTTGTATGCGGGCGCTTTCTAGCTCTCGCTGATCCGGAACTCGTCCTGCAGTGCCCCCATCTTCTCCTCATAACTAAGGCTCGTGGAAAACATCTTGCTCAGTAGAGGTTGTGGCAAGCACGCGAAGACGCAACCCACACCTATCGCCCTTTTTTGCCCTGTCACTCTGCAGGCATCCCTCCGCGCTCCGCGATCCATTCCTGGATCGTCTCCGCGCTGGCCTTGACGGCACGCGCGATCTTGTCCAGCGGCAGCCCCATGTCCAAAAGCTCGTACGCCGTCTCCTTCGCCT
>CANQTH010000016.1 GCA_947626795.1 uncultured Lachnospiraceae bacterium
CGTTGCGGAAAAAGACGCGCCATGAGATTACATATTGTGAAAAGGGCGCGCCGTGAAAAGTTGCGCGTTGCGGAAAAAGACGCGCCATGAGATTACATATTGTGAAAAGGGCGCGCCGTGAAAAGTTGCGCGTTGCGGAAAAGGGCGAGCTGTGAAAAAAATATCTTGGAAAAGGCGGTTTTTGGACGCCGTTTCCCAAAAAGGAGGAATCGACATGGCGAATGTGCCAACGCCACATATTGAGGCGAAAGAAGGGGATTTTGCGAAGACTGTATTGATGCCGGGGGATCCGCTGCGCGCGAAATTTATCGCGGAGACGTATTTGGAGCAGCCCAGGTGCGTGAACCGGGTGCGCGGGATGCTGGGCTATACCGGGCGTTATAAGGGGAAAGAGATTTCTGTCATGGGGTCAGGGATGGGAATGCCGTCCATCGGCATTTATTCCTATGAGCTGTTCCATTTTTACGATGTGGACAATATCATCCGGATCGGGTCGGCAGGGGCGATCTTGGACGACGTGAACGTAATGGACGTCGTTATTGGGATGGGAGCCTCCATGGTGTCCGACTATGTGGGGCAGTTTGACTGCCCGGGGCATTTCGCGCCGCTTGCGGATTATCATCTGTTAAGCACGGCGGTCGAAAGCGCGAAGGAGCTTGGGACTCCGGTCCGGGTGGGGAATATCCTTTCCGAGGACGCGTTTTATACGGATCGGCCCAACAGCAAGGACTGCTTTCGCAAGATGGGCGTGCTGGCCGTGGAGATGGAGAGCGGCGCGCTGTACCTGAATGCGGCGCGGGCGGGGAAGCGCGCGCTCTGCATCCTGACGATTTCGGACCATATCTATAAGCCGATGCAGCTCACGTCCGAGGAGCGCCAGACAGGATTTGGGAAAATGATCGAGATCGCGTTGGAGACGGCGCTGCGCGCCTGACTGCAGGCAGTTTCGGGGAGCGTGGCGCGCTTGGGAGCTGGCCGGGGTCGCCCCCGTGACGGCGTCTGCGCGCCTGACAGCGGGCAGCTTCGGGGAGCGTGGCGCGCTTGGGAGCTGGCCGGGGTCGCCCCCGTGACGGCGCTGCGCGCTTAGTGCGTCTTCCGATTGATAAATTCCGCTTTGAATTTGGAATACATGATCTTCTGGCTGCTGTAGAGGCTGTAGTAGCCGGAGAGCATATATCCGATGGAAACGGCGAGCAGGTAGTAGGGGACGCCGCCCACTCCGAACAGCTCAAGGCTGACGAGCAGCGAGGAGATAGGGCAGTTGGTGACGCCGCAGAAGACGGCGGCCATCCCGGATGCTGCGCAGATCTTAGGGGCGAATCCGACGACGTTCCCGAACAGGCAGCCAAACGTCGCGCCGATGAAGAGGGACGGCACGATCTCCCCGCCCTTGTACCCGGCGCCTAAGGTGACGGCGGTGAACAGGATCTTCAGCAAAAAGGCGTAGGGGACGGTCTTTGCGGAAATGAAGCACCGTTCGATCACGGGCATCCCCGCTCCATTGTAATCCTGGTTCCCGACGATCAGCGTGAGGATTAAGAGGATCGTTCCGCCGAAAAAGATACGGACGAACGGGTTGGGGAAGTATTTTTTGTACAGGCTCTCGCTCTTTTCGAGCGTCAGGCAGAAAAGCGTGCTGATCCCGGCGCAGAGGATGGCGAGGATGGCGACGCACGCTCCGGTCGCGAATGTGAATTTCGGGATGAACAAGATCGGGAACCGCTCGGGGGCGACGTGGAAATAGCTTGCGACGCCGTAGGCCGTCAGGGAGGAGACGACGCAGGGGACCAGGGCGGAATAATACATGATGCCCACGCTTACGACTTCCATGGAAAAGATGGCGGCCGCGACGGGCGTGCCGAGCAGCGCGGAAAAGGCCGCGCTCATGCCGCACATGATGATGATGTTCTGATCCTTGTCGTCGAGCCGGAACAGCTTCCCGATCGAAGCGCCGATGCTGCCGCCAAGCTGCAGGGCCGCGCCCTCGCGCCCGGCGGATCCGCCGAACAAGTGGGTGACGACGGTCGAGATGAAGATGAGCGGCGCGCGTTTTAACGGGATATGCCCCTCGGACTGGATGGCGGAGATGACGATGTTCGTCCCGGGATCCTTCTCGATGTGGGAGAGGCGGTAGAGGCCCACGATCAGAAGCCCCGCGAAGGGCAGGAGGAAGATCAGCCGCGGGCAGGCGGCCCGCGCGTCGGTCGCGTAAGACATACAGTAATGGAACAGCGTGCTCACGGAGCCTACGACAATTCCGGAAAAAAGGGAGAACACGACCCATTTCATGAAATAGAAGAGCCGTTTCATAATATGTAAGATAAAATTTGAGAAATATAGGGCGCCCATAAGCAAGATCCTCCTAAGCTGCCATTTTGTGATCGTTCAGCCTTGCGGCTTTCCTATTATGTCATTTCTACCATAGCTTATACCACTTTTGGAAGTTTTTCAAGTAAGGCTTTTCATTTTTAGAATTATGGTGTATGATTGATATGACTGTATCCATGCCCGGGAGGGCAGGGAACGTGCGCGGGCGCGCCTTTGTTTTCCGGGAAGCGCGGGCAGAGCGCTTCTTTCGGGAAGCGCAGGCAGGGGCTTCCTGCAGGGACGCGGCGGGGAACGCCATTTTTAGCGGGCGCGTCCGCGCGTGCGGCAGAATCAACATGGAAGGGCGTGATGGACCTATGAAGACGATTTTATTGATCGACGACAGCATGATACAGCTCCGGATCCTGCAGGGAATGCTGCGGCGGGACTACAATATCCTGATGGCGGCGTCGGGGTTTGAGGGGATCGAGATGGCGAAGCAGAAGCAGCCGGATCTGATCTTATTGGATTACGATATGCCCGTGATGGGCGGGCGCGAGACGCTCAAGAACCTGCGGGACAGCGAGAAGACGCGGGAGATCCCGGTGATCTTCCTTACCGGGGTCGACGAGCGCAGGGAGATCGAGGCGGTCTTGAAGCTGCGTCCGCAGGGCTATCTGCTCAAGCCGGTGGAGCAGGATCGTCTGTTCGAGACGATCCGCAAGATATTAGGGAAAGCCGAAAAGTCCTAAGGCCTCCGCGCCGGGGCAGGATCGTCTGTTCGAGACGATCCGTAAGATATTAGGGAAAGCCGAAAAGTCCTAAGGCCCCCGCGCCGGGGGCAGCCTGGAGTGGGCGGATCCCGCAGCGGGAAAGGCGCAGGGTTTAGCGGCTGCGGAAAGCGGGGCTTGCAGGCGGAAGGAGAAGACATGGAGCATACAGGCAGCGAGAAGCCGCGCGTCCTGATCGTGGATGACGTGGAAGGGCAGCGTTTCATATTGAGGAATATCATAATGGAGATGGGGTGCCAGCCTGTGCTGGCGGAGAGCGGCGCTCAGGCGCTCAAGATCTTTCCGCGGTGCGCCCCGCAGGTCGTCCTGCTGGACGTCGCCATGCCACAGATGGACGGGTATGCGGTGTGCAGGGCGCTGAAGGAAGACCCGCAGGCGAAGGACGTCCCGGTCCTGTTCGTGTCGGGTTTTGAGGACGAGGGCGAGATCGTGAGAGGTTTTGAGGCGGGCGGGGCGGACATTGTGCGCAAACCCTTCATACCGGAGGTCGTCAAGGCGCGCGTCGGCCTTCAGTTGGAGCTGGCCGCCGCCCGCAGGGAACTGGCCGGGAAGACGGCGTAGGGTGCGTATCCGCCGCCGTGCGTGTAGAGCGAATTACAGGGAACTGGCCGGAAAGACGGCGTAGGGCGCGTATCCGCCGCCGTGCGTGTAGAGCGAATTGCAGGGAACTGGCCGGGAAGACGGCGTAGGGCGCGGGTCTGGAACGATACGGAACAGGAGATGGCAGGATGGAAAAAGTGTTGCTTCCCGAGAGGGAGAAAGTGTCGATAGAGCGGAGCATGCTGGTATTTTATCTGATATACAGCACGGTGCTGACCATTTTTACCATAAGGAGCGACTGGCCGATCTGGCTGGCGATCGGGACGGGCGTAAGCTGCCTGTTCGGATTCTTTTTTCATATGGCGCGGGTGCGGACGTATGAGTTCCGGGCCTGGTACGTGGCAAGCACGATGCAGATCAGCGTGATCTTCATGTCCATCTGCACGGCGAGTTATTCCATGACGGTCCCGCTGCTCCTGGCGTTTACCGTGGCATATGCCATATACAGCATGCCGGAGCTGATCTACCTGTCGGTTGCCGGGACGACTTTTTTGAGCATTTACCATATCTTCGTGGCGAAGAGCGTGAGCTTTGTCTCGGAGAAGACGGCGATCCAGACGGCGCTTGAGATCGTGTCCATTTATTTTTCACAGCACATCGTCTTCATTATCATCAAGAAGCGGCTGGACAACATCAAGAGCCAGCAGCAGACGATCCTGTCTTTGCAGGACGCAGAACACAGCAAGGACGATTTCCTGGCGAATGTCAGCCATGAGATCCGCACTCCGGTCAACACCATCTGCGGGATGAGCGAGATCGTGCTGCGCGAGGACCTGGCGGAAGGGGTGCGCGCCGACATTTTCAGCATCCAGGCGGCCGGGCGCAACCTGCTCTCCATTGTCAGCGACGTTTTGGACTTTACGGAGATGCAGTCCGGGAAAATGACGCTGGCCGAGGAGTCGTATAACATCACGTCGACGCTGAACGACATCATCAATATGTCGATGGCGCGCATCAGCGGGAAGCGGCTGGAGCTGATCGTAGACTGCGACGCCGGGATCCCGAGCGGGTTGGCGGGAGACGAGCAGAAGATCCGGCGCGTCATCATGAACCTCGTGAACAACGCATTGAAATTCACGGTGGAGGGCTGCGTCAGCCTGCAGATCTCGTCGCGCCGGACGGAATACGGGATCAACCTGATCGTGTGCGTGAAGGACACGGGGATCGGGATGGATGAGGAGAGCCTGGAAAAGCTGTTCACAAGCTTTAACCAGGTGGACACCAGGCGCAACCGCCAGGAGGGCGGGATAGGGCTTGGGCTCGCCATCTCCCAGGCGATCGTCGACATGATGGGGGGCTTCATCATGGCGTCGAGCAAGCTGGGCAAGGGCAGCGAGATCCAGTTCACCATCCCGCAGAAGGTAGTGGACGATACGCCGATCGCGGCGCTGCGCGACCCGGAGAGCGTCAACGTCGCGGTCTACATCGACATGGAGACGTACGACCGTCCGGACGTCCGGGAGGAATATGGGCGCGTGATCGTCCATATGATCAGCCAGCTCCGCGTGAGGTGCCATGTCTGCCAGAACCTGGCGGAATTAAAGCACAGGGCGCAGCGCGAGACGTTTACCCATATTTTCATCAGCATAGAAGAATATGAGGAAGACAGCGGATATTTTGACGGGCTGTCTAAGACGTCGAAGGTCATCGCCGTCATTGACCGCCTGAACGACGTGCGGATCGCGAACAGGGACATCCTGCGCCTGTATAAGCCGTTTTTCATCCTTCCGGTCGTCATGGTCTTAAACGACGAGAAGCTCGTACAGGGGATGGACACGTCTTATTATTACCGCGGGCGGTTCGTCGCGCCGGACGTGAACGTGCTGCTCGTGGACGACAACCTGATGAATATCCGCGTGCTGGAAGGGCTGCTCGCCCCCTATCAGGTCAAGGTGGCGATGGCGACAAGCGGCGCGGAGGCATTGGAAAAGATCGATTCCATGGAATACGACGCCGTGTTCTTAGACCACATGATGCCGGAGATGGACGGGATCGAGACGCTCCACCGCATCCGGCAGAAGCAGGGGAATTATTTCAAGAAGATCCCGATCGTCGCGGTGACGGCGAACGCGGTCGGCGGCATGCGCGAGGTGTACTTGAACGAAGGCTTCCAGGACTTCATGGCGAAGCCGATCGAGATGTCCGTCTTAGACCGCGTGCTGCGCAGGAACCTGCCGCAGGAAAAGCTCGTCCCGGTCGAGGAGGACGAGGCCGCGCGGGAAGAGGCGGCGGAGTCTGTAAAAGCGCAGGAAACAGAGAAGAAGGAAGCCGCGCCGCGTAAGACGGACCTGCCCGCAGACCGCTTCGACGAGGAGGCGGGCGTGAAGTACTGCGGCGGGTTTGACAATTACATCCGCATCCTGCAGATCAACAGCGAGAGCGGCGAAGAGGAAAAGGACAAGATCCAGGCGTGCTTCGATCAGAAAGACTGGAAGAATTATACGATCTTTGTGCATGCGCTGAAAAGCACGATGCGCAGCATCGGCGTGGAGAAGCTTTCCGCCATGGCAAAAGAGCTGGAACAGGCCGGGAAGCAAGGCAGGGAGGACTATATCCTGGAGAACCATAGCGCGATGATGGAAGAGTACGCGCAGATCCTGGAACTGCTCAAAAAGAGCGAGACGGTCTGCCCGCAGGATAAGGAAGAAGGCGCGGAAGGGCTGGAAGCGCTGGACGAGGCGGACATGGACCGGCTCTCGCTGGAATTTGAGGACGCGGCCTATGCGTTCGACGGCGACCAGATGAACATCATCGCGGAATATCTGATGGAATGCAGCTACAAGGGGCATCCCCTTAAAAAACATTTGGAGCCGATCGCGCGCAAGATCGAGATGATGGATTACTTATCCGCGGCGGAAGCCGTGTCGCGGCTCAAGGACAAATGGAAGGAACCGTAAGGATACGAAGATTCAGCCAGGAGGGAATCCGCAGGGCTGAGCTGTCAGGTAACAGGGAATCCGCAGGGCTGAGCTGTCAGGTAACAGGGAATCCGCAGGGCTGAGCTGTCAGGTAACAGGGAATCTGCAAGGCTGGGCTGTCAGGTAAGAAGGTAACAGGGAATCCGCAAGGCTGAGCTGTTACGTAAGAAGGGAAAGGCGTGGGGAAAATGCTTGAAAAAATGAAAGAAATAATCCTGGGCAAGGATCTGGAATTGCGGGAGCAGCTCTTCCGCATGATCCTGTCCATGGCCATGCTCGTGGCGTCGGTCGCCATCGTTGCGGGAGTCCTGCTGGACAATTCGGTCTTGAACGCGGTTCCCCTCGCGATCCTGATGCTGATCGTGTATGCCATATCGCGGCTGGCATTTAAATATCATAAGATCGACGCGGCCGCGATCGCGTTCGGTGTGCTGATCGTCTGCGGCCTTTTCCCGCTGATGTTCTTTTTGAGCGGCGGGATCGAGAGCGGGGCGGCCGTGTGGTTCGTGCTGGGGATCATGTACATCTTCATCATATACCGCGGGTATACGCTCGGCGTCTTTCTGCTGATCGCGATCCTCGCGGACGCCGTCACGTACATCGTGGCTTACCAGAGGCCGGACCTCATCATTCCGCTCGGGTCGAAGTCGGAAGTATATTACGATTCCCTCTTCGCCATCCTGGTCGTCGGGATCGCGGTCGGGATGGTCATGCGCTTTCAGTTGAAGCTTTACGAGCAGGAGCGCAACCTCTCCTTGAAGCAGAAAGAGGAGATCGAGCAGATCAGCCGTTCCAGGGATGCATTTTTCATGAACATGAGCCATGAGATCCGCACGCCGATCAATACGATCATCGGGCTGAACGAGATGATTCTGCGCGAGAATATTTCTGACGAGGTGGCGGAGGACGCCATCCATGTGAAAAATGCGAGCAAGATGCTGCTGACGATCATCAACGACGTTCTGGACTTCTCGCAGATCGAGAACAAGCGGATGTCCATCGTCCCGGTTCCGTACCGGATCGTCGGGCTGATCGACGACGTCGTGGATCTGGTGCAGATGAGGGCTAAGGAAAAAGACCTGGAGCTTTACGTCGATATCGACAGCAGCCTGCCCTCCGTGCTTTTGGGCGACGAGGTGCGCGTCAAGCAGGTTCTGACGAACCTCATGACGAACGCCGTGAAATATACGCAGAAAGGGTCGGTGACGCTGTCGGTCCGGGGCGGGGCCTCGGAGGGCGAGACGGAGCAATTGACGTTTTCCGTTTCGGATACCGGGATCGGGATCAAGAAAGAGGATATCGAGACGCTCTACGATTCGTTCCAGCGCCTTGACCTGGAGAAGAACCGCAGGGTCGAGGGGAGCGGGCTTGGCCTCGCGATCACGAAGCAGCTCGTGAGCCTGATGGGCGGGAAGCTGACCGTGGACAGCATCTATACGAAGGGATCCGTGTTCACGGTGATCCTGGATCAGCCGATCGTGGATAAGACTCCGGTCGGGAGCGTCAGCTATGAGCGGAAGCTCGCCAGGAGCCGGAGCAACCATTATAAGCAGAGCTTCGAGGCGCCGCTGGCGAAAGTGCTGGTCGTGGACGACAACGATACGAACCTGATGGTGGTGGAGAAGCTGCTGCGCGCGACGAAGGTGTCGCTCGACAAGGCGAAGAGCGGGACGGAATGCCTGGAGATGCTGGAAAAGAAGGCTTACCACGTCGTCCTTTTAGACAGCCTGATGCCGGAGATGGACGGGCTGGAGACTTTGCGGGAGATCCGGCGGCGTGAGAGCAAGAAGAGCTGGAAGACGCCCGTCATTGTCCTGACCGCGGATACCAGCGGGGAGCAGAGGTACCTGGACGGCGGTTTCGACGGATACCTGGCCAAGCCGATCGAGGGGAGCAGGCTGGAGGCGGAAGTCCTAAAGTTCCTGCCGGAAGAGGTCTTAGAATACCAGATCGGCCAGGAAGAGGCCGGGGAGAGGAAGGAAAAGGAGCAGGGTGTCCTTAGGAGGCGGCATAAGAAGATCCAGATCTCCACGGACTGCGCGAGCGATCTGTCGAAAAAATACCTGGACCGCTACGACATCAAGATGATGTACCAGTTCGTGCGGACGGACGAGGGCGTGTTCCGCGACACGTTGGAGATCGACACATACAACCTTTCCCGCTACCTGTCGCGTCCGGGGAACACGGCGGTCGCGTTCAGCGCGTCGGTGGAGGAATACGAAGCGTTCTACGCGGAGGGCTTAACGGAAGCGGAGGATCTGGTCCATATCTCGCTGGCGGGGAAGGTGGGGAAGAGCTACCAGAACGCGTGCGCGGCGGCGAAATGCTTCGGCCGCGTCCATGTGATCGACGCGGGGCATATTTCCTGCGGGGCCGGGCTTTTGGTGCTGATCGCCTGCAATTTGCTGGCGAACGGCTGCAGCAACGTGGATGAGCTGTGCGGCGAGCTGGACCGCGTGAAGAAGCGGATCGAGACGAGCTTCATCATGCCGAGCATCCGGAACTTCTATGCGGGCGGCTATACAAATAAAGTGGCGAACGTGTTCTTCAGTAAATTGGGATTGTATCCGATATTAAAGACGACGCAGAGCCGTCTCAAGATCACGGGGATAGAAGGCGGGAAGCTGGAAAATGCGAAGCGGCGCTACATCCGCCGTATGCTTTTGCGCAAGAAGGCCAGGATTGACCAGCGAGTCGCGATCATCACGCACGCGGGCTGCACGGTCAGGCAGCAGAAGGAATTTGTGGACGAGGTGCTAAGCTGCATCCCGTTCCAGAAAGTGATCTTGGAGAAAGCGTCCGTGTCCTGTTCGAGCAACGGCGGGATCGGCACGATGGGGATCGCTTACCTGCTAAAGGAAGACGGCAAGGAATATATGGGCAGGGCATGATAGGATAGGCAAAAACTGTTACGGCAAACAGGAGAGAAAAAGGAGGGAACTGGAATGAACACGAATGGAATCGGAACTGTTTACGCGCAGGAGACGGCGCAGGCCGCCACAATAGCCAAAAGGAACAAGAAGGCGTCCGGGCAGAAGGAGATCGGAAGCCCGAAGCTGAGCGAGAAGGCGCAGAAGTATTACGACCAGTTGAAAAAGAAGTATTCCAACATGGACTTCTTTTTGGTGAGCGAGGACTTGAAAGACGAGGCGGAGGCGAACGCCGGGCAGTACGCGAGCAACAAGGAGCTGATCGTCCTGATCGACGAAGAGAAGATTGAGAAGATGGCGGAGGACGAGGAATACCGGAAGAAGTACGAGGGCATCTTGAGCGGCGCGACCGCGCAGTTTGTCCAGATGAAGAGCAGCCTCGGCAGCGACGCCGATGTGGTGAAGTCGTTCGGCATGAAGTTTGACGACGATGGGAAAGCGTCGTTCTTCGCGGTCGTTGACAAATCCCTTGCGGCGCAGAAGCAGCGGATCGAGAAGCAGGCGGCGCAGAAAGCGGACGATAAGAAAAAGGCTGAGAAGCAGGAGCGCAAGGATCGGGCGGAGAAACGGGAAGAAGCGAAGAAGAGTGACGGCAGGGACACCGTCACGGTGGAGGCCTCTTCCTGGGACGAGCTGAAAAAGAAGATCGACAGCACGATCGCGGAGATCCTGGGCGACACGGTCCGGACGGAGCAGGAGACCTGGGTCGGCCAGCAGTTTGATTATACGATTTAAGGCGGGACGACGCGCGCAAGGCGCGCAGGCCCTTTCGGTTCGAGGGGCTTGCGCGCCTTATTTCCGCGGGCAACGAGCCAGGCGGACGTCGTCCATTTGGCGACTGCCGCGCGGATCAAATACCCCGCCACTTGGGGCGTTCAAATTAAGAACAAGCTAAGTCATTCCCCGTAGCTTACTGCGGAGTATTTGACTTCCAATCTCTGCTCTCGCGGAAGACGTCGCTCTCCGGCTTGGACGGGTTGGCGTAAAAGGGCTGCGGGAGGAAGTCGTAGACGTCTAAGAACGCGTCCAGTTCCGCGCTGTCCTGCGGCGGCCGCGGCATCGCCCCGGTGCAGTCCGTGGCGGAGCCGGACCGAAGGTCGTCGAGATCGTCCCGGCCCGCGAAGTCCGGCGCCGGATGTTCCCCTTTGCCTGTATGTTCGTCGTCCATGTCATACCTCGCTTTCTGCGGGGCCGTTTTCCGCCCCGCTGTGGATAGTATGCCAAAAATGCGGGTTTTTATGCGGAAAAGGAAAAGAGAAAGTGAAAAAACGGGTTGACATTTCGGGGCGTATCGAATATAATATGTCTTGCGTTGCAATGCCACGGCATTGTTGCGGGGTGTGGCTCAGCTTGGCTAGAGCGCCTGGTTTGGGACCAGGAGGCCGCAGGTTCGAATCCTGTCACCCCGAGACGCGGGTGTAGTTCAATGGCAGAACACCAGCCTTCCAAGCTGGACACGTGGGTTCGATTCCCATCACCCGCTGTGTGTCCGTAGCTCAGTTGGATAGAGCAACGGCCTTCTAAGCCGTGGGTCGGGGGTTCGAATCCCTTCGGGCACGCTTTTATGGTGGGTATAGCGCAGCTGGTTAGCGCGCCAGATTGTGGCTCTGGAGGCCCAGGGTTCGAATCCCTGTATCCACCTTTCCGCAACGGGTCTTAGGAAAAGTACCGATCCTTGCAGCTATTGGGCTATCGCCAAGCGGTAAGGCACAGGACTTTGACTCCTGCATTCGCTGGTTCAAATCCAGCTAGCCCAGCTATATGTGGGACGTTATGATCCCAGGCGGGAGCGCGCAGGACGCGCGTCCCGGAAATAAAGTGGGCAAGCCCACTTCAGCCTTTACCCCCCCCTCAGTTTTGAGGGGTTTGCTGTCTTATCGGCAAAGCGTCCCGGAAGGCCGCCGCGCCGGGGGACGGTTCTTATGCGGATGTGGCGGAACTGGCAGACGCGCCAGACTTAGGATCTGGTGGGAGACCGTGCAGGTTCGATTCCTGTCATCCGCATTTTTTTCATGATAGCGGGCCGTGCGTGCCAGCGCGTCCGTTCGGCGGCAGCCGTAAGGCGCGTCAGTGCATTCATTTGGCGATTCCCGCGGAGCGTTTGGCCGCTTCGCGAAGAAGGGAAAACAGCGCAATGGAAATTGTGCCGTTTTTCCTTCTTTTTTTCTTGACAGGGGGATTTTTGGAACGTATACTGGAAATAATGGGATAACGCTGAAAAGGAAAGAGAAACTACAGCGGCGAGAATATGCGGGGAAGAGGATCATGGATGTGGGAAAGGAATCAGTGAGCAACGAGGCCGCGGTGCGGTTCGCGGATGCGGCGATGGAGATCATCTTGCTGATCGACAATACGGGGAACGTCCTGTATGGGAACAAGATGGCAAAAGAAGAGCTTGGATACGGGGAGGGGATCTTGGGCGTCAATATCTCCGCCCTGATGCCGCCGGACCAGCAGGCGGGGGGCGGGCAGGATGAGCCGTTCATAGAGAGGCTGGGCAAGCTGGGCGAGGGGATGATGTACCGCAGGAACGGGACGTGCTTCCCGGTAAGCCTCGCCGTGCTGGGCGAGGGCGCACGGAGCCTCCTGTTCGCGGTCAACATAGCCAAGCAGGTCGAGACGGAGCGGAAGCTCGCCCGCGTGAAGGAAGAGATGGAGGAGACGCTGAAAGTCCGCAACGAGTTCGTGGCGAACGTGACGCATGAACTGCGCACCCCGGTGAACGGCGTGAAGGGACACGTCACGAACCTGATCGAGGCGGGCGTGTCCTTAGAGCAGAAGCGGACGCTGGACATCATCCTGCACTGCTGCGAGAATATGTCCGCGATCATCAACAACATCCTGGATTTCTCCAAGCTGGAGGCCGGGAAGTTTACGATCGAGAAAAAAGAGTTTAATTTTTACGAGATGATGAACCATACGGTTGAGACGAACATTACGGCGATCAACGCGAAGGGACTGCACATCATGGTGAATATCGACAAGGCGATCCCGCAGTACCTGATCGGCGACGAGCTGCGCATGACGCAGATCCTCAACAACCTGATCTCCAACGCGGTGAAGTTCACGGATGTGGGCTACATCAGCATCGAGGTGACGAAGACGCTGCAGTTCGACGACGAGGTGGAATTGTTTTTCGTCGTCTCCGATACCGGGATCGGAGTGTCCAAGGAGGAGAAGGATAAGCTGTTCAAGAGCTTTTCCCAGGCGGACGCCTCGACGACGCGCAAATACGGCGGCACGGGGCTGGGGCTTTCGATCACGAAGCAGCTCGTGGAGCTGATGCAGGGGAGCATTTACTTAGACAGCGAGAAAGGCAAGGGCAGCAGCTTTTCCTTCTATGTCCGGCTGAACATGGCGCAGGACAAGGACGACGGGGGCAAGGCGCGCGGGAACTTTGAGTTCCTCAACCAGGCCGAGGACTTCGCGCAGGACGACAGGGCCGAGGACATCTTCAAGTTCGGGACCAAGGTGAACGCGGAGGAGTTCCGGGACAAGATGGAGAAGCTCATCATATGCCTGGAGGTCGGCGCCTGGGAGAAGGCGGAGACGTTCGCGCACAACATCAAGACTCTCGTGGAGCAGGGCCCTTCCGAGGTGAAGAAGGCGGCCTTTCGCATGGAGATGAACGTCCGGAAGGAGAATTATGAGAAGAGCATGGAACAGTATAACAAGGTGAAGGCATTGTATGAGCAGAATAGCGGAGGAATATAAACATGGATATGACTGATAAGTCCAGCGCGGTCCCGCAGATCCTGATCGTGGACGACGTGGATGCGAATCTGATGATCCTGGAGAATATCATCCAGGAAATGGGCTATATCCCAAAGTGCGCGACCAGCGCGAACGAGGCGGTCGCGCTGATCGCGGAGAGCAGGCCGCAGCTGATCCTGCTGGACGTGTTCATGCCGGAGATGAACGGATATGAGTTTTGCGAGAGGCTCAAGGAAAAGCCAGCGACGAAGGGGATCCCGATCATCTTCATCTCGGCGGCGGACTCGAGCGAGGACCGCGTGAAAGGCTTCAAGCTGGGCGCGGTGGATTACATCGGCAAGCCGTTCGAGGCGACGGAAGTCATCATGCGCGTGCGGAACCATGTGAAGATCTATGAGATGCAGCAGGAGATGGAACGCTTGAACCGCAGGCTGCATACCGTCATCAACAACCAGGCGAGGCGCATCGAGGAGGAGCAGAAGACCATCCTGTACGCGCTCGCGGCGCTGACGGAGGAGCAGAGCAAGGGGGAGGGTCATCTGGAGCGCGTGGCGTACAATTGCCGCCTGTTAGCGCAGAGCCTCCAGTTCAGCCCGGGATTCATGGAAGAGATCTCGGAGAGCTTCATCAACACGATCGAGGTCGCTTCCAGGCTTCACGATATCGGGAGCTTTTATACTCCGTACGATATCCTGGGGAAGCCCGGGGAACTCAGCGCAGAGGAGATGGAGATCGTGCGCAAGCACGTAAGCCAGGGCGCGGAGATCTTAGAGCGCGTGTACAGCAATACGCCGGGGAACAGCTTTTTGCCGATGGCGATCGAGATCGCGCGTTACCACCATGCGAGATGGGACGGGAGCGGCTATCCGGACGGCATTTCCGGCAAGGACATCCCGCTGTCGGCGCGGATCGTCATGGTCGTCGACGTGTACGACACGCTGACCGGGGAACGCTGCTACGGGAAGACCTACGGCAGGGAAGAGGGGCTGGAGATGGTCCGGGCGGAGAGCGGGATCCATTTCGACCCGGAGATCGTGGACGTCTTCCTGAAGGTAGGCAGGCAGCTCCAATGCTCCGGCTAATTTGACATTTCGCAAGGGATATAGTACAATATCTAGTGGTTAGACAGTCAGCCTTGGCGCCTGGCGGAATCGGCGCAATAGGAGTGGAAGCGTGATTACAGAGCAGGAGTTTCAGAGGATAGCGGTTTTCGTGAAAAATCAGTATGGGATCAACCTTGCCGGCAAGCAGATCCTCGTGAACGGGAGATTGAAGAATTACCTTCTGCGGAACGGCTACAGCGGGTACGACGAGTATATGTCGAAGGTGGAAGCGGATCCTTTTGGGGAAGCGGCCCGCAGCCTGGTGAACGCCCTGACGACGAACCACACCTATTTCATGCGGGAATTTGAGCATTTTGAATATATGCGGCGGGTGATCCTCCCGCAGCTAAAGGCGTCGGAGGCGGCAACGAGGGACCTGCGCATCTGGTCCGCGGCGTCCTCCACGGGGGAGGAGCCTTACACGATCGCGATGGTGCTGAAGGATTTTTTCGGGATGGAACACAGGCTTTGGGACACGAAGGTGCTTGCGACCGACCTTTCCACGAAGGTCTTGCAGCACGCGCAGCGCGGGGTCTACTTGGGGGAGCAGATCGAGCCTTTGCCGGAAAAATGGCGCAGGCGGTACTTTAAGCAGATCAACGAGCTGGAGTACCAGGTGCGGCAGGAGCTGAAGGACGAGGTGCTGTTCCGGCAGTTCAACCTGATGAACCCCCTGCCGTTTCGGAAGCCGCTCCATATCGTATTCCTTCGGAATGTCATGATCTATTTTGACGAGAAGACGAAGCTCGCCCTTTTGAACCGGATTTATGACAAGATAGCCCCGGGGGGCTACCTGTTCGTCGGGACGACGGAGTCGGTGGACCGGAGGGGGACGCCGTTCCAGTACATCGAGCCTTCCATCTATCGGAAAGAGAAGGGATGACCCGCGCGGCGCGCTCAATTGGGCGTCCGGGGGCGGGGATGCCGCATCGACCGGAAAGAGAAGGGATGACCCGCAAGGCAGGACGGTTGCAAAGAGAAAGCAGGATGAGAGCATGAGGAAGATCAAGGTTTTAGTGGTGGACGATTCCCTTACGTTCCGGAGGCTCCTGGTGGAGAGCCTGCGGAAGGATCCGGCCTTAGACGTGGTGGCGGAGGCGGGGGACGCTTATAAGGCGCGGGACGCCATCATAAAATACCGCCCGGACGTCATGACGCTTGACGTGGTGATGCCGCGGATGGACGGGATCGAGTTTTTGCGGAAGCTGCTGCCGCAGTATCCGCTCCCGGTCGTCGTCATCAGCGCGCTGGACGAGAAAGTGTTCGACGCCATGAGCGCGGGCGCGGTGGATTTCGTCTGCAAGCCGAACAGCATCAACAGGGAGCAGGTCAGCGCGTTTATCCGCAAAGACTTAGGCACGAAGATCAAGATCGCCTCCACGGTGAAGGTGGGGAGGCTGAAACGTCCCGCCGCGCGCCCCATCAGCCAGGCCGCGTCTTCCTTGAGGAAAGACATGGTAGTGGCGATCGGGGCCTCCACAGGGGGGACGGAAGCGATCTTTGACATCGTGAGGCAGTTCCACAGCGACATACCGGGCGTCGTCGTGGTGCAGCATATGCCGCCCGGATTCACGCGGATGTACGCGAACCGCCTAAACGAGCAGTGCCAGGTCGTCGTGAAGGAAGCGGAGACGGGCGACCAGGTGCGGCAGGGGCAGGTGCTGATCGCGCCGGGCGACCGGCAGATGCGCTTGGTCAAGCTCAACGGCACGTATCAGGTGGAATGCCGTGGGAACGAGCGGGTGAGCGGGCATTGCCCGTCCGTGGACGTGCTGTTTTCCTCCGTGGCGAAGGCGGCGGGGAAGGACGCGGTCGGCGTCATCCTGACCGGGATGGGCGGCGACGGGTCGAAGGGCTTGCTGGAGATGCGCGAGGCGGGCGCGGTCACGATCGGGCAGAACGAGGCGAGCTGCGTGGTATACGGGATGCCGAAAGTGGCCTACGATATCGGGGCCGTCCAGTACCAGGAGGAGCTTTCGGCGATCGCGAAGAGGATATACAGCGTATTGAAGACGACATAGGCCGAAGAGCCGAACGGATCAGCCTGGGACTTTGCGCTTGCCGCGAAGCTTGTAAGGCGGGGCTGCTGCAAAGAACGGGATGATCTGTGGCCAAGAGAGAAAGGAGAGAGGCTATGAAGATTTTACTGGCGGAGGATGATTTTGCAAGCCGTAAATTTATGGTGAATTATCTGGAAAAATACGGGGAGTGCGACATTACGGTCGATGGGGAGGAGGCCGTGGACGCGTTTATCATGGCACTGGAGGACGGCGAGCCTTACGACCTGGTGTGCCTGGACGTCATGATGCCGGTGATCGACGGGTATCAGGCGCTAAAGGCGATCCGCGACATCGAGAAGGATCATGGCATCGCGGGGGACGACAGGGTGAAGATCATCATGACGACCGCGCTCAACGAGGAACGGAACGTGAAGAAAGCGTTTGAAATGGGATGCACGGTATATTGCGGCAAGCCGATCGACGTAGAGAAGTTCCAAATGATCTTGAAAAAGCTGGAATTGATAAAATAACGTCAGGAGGAATGCCCGCAGGCCGCATGGCCCGGCCGCGGCAGGCGCGCGGCGGGCGGGGCCGCCGGGAGAGGAGGGAGGCTTACTATGGCAGAAGACTTTAATATGGAAAATATGCTCGACATATTCCTGTATGAGAGCAGCCAGCTTTTGGAAAGCTTAGAGAATACCGTGTTGGAGAAGAAGGACGAGGATTGTTTTGACGAGCCGGCGATCGATGAGATCTTCCGCGCCATGCATACCATAAAAGGATCTTCGGCCATTATGATGTACGAAAACATCACGAAGGTATCCCATAAATTAGAGGACATATTCTATTATATTCGCGAGTCCCATCCGGACAATGTGCCGCATCTGGAATTGGTGGAGCATGTGCTGGACGTATCGGACTTTATCACGGGGGAGCTGGACAAGATCCGGGACGGCGGCGACCCGGACGGGGACGAGAGCGGGATCGTCGAGGAATTGGACGAGTTCCTCACGCAGATCAAGTCCGGGATCGAGAAGGCCGGGGAGGAGCTTCCGCCGGAAAATAAATACGAGGAGCCGAGCCAGTTCTATATCGCGCCCGCCGGGGGCGGGAGCGTCAAGTATTACAAGGCGTCGATCTATTTCCGCGAGGACACGGAGATGAGCAACATCCGCGCCTATACGTCCGTGTACGCGCTCAAGGAGATCGTGGACGACATGGAATATATGCCGGACGATATCATCAGCAATGAGAACAGCGCGGACACGATCATTGAGGACGGCTTCCATATGCTGATCAAGTGCAAGCATTCCAGGGAAGAGATCATCGACGCGATCGGGGACACCTCCGGCATGGAGCGCGTGGAGGTGAACGAATGCTCGCAGAAAGAGTTCGAGATGGGCTTCCACGAGCCGGACCAGGAGCCGATCGTCATAGAGCTGGACGACAAGGAAAAGGAGAAAAAGGAAGAGAAGAAGATCAAGACGGAGCCTGTGCCGGGGGATTACGTCGTCAAGGGCAAGGAGACCGGGAAAGGGAAGAAGCTGGCGAAGAACCAGTCCAAGTCCGGGCCGAAGCAGTCTTACATCAGCGTCAACATCGAGAAGATGGATTCCCTGATGGACATGATCGGGGAGCTTGTCATCGCCGAGGCGGTCGTGCTGCAGAATCCGGACCTGAAAGTGCCGGGGCTGGATCTGACGAATTTCCAGAAGGCGGCGAGCCAGCTTTCCAAGATCACGACGGAGCTGCAGGACGTCATCATGTCCATGCGCATGATGCCGCTGACCAACACGTTCCAGAAGATGAACCGCATCGTTTTCGACGTGTCCAGGAAGCTGGGCAAGGACATCGGGCTGGACGTCATCGGGGAAAATACGGAAGTGGACAAGAATATCATCGAGCATATTTCCGATCCGCTGATGCATTTGATCCGCAATTCCGTGGATCACGGGATCGAGTCGAAGGAAGAGCGCATCGCGGCGGGGAAGAACCCGCGCGGCAAGATCACCCTGCAGGCGAAGAACGAGGGCGGCAAGGTGTATGTCATCGTAAAAGACGACGGGAAGGGTCTGAACAAGCACGTCATTTATGAGAAGGCTAAGAAGAACGGCTTAGTCGGGGATCGGCCCATCACGGATTTTACGGACAAGGAGATCTATCAGTTCATCACCTACCCCGGGTTTTCCACGAAGGAGCAGGTCACGGAGTATTCCGGGCGCGGCGTCGGGATGGACGTCGTGGTGAAGAATATCCAGGCTATCGGCGGCAAGCTGGAGATCGACAGCATCGAGGGCGCCGGGTCGGAGATGACGCTGAAGATCCCGCTGACGCTGGCGATCATCAACGGCATCGTCATGCTGGTCGGGAATTCGACGTTTGTCATCGAGACGAATGCGATCAAGGAATTTGTGCGGTTCAGCAAGGAGATGCTCGTGCGGGAGCCGGGCGGGGAGGAATATATGATGCTCCGCGGGGAGTGCTACCCGTTCATCCGCCTGAACCAGCGCTTCCATCTGGCGCCGCCGGAGACGGCCGAAGGCGGGGACGGGGAGGAAGGCATCGTCGTCGTCTTAGAGCATGAGGATGAGTTTATCTGCGTCTACATCGACGAGCTGATCGGGGAGCAGGAGATCGTCGTCAAGCCGATCCCCTCGTATATCAAGAAAGTGCAGGGGCTGTCGGGATGCACCCAGCTTGGGGATGGGAGCATCGCGCTGATCTTGGATATCGCGGGTTTGATTTCAGGGAATGAAAGGAGATAAGCCATGGCGGAAGAGAATTTGGAAGAATTGGAGGCTCTCGAAGCCGCTTCGGATGAAGACGCGCAGAAAGGGAAGTACATGACATTCCAGATCGGCGAGGAATGTTATGGGATCGCGATCAGCTATGTCAATGAGATCATCAACAACATCCCTGCGATCGCGGCGGTCCCGGAGGTGGACGATTATATCAAGGGGCTGATCAATATCCGCGGGAAGATCGTCCCGGTCGTCGATGTGAAGGTCCGGTTCGGGCAGGAGCCGTTCGAGTACACGGACCGCACCTGTGTCATTGTGATCGATGTGAAGTCCACGATGGTAGGGCTGATTGTGGAAAAGGTCGCGGAGGTCATCACAGTCGACGAGAAGGAGATCATCCCGCCGCCGTCCTTAAACCAGACGAGCAACGGGAAAGAGAAGTATGTGTTCGGCCTGGTCCGGGTGGGCGAGGACGTGAAGCTATTGCTGAACCCGGAACGGCTGATCGGGGACGAGGCGCTTGATTGAGCGGAAAATAATGGAGACAGGCTAAGGAGGAAAAAGAAATGTTGAAAAATGCGAAACTAAAACAGCGTATCATAGGAGGTTTCATCCTATTGTTTATCTTGCTCTCGGTCATCGTATATACGAGCTTTGCCGCGATGGAGCAGGCGCGGGCGGGCGACCTGACCACGGTGGAGATCGTGCGGGAAGAGATCTGGATGATCTGCGTCACGGCGGTGTCGGCCCTGATCTGCCTGTTCACGGCCATTACGATCACAAGGGACATCGCGCACTCCATCGCCATGCTGAAAGAAGTGGCCGAAGAGCTTGCTAAGGGCAATACGGACATCACGGTCGAGAAGCAGAGGAACGACGAGTTCGGGGAACTGATCGAGGATTTCCAGAAGATCATTGACAATACCAGGTACCAGGGCGAGATCGCGGGGCAGATCGCGACCGGGGATCTGACCGCGGAGATTAAGACGAACGGGGAAAAGGATATCATGGGCAACGCCCTGGACAACCTGATCCGGGAAAACAACAAGATGCTCTCCAACATCCGCGAGTCCACGATGCAGGTGACGGTCGGGGCGGACCAGGTGTCCGACGCGAGCCAGGCGCTGGCGCAGGGCGCGACGGAGCAGGCGAGCGCGACGCAGCAGATCAACGCTTCCATGAACGAGATCGCGGAGAAGACGAAAGTCAATGTGAACAAGATCAACGAGACGAACGAGCTGGTGGAGAGCATGGGCAGGGAGGCAGTCTCGATCAACGAGCATATGGCGGAGATGATGCACGCGATGGCGGACATCAACGAGTCCTCCGAGAACATCTCCAAGATCATCAAGGTGATCGACGACATCGCGTTCCAGACGAACATCCTCGCGCTGAACGCCGCAGTGGAAGCGGCGCGGGCGGGCGTCCATGGCAAGGGCTTCGCGGTCGTGGCGGACGAGGTGCGCAACCTCGCGGGCAAGAGCGCGTCCGCGGCCAGCGAGACGGCCGGGATGATTGAGGATTCCATCCACAAGGTGCAGCTTGGCTCCAGGCTCGCGGAAGAGACGAACGAGTCCCTCTCGGGCATCATGGAGAAGATCGAGCAGGTCGTGACGCTCACGCAGAATATCGCGACCGCTTCCAACGACCAGGCGACGGCGGTCACGCAGATCGACCAGGCGATCAGCCAGGTGTCCCAGGTGACGCAGACGAACTCCGCGACCAGCGAGCAGTGCGCGGCGGCCAGCGACGAGCTGTCCAACCAGGCGGCGACGCTGCGCGGGCTTGTCGGGAATTTCAAGCTCAAGGATTCGGACGATTACGAATTTTCATCAGGCAGCGGCGGCTCCGGGAGCGATCCGTATGCGGGGAACGAGGATAACGAGAAGATCATTTCCTTAGACGGGGAATTTGGGAAATATTAAGAAGTGACGGAAAGACGCTGTGGGGCATTGGGAAATGCGGGGCCATGGCGTTTTTCCATGGCAAGGCGGGAGGACAGGCATGGGAAAGAGGTTAAGCAGGGTACAGACGATCGCGGTCGGGTTTTTGCTGGTCATTGCGGCAGGGACGCTCCTCCTGATGCTCCCCATCGCCTCAAAAAGCGGGGAGAGCGCCGGGTTTTTCCCAGCTTTTTTTACGGCGGTAAGCAGCGCCTGCGTGACGGGGCTGGTGGTCGTGGACACGTACGCGGGCTGGACGCTGTTCGGGCAGGCGGTCATCCTGCTGCTCATACAGATCGGCGGGCTGGGCTTCATCACCATCGGGGTGTTCTTCTCCACGTTCTTAAAGCGGCGCATCGGCCTAAAGGAGCGCAACCTGATCCAGGAGAGCATCAATACCCTCCAGATCGGCGGGACGGTGCGGCTGGTGCGCAAGGTCGTCTGCTATACCGCCGTCATAGAGGGGGCGGGCGCGCTGCTGTTCATGATACGCTTTATCCCGCTGTTCGGCTTCTGGAAAGGGGTCTGGTACGGGGTGTTCCATTCCGTTTCCGCGTTCTGCAACGCCGGGTTCGACTTGATGGGCGCGTTTGAGCCGTACGCCTCGCTGACGCCGTTTTACGACGACGTGCTGGTGAACGTCACGGCCATGGCCCTGATCGTCATCGGCGGCATCGGCTTTATCGTGTGGGACGACATTTCCAGGAACAAGTGGCGCGTGAGGAAATACCTGCTGCATACGAAGATCGTGCTTGCGATGACGGCGGCGCTGATCTTCGGGGGCGCGCTCTGCTTCTTTTTGTTCGAGCGTGGAAACCTCCTCGCGGGGATGGACGCGAAAGGCTGCGTCCTTTCCTCGCTCTTCGGTTCAGTGACGGCGCGGACGGCGGGGTTCAACACGCTGGACACGGCGTCCTATACGGAAGCGACCCGCTTTTTGAACGTCGTCCTGATGTTCATCGGGGGCAGCCCGGGATCGACGGCGGGGGGCGTGAAGACGACGACGATGGCGGTCGTCCTGCTGTACGTCTGGGCGAACCTGCGCAGCCAGAGCGGGCTGGGCGTCTTCGGGCGGCGCTTAGACGAGGACTCCATCAAGAAGGCCAGCACGGTCTTTTTCATCAACCTGCTGCTTGCGTCCGCCAGCGTGCTTCTGATGTGCGCCTTAGAGCCGAAGATCGGGATATCGGATATCCTGATGGAGGTATTTTCCGCGATCGGGACGGTGGGGATCTCGACCGGGATCACCCGGGAGGTCACGCTGGCTTCCAAGTGCGTCCTGATCTTGCTGATGTACTGCGGGCGGCTGGGGAGCATGTCGTTCGCGCTGGCCTTCATGGAAAAGAAACAGGGCTCCCGGGTGAAGCTGCCGGTGGAGCGGATCACGATTGGATAGGAGGAAAAGGGCATGAAATCAATCCTGGTGATCGGGATGGGAAGGTTCGGGCGGCATTTGTGCGCGGACCTCGTAAAGAATGGGGACGACGTGATGGCGGTCGATTGGAAGGAAGAGGCGCTGGAGGACGTCCTGCCGCTCGTCACGAGCGCGAAGATCGGGGACTGCACGCGGGAAGAGGTGCTGCGCAGCTTTGGCATTGGGAATTTTGACATCTGTTTCGTGTGCATCGGCACGAATTTCCAGAGCAGCCTGGAGGTCACGAGCCTGCTCAAGGATCTGGGCGCGGCGTACGTCATCAGCAAGGCGACGCGGGACATCCAGGCGAAATTCCTGCTGCGGAACGGGGCGGACGAAGTGGTCTATCCCGACCGGGACATCGCCAAGCGGATCGCGGTCCGGGTCAGCGCGAACCACGTCTATGATTACATGGAAATGGGGGAATATTCCATCTATGAGATCCAGCCGCTGGACGAGTGGGTCGGGAAATCCATCAAGGAGCTGAACTTCCGCGTGCGCTACAAGGCGAACATCCTGGGCATCAAGCGGGACGGGGATACGCGGCTTTTGCCGGACGCGGATTACGTGTTCAAGAAAGAGGAGCATTTGATGGTGATCGGGGAAAAGGCGGACATTGACCGGATCCTGCGGCAGCTTTAGCGGGAGGTGATCGCTTGCAGACGGCATTGGGATTGGATGGGGAGATCCTGCTTTGGATCCAGGAATTTCTCCGGATCGGATGGCTGGACCCGGTCGTGAAGGCGGTCACGCACCTGGGGGACGGCGGCTTTGTCTGGATCCTGCTCGCCGTTCTCTTCCTGCTGGACAAAAGGCGGCGGAAGACCGGGGCGTGCATGGCGGCCGCGCTGTTGCTTGGCTTTTTGGCGACGAACCTGATCCTGAAGAACGCGGTCATGCGCCCGCGCCCTTATTACGGGGTGTCGGGATTGCGCGCGCTGGTGACGGACCCGAGCTGGTCGTTCCCGTCCGGGCATTCCACCAGCTCCATGGCGGCGGGTGTCGTGATGTTCCGCCAATTGGAGCCGCGCTGGCAGGGGAGGTGCGCGCTTGCTTTCGCGGTGATCGTCTGCCTTTCCAGGCTGTATGTGGGCGTCCATTACCCGTCGGACGTCGTCTGCGGGGCGGCGGTCGGGATCGCCGCGGCCGTGTGCGCGATGCGCCTTGTGGGGCGCGCCTGGCCGGAGGGCGGGCCGACGGAAGGATGGCGGGAAGACTAGAAAAGACAGAAAGAAGGAGACAGTATGCCACAGGGAAATCCCAGACCGGGGGAATTGTACTTGCATTTTAAGCAGAAGCTGTACCAGGTTGTGACGGTCGCGGAACAAACGGAGACAGGAGAGAGGCTCGTCGTCTACCAGGCGCTGTACGGGGCGTTCCGGACGTATGCGCGCCCGTACGACTCGTTTGTTGGCCCGGTGGACCGGAAAAAATATCCGGACGCGAGGCAGAGGTACCGCTTCCAGCTTGTGGAGCGGAAAGGCGCGGGAAATCCGCCTGCGGAGCCAGGAAAAGAGGTGGCGCCGCCGGAAGGAACGCCGCCGGAAGCGTGGCGCGGGAAAGAGCCGGAGAGCGCGCCGCCGGAAGCGTGGCGCGGGAAAGGTCCGGAGAGCGCGCCGCCGGAAGCGTGGCGCGGGAAAGGTCCGGAGAGCGCGCCGCCGGAAGCGGGACGCGGGAAAGAGCCGGAGAGCGCGCCGCCGGAAGCGTGGCGCGGGAAGGTGTCGGGAGGAGCGTTGGAAGCAGCGGGGCGCAGGAAAGCGCCGGAAGCGGGACGAGGAAAAGCGCCGGAAGGAACGCCGCTGGAAGCGTGGCGCGGGAAAAAGCCGGAGAGCGCGCTGCCGGGAGCCGGGGCGTCCGAAGAGGAGTTGAACCGTTTCCGGGAAGAAAAAATGATGGAGTTCCTGGATGCGGAGACGATGGAGGAAAAGTACAAGATCCTGCTGGAGATGGAAGGCTGCATAACGGATCGGATGATCAACAATCTTGCGGTCGCGCTCGACGTCGTCGTGAAGGAGGGGCCGCTGGACTTACGGTACGAGGAGCTGAAGGTCTGCATCCGCACGTTCCAACGGTATGAGATCAGCCGCTTGCGGTGACGGGGGAACGATTCAGCCTTCGGCTTCACAGTTACGGAATCCGGCTCATTTCAAGTTTGCCTTCGGCAAAGAGCCGGATTTCCGCTCGGCAAAATTTATATGTTTTTACGGACTTTGCAGCAAGTGCAAAGTCCTGGGCTGAATGGCTGCGATGGGGGCGTAAGGGAGGATTTCCCCTTGCGAAATCCCATCCTTGCGTTTATAATGATTGAAAAAGATACGGGAGGATATCATGAGCGGGATCAGAACATATATTTGGAGGGTATGAAGAGCGATCTGAAATGGCAGCAAGCGGACAGGGGATAGGGCTGTCCTATTTTGGATCACAAGATCACAGGAAACGAAGAACACTTATCTTTCACGACAGGGCGATCATCTGTCGGGAAAGGTAAGTGTTTTTTATTCCCGCGGGCAATGAGGAAAATAGCCATGCTTGCATGGATATTTGACGAATGCCGCGAGGGCCAAATGACACTGGAAGAAAAAGAGAAAGGAAAAAAGTTTTAGCGCAGCCGTTTTCTATAGCTCTTTCGGAGAGAGAAGGTTGCCACAAAGGGGCAATCGTGGTATACTTGAAGATGACAAGGCGCAGGGACGCGGCAGGGCGGCGTGGGACCGTTCTGTGCGGCGGCCTTGGGGCATAGGCGCAAAGGAGGCAGTCATGAAGAGGAAGAAGGTAACGGCGGCGCTGTTGGCGATAGCGGTCGGATGCACGCAGTTTTCTACCGTTTTGGCGGATCGGAAATCCGACGCGGAGCAGAAGAAGCAGGAGGCGGAAGCAGGCCTGGAGTCGAAGCAGGGCGAGATTGACGCGATCGAGCAAAAGCAGGAGGAGCTGCAGGGCGAGATCAACGCCCTGGATGCGGAGCTTGTGAACGTCATGATCGAGCTGTCCACATTGGAAGAGGAGCTGGCGGTCAAGCAGGACGAGCTGGAGCAGACGAAGGCGGACCTAAAGCAGGCGAAGAAAGATGAGAAGAGCCAGTATGAGGCGATGAAGCTCCGCATCCGGTTCATGTATGAGAAGGGCGGGACGGAGATGCTCACGAGCATCCTGGAGTCCGGGAGCATCGCGGACATGCTCAACCGTGTGGAATATGTGAATGAAGTATATGATTACGACAGGGACCTGCTGACGAAGTATAAGAATACCAAGAAGCAGGTGGCGCAGCTAAAGAAGCAGCAGGAAGAGGAAGTGGCGGCCTTAGAGTCCAAGCAGAAGGAATACCAGGTGGCGCGCGAGAATTACGAGACGACGATCGAGCAGAAGAAAGGCGAAGTCGCGGATTTTGACACGAAGCTGGCGGCCGCGCAGGAGCTTGCGGCCGAGTACCAGGATACCATCAACGCCCAGAATACGATCATTGCGGAGGAAAATGAGCGGATCGAGCGGGAACGCCGGGAACGCGAGGCGGCGGAAGCGGCCGCGGCGGCTGCGCGCGAGCGGGCGGCCAGGGAAGCCGCGGAGCGCGCGAGCATCGTGGCGGCGAACGAAGGTTCTGAATCCGGGGAAAGCTCTGTGGAAAAAGGGAACGACGGCGGCTCCGAGGACGGGGGCAGTTCCGACGGATCGGGCGGCGGCTCGAACGAGGAAGCGAAGGATCCGGGCTACCGCACGGGCGTGAGCGGGAGCGACGTGGTCAATTACGCGCTGAGCTTCGTGGGCAACCCCTATGTCTGGGGCGGGAAAGACCCGAATACCGGGGCGGACTGCAGCGGCTTTACCAGCTATGTCTATGCGCATTTCGGGATCAGCATCCCAAGCTATTCCTATTCCCAGCGGTCGGTGGGTCAGGAAGTGAGCTACAGCAAGGCCAGGGCGGGGGACTTGATCTGCTATTCCGGGCATGTCGCGATCTATATGGGGAACGGGCAGATCGTCCATGCCAAGGGTACGGCGTATGGGATCGTCGCGTATGACAGCGCGACCTACCGCCCGATCATCACGGTACGCAGGGTCCTGTAGGCGGGAAGGTTTGCGGCAGAGCGGCCGTAAGGCTTTGCTGTCACGATAGGAGCGCGAGATGACGATACACTTACCAGAAAAAGTGAGGCATATCATTGGTACTTTGGAGGGCGCGGGCTTTGAGGCCTATGCCGTGGGGGGATGTGTGCGCGATTCCCTGCTGGGGCGGGAGCCGGAGGATTGGGACGTCACGACCTCGGCGCTTCCCGGCCAGGTCAAGCGGCTTTTCCCGAGGACGGTCGACACAGGAATCCGGCACGGCACGGTGACTGTGCTGGAAGGCCGGGAAGGGTTTGAAGTGACGACTTACCGGATCGACGGGGAATACGAGGACAAGCGTCACCCGCGGGAAGTCACGTTCACCCCGGATCTTCTGGAGGATCTGAAACGCAGGGATTTCACGATCAACGCCATGGCGTATAACGATGCGAAGGGGCTGGTGGATGCGTTCGGCGGCATCCGCGACATAAAGAGAAGATCTGTGCGCTGCGTCGGAAGCCCCCGGGAGCGTTTTACGGAAGACGCGCTTCGGATGATGCGGGCCGTCCGTTTCAGCGCGCAGCTTGGGTTCCCCATCGAGGGCGGGACGAAGGAAGCGATCCGGCCGCTCGCGAAGAACCTGGCGCAGATCAGCGCGGAGCGCATACAGTCAGAGCTTGTGAAGCTGTTAGTCTCGGATCACCCGGAGGAAATGCGCACAGTGTATGAGACAGGCATGAGCCAGGTGTTTTTGCCGGAATTTGACGCGATGATGGACACGCCTCAGAATAATAAGCACCATTGCTATAACGTGGGGGAGCATACGCTCGTCGCGCTCGGCCATGTGAGGAAGGATAAGGTCCTGCGCCTGACGATGCTTTTGCATGACGTGGGCAAGCCCGTGTGCAAGAGCGTCGGGGAGGACGGGATCTATCATTTTTACGGGCATCCCGAGACGGGGGCGCAGATGGCGCGCGGCATCCTGCGCCGCTTAAAATTCGACAACGCGACGATCCGGCGCGTGACTGCGCTGATCACCTGGCACGACGACAGGCCGCCGATCGAGGAGCGCGCCATCCGGCAGGCCATTTACCGGATCGGGGAGGAGCAGTTCCCGGATCTGTTCGAAGTAAAGCGCGCGGACGCGCTGGCGAAGAACCTCTACAAGCGGGAGGAAAAGCTTGCGTATATCGCGTCTTATGAGGCGATGTACCGGGAGATCCTGGAAAAAAAGCAGTGCCTCAGCTTAAGGGGGCTTGCGCTGGACGGAAGCGACTTGATCCGGATGGGCATGAAGCCGGGCAAGGAGATCGGGGAGGCGCTTGAACGCCTGCTCATGCACGTCCTGGAATGTCCGGAAGACAACAACGCGGACGCTTTGCGCCGCCTGCTGTGACCGGGGAGGCCGGGCGTTCCACATCTTCTGCTGCGGCATTAGGATACGATGCGCCGCCTGCTGTGACCGGGGAGGCCGGGCGTCCCTCATCTGGCGTAACCGTCCATCCTTCCGGCTTCCTTGTTACGGAATCCGCCCATTCAGACCGCCTGCGGCGGGTCGGATTGCCTCTTGGCTAAACCTTTGTATCTTTACGGATCTTGCATCAAGGAGCGCCTGATGCAGGCTTCTCATGATGCGGTCTGCCGTGAGGAGCGGGTGCTTGGCTTAAGGTTTCACATTTGCCGCCGGAATAGAAAAAAGAATAGAAACAGGCCCCGTCACATATGATAGAAAGACAAGGAGCGCGAACTTGCAAATATCATGGTGGAGGGGTTTATGTGTATAATCGAGAGAATCTGATCTTGGAGCAATATCCGTTCGAGACGAGACAGACTGTGAAAGGACGGGGAGCCTTTATCTGCGAGACGGACCAGGGGCTGAAAATTTTAAAAGAATATAAGGGGTCGGAAGGCCGGGCGGATTTTCTGTGCCTCCTGCTCCAGTTTTTGAAAGAGCATGGGCAGGGGCAGGTGGACTGCATCGTCAGGACGAAAGAGGGGAAGCCGATCGCGAAAGACGCGGACGGGACGTCCTACATGGTGCGGGACTGGTACGAGGGAAGGGAGTGCGACACCAAGAGCAGGGACGACATATTGCGCGCCATCCGGAAGCTGGCGAAGCTACATACGATCTTGAAAGGGTTTCCGGACGAGATACCGGATTACCTCCAGATACGGGAGGACGCGCTGCTGCGTGAGAACGAGCGCCATACGCGGGAATTGAAGAAAGTGCGGAATTTCATCGCTTCCCGGAAAAAGAAGACGGAGTTCGAGATGAAGTTCTTAAAGAACTTCGACTTGTTTTATGAGGAAGCCGGGAACGTCATAGCCTTACAGGAGCAGGAAATGGGCAAAAGCCCGGGCGCGGGCGGGGAAACCGGGGCGTACGGCATCTGCCACGGGGACTACAACCAGCACAACGTCATTTTTACCGGGGGCGGCGTCGCGGTCTTAAATTTTGAGAAGGCGGCTTACGACGTCCAGGTGGCGGACCTGGGGAATTTCATGCGGAAGATCCTGGAGAAGCACAATTGGAACATGGGGCTTGGCATAGATATGCTGAACGCGTACAGCCGTGTGCGCGGGCTGGGCGCGCAGGAAGAAAAGCAGCTTTACATCCGGCTTGCGTACCCGGAGAAATTCTGGAAGATCGCGAACCATTATTTTAACACGGGCAAGGCCTGGGTATGCGGGCGGGACCTGGAAAAATTAGAGAAAGTCATCGCCCAGAACGAGGCGCGGGAAAAATTCCTTCACTCGATGGAACGGGGCCGTTGACTTAGGACGGAGGGACGGAATGCAAAAGAAGAGCGTTATGTTTATCGTCGCGGTCCTGGCGTTTTTGCTGGCGGGATGCGCCGGGGGCGCGGGGACGGAGCGGAAAGTCACGGACGGAAGCGAGGCGTACGTCGAGCGGGAAGAAGGCGCGGACGCCAGGGAGCAGGAAACGGAGACGGGAGAGACGGACGAGGCCGAAGAGGAGGACGAGGCCTTATATGCCGTGACGGCCATCGACGAGGGCCGCAAGATCCTGACGCTGTACGATTATGGGGAGATGCGGGAAAAACCGTACGATTACACGGGCGCGACGTATATCAGGGGAAAATACGGGGACAGTATGTCCATCCAGCAGCTCGCGCCGGGCGATCTTGTCTCCATCCGGACGCAGGAGGGGAAGCTTACGGACGTCCAGATCTCGGATCAGGCGTTTTCCTACGGGGACGTGCATAATTTCACGCTTGACTTAGAAGGGGATATGCTGACGGTAGGGGGTGGCAGCTATTATTTTGACGACGGCGTCTTGGCGTTCCAGGGAAGCAGCCGGGTGTCTTTATCGGAGATCAGCGAGCAGGATACCATCTGTTTAAAAGGCGTGGATCGGCAAATCTATACGATCCAGGTGCTTACGGGGCATGGGACGGTGGCGCTGGAGAATACGGAGCTGTTCCAGGGCGGGTACATTACGATCGGGAACGTGCTTTCGATGAAGATCACGCCGCAGATGCGGATCGAGGTTGCGGAAGGGACATACCTTCTGGCGGTCGCCAACGACGGGTACGGCGGAAGCCGGGAGATCACAGTGGAGGCGAACCGCGAGACGAAGGTCAACTTGGACGAGCTGAAGGGGGAAGGCCCCAAGTTTGGGCAGGTGCAGTTTAAGACCGTCCCGGAGACGGCCGCGGTATACCTGGACGGGGAGCAGGTCGGCACGTCCCAGCCGGTCCAGATCCGTTACGGGTCGCACATTTTGACCGCGAAGGCGGCGGGATATGCCGATTGGAAGAAGATCCTGGTGGTCAACTCGGAAACGGCGCAGATCACGATCGAGCTGACGGAAGAAGAGGATGAGGACGAGGACGATGTAGTCTCGACTGCGGGGAGCGGGACATCAGGCAGCACGCCCACGACGGCGGTCCCAAGCGCGGGAACAGGAAACAACACGGGAACAGGAAACAACACGGGAGCGGGAAACAACACAGGAACAGGAACGGGGAACAATACGGGAATGGGCAATAACACAGGAACTGGGAATGGAGCAGGAACGGGGAATAACACGGGAACCGGGAATAATACCGGAACAGGGAATAACACAGGAACGGGAAACAACACAGGCAACAGCACGGGAACGGGCGATAATACAGGGACAGGCAGCGGCGGCGGAACTTGAAGGAACGCCGGAGCGGGCGGATCCCCGTAACCAGGAAGCCGAAGGCGGAACTGTTACGGAATTGGAAATAATTGTGAAAAAACAGTTGAGAAATGTCCGTCTTTGAAGTATGATAAAAGAATAGAAATACTGTAACTGTTCAGTACCTTCATAGTTACAGAATACTGTTGTTAAGGAGGTAGGAAAGGGAGATGGATTACAAGAAGGTTTACAAGGAATGGCTGGACAACCCTTATTTCGATGAGGCGACGAAAGTGGAGCTTTCCGGCATCGAGGGCGATGAGAAGGAGATCGAGGAGCGTTTTTACATGGATCTTGAGTTTGGCACGGCCGGGCTGCGCGGGATCATCGGAGCGGGGACGAACCGCATGAACATCTATACGGTGCGCAAGGCGACGCAGGGGCTTGCCAATTACATCGCGTCCGTGGGCGCGCAGGAAAAAGGCGTGGCGATCGCATACGATTCGAGGCGGATGTCCCCGGAATTTGCGGACGAGGCGGCTCTTTGCCTCGCGGCGAACGGCATCAAGGCGTATGTGTTTGAATCCCTGCGGCCGACCCCGGAGCTGTCCTATGCGGTGCGCAAGTTAGGCTGCACGGCCGGGATCAATATCACGGCAAGCCATAATCCGCCGGAATACAATGGATATAAAGTATACTGGGAAGACGGCGCGCAGATCACGCCGCCGCACGACAAGGGCATCATGGACGAGGTGAAGAAAGTCACGGATTATGCCACGGTCCGGACGATGGCGAAGGAAGACGCGGTTAAGGCCGGGCTTTACGTGACGATCGGGAAAGACATTGACGATCCGTATATTGCGGAGTTGAAGAGCCTGGTATTCCGCCAGGACTGCATCGACCAGGCAGGGAAGGACTTGAAGATCGTTTACACCCCGCTGCACGGGACGGGGAATATCCCGGTGCGCCGCGTCTTAAAGGAGCTTGGGTTTGAGAACGTCTATGTAGTGCCGGAGCAGGAGCTTCCGGACGGGGAGTTCCCGACGGTGAGCTATCCGAACCCGGAGGCGGAAGAAGCCTTCCAGCTCGGCTTAAAGCTGGGACGGGAAGTGGACGCGGACTTGATCCTTGCGACCGACCCGGACGCGGACAGGCTCGGCGTGTACGTGAAAGATTCCAAGACCGGGGATTACCACAGCCTGACGGGCAATATGTCCGGCTGCCTGATCGGGGATTACGTGATCAGCCAGAGGAAGGAAAAAGAAGGCCTCCCGGCGGACGGCGCGTTCGTGAAATCCATCGTTTCCACGAACATGGCGGACGCCATCGCGAAATATTATGGGATCGAGCTGGTGGAAGTGCTGACAGGCTTCAAGTTCATCGGGCAGAAGATCCTGGAATTTGAGACGACCGGGAAAGGGACGTACCTCTTCGGCATGGAAGAAAGCTACGGCTGCCTGACCGGGACATACGCGAGGGACAAAGACGCGGTCGTGGCTTCCATGACGCTGTGCGAGGCGGCCGCTTATTATAAGACGAAGGGCATGACGCTGTGGGACGCTATGCTCGCGATGTATGAGCGTTACGGCTATTACAAGGACGACGTGAAATCCATCACCTTGAAGGGGATCGAAGGGTTAGAGAAGATCCAGAACGTCATGGAGACCCTGCGGAAGGACGCGCCCGCGCAGATCGGCAGTTATCCGGTAGTCTCCATGCGGGATTACAAGACGGGCGTCGTGCGGGACACGGAGACGGGGAAAGAGTCGCCGACCGGGCTGCCGTCCTCCAACGTGCTTTATTACGACCTGACGGACGACGCCTGGGTATGCGTAAGACCGTCCGGCACGGAGCCGAAGGTGAAGTTCTATTACGGCGTGAAAGGTGCTTCCTTAGCGGACGCCGGGGAAAAATCGGAGAAGCTCGGGAAAGAAGCGCTTGCGATGATCGACCGGATGCTCTAAAAAAGCTGCCTGGTCGGCCTTCCCTTAACGCTTTGGGAAAGGAGAGCCGCTTTGCGGCGGAAAAGCTGCCTGGTCGGCCTTCCCTTAACGCTTTGGGAAAGGAGAGCCGCTTTGCGGCGGAAAAGCTGCCTGATCGGCCTTCCCTTAACGCTTTGGGAAAGGAGAGCCGCTTTGCGGCGGAAAAGTCCGCATTTTCGGGGCGGCGGAAGCAAGAAAGCCGCGCATGGCAACAAATAATGGTGATTGTATACCGGGAAGTATGGAAATTTGCTTGACAAACTATGGAAAAACAAGTATAAATATGTTTGTAGGCGTTCTGCGGGCTGTTTCGGCATTTTGGGCGGCGCGCGGGATAAGTGATTTATATCAAAGGCGGGTAGATTCAGATTCAGCCCGAAGGGGATAGGCGAACCTGTTATTTTGATAAAATTAGGTCACAGTAAATTTAGAAAGAAATTCGAGGAGGAACTTTAATCATGAACAAAACAGAATTGATCGCGGCAATGGCGGAGAAAAGCGAGATTTCCAAGAAAGATGCGGAGAAAGCGCTGAAGGCTTTTACGGACATCGTTGCGGAAGAGCTGAAAAAAGGAGAGAAGATCCAGTTGGTCGGGTTTGGCACATTTGAAATTTCCGAGCGTGCGGCGAGAGTCGGCAGGAATCCGCAGAGCGGGAAAGAGATGAACATCCCGGCGTCGAAGGCGCCTAAGTTTAAGGCAGGGAAGGCTTTGAAGGATTTCGTGAACGCGTAAGTTAGCCGGAACGCCAGGGGCTGCGGCAGAATGTGGCTTCCAGCAGGGAACGGGACGGGCGGCGCAGCCGCCGTCCTCCTGCTGGGCCGCATTTGCCGCAGCTTTTTTTCGTCATGGGATATGGCAAAAGCTTTTGAGGGACGCGCACGGGTAACGCGACAGTTCATCCTTGGGCTTTGCATTTGCCGCAAAACCGTAAGGATATGAAAATTCAGCCAGGGGGATCCGCCTGGTAAAAGGCGGTCGGAATGGGCGGTTCCCGTAACTGGGAAGACGAAGGCGGAATTGTTACAATGCGAAGGGAGGAAAGAAATGAGGCTTGACAAATTTTTGAAAGTATCGCGCCTGATCAAGCGCAGGACGGTGGCGAACGAGGCCTGCGACGCCGGGCGGGTGTCCGTGAACGGCAAGGTGGCGAAGGCTTCCGTGAACGTGAAAGAGGGCGACGTCATCGAGATCGCGTTCGGGACGAAGGCGGTCAAGGTGGAAGTTTTAGCCGTCCAGGACACGAGCAAGAAAGAGGAAGCGAAGGAATTGTTCCGGTATCTGTGACCGTTCCGGCAATTTTTTTGGCATAAACAGACGCCCCCTTCATATATTTAAAAAGGACATCCATAGTCCTTGCAGATGGGAAGGGGGTTTTGAAATGGAAGAACGGGCGGCGGGGGGCAGCCACAAGATCGTGGTGTCGAACCGGAGGAACGGCGTATTGAACGGCGTGCTGGACGTCCTTTCCTTTGACGCCGGGGAAGTCCTGCTGGAAACGGAGCAGGGGATGCTGATGATCAAGGGGAGCGACCTGCACGTGAGCCGCCTGACCCTGGAAAAAGGGGAGATCGACATCGAGGGGAAGATAGACAGCCTGACGTATTCGGACGTGAAACCCTCCGCGAAGCAGGGAGAGTCTCTGCTCGGGAGGCTGTTCCGGTGATGGAGGTGAGCGCGGGCGTCCTGAAGGAAGCGGACGTGCTGCTGGCTGCCGCGCTGACCGGGGCGGCCCTGATGTTTGCCTACGACCTGATCCGGATCTTCCGGCGGATCGTCCCGCATGGGGCCGGGCTGGTCGGGGCGGAGGATCTGCTGTTTTGGATCGGCGCGGCCGCCGCGCTGTTCGCGATGCTCTGCCGGGAGAACAGCGGGCGCATCCGGGGTTTTTCCATATTGGGCGTCCTGCTCGGGATGCTTGCCTATGCGGCTGCGTTCGGCCCGTGGCTGGTGCGCGCGGGCGCGTATTTTTTGGGGAAGCTTTTCCATGCCGCGAGCAGGCCCGTCGTCTGGGCGGCCCGCCTGCTTGGGCGGCCGTTCGGCGTTCTGAGGCGGAGATGGAAAAAAATTTCCCGTTTTTTGAAAAAACAATTGAAAAAAATATGCAAAGCAGTTAGAATAGGGTTATGCAAGATTTAAAGGGGAAGAGGCTGGTAACATGGAAAAACGCGAAGCGGCGCGCAGATCGGGCGCGCAGCGTACCAGGATGCGCAGGAGGAGGCAGCAGAACAAGGCGAGCATGATCTGCATCACGCTGATCGTATTGATCCTTACGGGCGTGACGTCTGTCCAGATCGTCTCCGTGTACGACAGGAACCAGGAATACAAGAAGAAAGAAGCGGAGCTCCAGTCAAAGGTAGAGGAAGAGGAGCAGCGCAAGGAAGAACTGGAAGAGTACGGGGAATTTGTGACGACGAAGGAATACATTGAGCAGATGGCGAAGAAGAAGCTGGGCCTTGTTTATCCGAACGAGATCATATTTAAGGAGAAGGATGCGCCGGAAGAATGACCTGCAGATGAATTTCATAAAAGGCATAAGCCCCTTAAAATCGCCAGAAATGACGGTTTTAAGGGGTATTTTGTCTAAAACTTTTTGAAAACAGGCCCACGGTTTGACAAACATTTTATCCTCTGGTTTTTATAATAGTGCCTACGCACGGAAAACAGACCAAAGGAGGATAGATGGGATGAAACGATCGAAATGGAAGGAAATCGCGTTGTATGGGCTTGCGGCCTTAGCGTCGAAATGGGAGTTCGCCGGGTGCTACCCGCTGATTCCCGTCATGTTTGCGGCAATCTATATGGAAGAAGTGAACCGGACGCTGCTCGTCATCTTCAGCGTGTTTGGCATGGCGCTCTTCGCCCCGGTGCAGGCGATGGCGAAATACACGATGGCGGTCCTGGTGGCGGCCGCGGCGATCCGATTGATGGAATGGGCGAACAAGGGCTGCCGCGCGTATGCCGGCGCGCTTGCGGCGGGCGCGAGCGTGCTTGCGATGACGCTTGCGGGGGAGCTTTTGATGGTGCGGAACCGGGCCACGATCTGGATGGGCCTGCTGGAGTCCGCGCTGGTCTTCGGCCTGGTCGTGGCGATATCGCCGCCCCTCCATTGGTTCTTGGAGGACGGCGCGCCCTTTTTGCGGCGCAGGCGGGACGCGGGGCGCGTGGAGCCGGAGCATGGGGAGCGTCTGCAGACGTACGCGCGGTCGTTTGACGGCCTGTCGAAGCTCTTTTCCGGGATGGAGACGTTCAAGAGCAGCTTCGAGCCGGAGGAGGTGGGCCGGATGCAGCAGGAGATCGCGGGCAAGATCTGCGTTTCCTGCGACCAGTGCGCCATCTGCTGGCAGGAGGAGGCCAGCCCGATGTACGAGCTGTTCGGGCGGCTGTTCCATTCCATTGAGAAAAAGGGGATGGCGGAGGAAGCGGTGCATCGGGAGCTTTCGGGCTGCTGCCCGTATTCGGAGAGCATCATGGAAGAAGCGGTGGGCGTGTTTGAGAAGGCGAAGCTGAACCTCGCCTGGTACAACCGCCTGTTGGAGAACCGGGGCGTGATCGCGGAGCAGTTGGACGCGATGGCTTATATCATGGAAGACTGCGCGATGGAATACCGCGACATCAGCGTCCAGGAGAGCCGCCTCGTCGCGGCGGTGAAGTACCGCCTGAAGGAACGCGGGGCCGTGGCGAAGGAAACGCGCCTTTACCAGCGCAAGAACGGGAAATATTCCTTAAAGGCCGCCGTTCGCTCCAAATGGGGGAACAGCATCCAGGTGAAGGAGCTTGCGAAGGCCGTGAGCCAGGGGCTGCGGCGGGACATGGCCCCGGGGCGGTACGCGCGCGCTCTCTTAGGGCGGGAGGAGGCCGTCCTGACGTTTGAGGAGGACACGCTCTACCACGCGCTGCACGGCGTGGCGCGCCTGACCAAGGATCATGCCCAGACGTCCGGGGACAATTTCTCGTTCCTGGAGCTGGAGGGCGGGGAGTGCGTCCTGGCGCTTTCGGACGGCATGGGGTCGGGGCTTGGCGCCTGCAAGGAGAGCGAGATGGTGATCGAGCTGATCGAGAAGTTTTTGGAAACGGGCTTCCAGAAGGAGACGGCGATCCGCATGATGAATTCCGCGATGGTGATCCAGGGGGACGAAGGCAGCTTCTCGACGGTGGACCTGGCCTCCATGGATCTGTACACCGGGAGGTGCGAATTTTACAAGATCGGCGCCGCGCCCGCGTTCATCAAGCGCGGAAAGCAGGTGGAATGCATCTCGTCCGCAAGCCTTCCGGCGGGGATCTTCCATCATTTGGATATTGAAAAGAGCGTCCGGCAGCTTGAGGACGGGGATTTCGTCATCCTGGCCACGGACGGCGTGCTGGACTACCTTCCGTCGCCGGATCCGGAAGGGACCATGGCCGACGTCATAAGGGAGTTGGAGACGAACAATCCGGGGCAGATGGCGAATCAGATCCTGGAGCAGGTGCTGCTTTATACTTCCGGGAAAGCGCCGGACGACATGACGGTGTTAGTAGCGGGGATTTGGGAGAAATAAATGCAAAAGAAGATCATGGCGTTTATGGAAGAACACCATATGGCAAAGGAAGGGGACTGCATCCTGGCGGGCGTGTCCGGCGGGGCGGACTCCATCTGCTTATTGTCCGTCCTGCTGGAGCTGGCAAAAGAGAAAAAATACCGGATCTGCGCCGTGCATGTGGAGCATGGGATCCGCGGGGAGGCGAGCGGGCGGGACGCGAGCTTCGTGGAGCGGCATTGCCGGGAACGCGGCGTCCCCCTTCGGACGTTCCATTGCCGGGCGGCGGAGTACGCGCGGGCGAACAAGATGTCAGTGGAGGAAGGGGCCAGGGCGCTGCGCTACGGATTTTTTCGGCAGGCCGCCGAGGAGTTTGGGGCGGATAAGGTCGCGCTGGCGCACAACCAGAACGACTGCGCGGAGACGGTCCTGTTCCATCTGGCGCGCGGGTGCGGGCTGCGCGGGCTGGGCGGCATCCTTCCGGTGCGGGGGAACCTGATCCGGCCGCTTTTGTGCGTGAGCCGGGCGGAGATCGAGGATTATCTGGAAAAGGCCGGGCAGGGGTTTTGCGTGGATGAGACGAATCTGGAGCTGGAATATGCCAGGAACAAAATACGCCATCAGGCGATCGCGCCCCTGGAGGAGGTCAACGCGCAGGCCGTTTCGCATATCGCGCGGACATCCTTTTTGGCGGCGGAAGCGGCGGATTATATGGAAGCGCAGGCGGGGCTGGCAAAGAAGCGGTGGGCTTCGCGTGAGGGCGGCGCGCTGCGCATAGCGGACGGGATCCTCGGGGAAGAGGCGGTGATTTGGAAGATGGCGCTTTGGATGGCGCTGGGCGAGGCGTCGGGAAGCAGCCGCGATATTTCGGAAGTGCATATCCGGCAGGTCGCGGGGCTGTTCGGCAGGCAGGTCGGGCGCAGGCTGGATCTGCCTTACGGCGTGGAGGCCGAGCGGACGTACGGCGGGATTTTGCTGCGCCAAAAAAAATGCGGCGGGACAGATCGGAAAGAGTCGCCGGGAGGGCTGTCAGGGCTGCGGAAAGAGCCGCCGGAAGGGCAGTCAGGGCCGCGGGAGGAGCCGCCGGGAGGCGGCCGCGCCTGGGACATAGAACCGGAGGGCGTGCTGGAGATCCCGGCATACGGCTGCCGGGTCCGCACCCGCCTGCTGCGGGATTTTGGGACAGCTACGCTTTCCGGCTGCCCTGCTGCGGAATCCGCCCCCGCCGAAGGCGATCTGAAATGGGCGGATTCCATAACAGAGAAGCCAGAGTCTGAACTGTTGCAAAATTTTTCCGAAATTCCGAAAAAAAAGTATACGAAGTGGTTAGATTATGATAAGATATTAGGGGTCATGCAGCTAAGGAACCGACAGGAGGGAGACGCCATTGTCATCGATTCGGAAGGCAGGCGCAAGAAGCTGGGCCGATACCTGATCGATGAGAAGGTGCCGCGGCAGGAGCGCGGCAGCGTCCTGGTCCTGGCGGACGGCAGCCATGTGATCTGGGTCGTCGGGCGCCGGATCGGCGAGGACGTGAAAGTAACAGAAGAGACAAAGAGGATCTTGGAGATACAGATTGATGGAGGGACATTTCATGAGTGAGAACGTCCGTGTGTTGATAACGGAAGAAGAAGTAGAGAAGCGGGTCCGCGAGATGGGCGAGGAGATCAGCCGGGATTACCAGGGGGAAGCGGTACATTTGGTCAGCGTGCTGAAAGGCGGCGTATTTTTCACCTGTGAGCTGGCGAAGCGGCTGGCCGTGCCGGTTTCGCTGGATTTCATGTCGGTGTCCAGCTACGGGGACAAGACGACGTCCAGCGGCGTGGTGAAGGTCGTCAAGGATCTGGATGAGCCGATCGAGGGGAAGAACGTCTTAGTCGTGGAAGATATCGTGGATTCTGGCAGGACGCTGCGGTATCTGCTGGAGAACCTGAAAAGCAGGGGGCCGAAAAGCCTGAGACTATGCACGCTGCTGGATAAGCCGGAGCGGCGGGTCACGGACGTGCATGTGGACTATACCGGGTTCGAGATACCGGATCAGTTCGTGGTGGGCTACGGCCTTGATTATATGCAGAAATATCGGAACCTCCCGTATGTGGGGGTCGTGGAGCTGGATGGGTAAGGCTGGAGCAAGAGGAGAGAGGAGGCAGGAACATGGATTCACAGAAACGTTACCGGGCGTTCGGCTTATATGTCGCGGTGATCATCATATTGGCGATGCTCTGGCTGTTCCGGGACGCGTCGTCCGGGACGGGCCAGGATATGGTATATACGTATGGGCAGTTTGAGAGCGATCTGGAGCGGGGGCGCGTGGTGTCCGTCGTGATCTCCCAGAACCGGGAGGTGCCGAGCGGCCAGGCGGACGTCACGCTAAAGGGCGATTCCGGCAAGAGCGGCGCGCGCGTCATCTATGTGTCGGACGTCAATGAGCTGCAGGAGACGATGAAGAGCTACGGATTTTCCGATTATGTCGTGCGCCAGATGCCGGAGGAGAACTGGCTGATCTCGATCTTGCCCATGCTGATCCTGTTCGCCGTCCTGTTCGTGTTCTACATCATGATGACGAACCATGCGGCGGCGGCTTCCGGGGGCGGCAGCAAAATGATGAATTTTGGGAAGAGCCGCGCGCGGCTGTCGACGGACGAGAATAAGAAGATGAATTTCCGGAACGTCGCGGGGCTCAAAGAAGAGAAGGAAGAGCTGGAGGAGCTTGTGGATTTCCTGCGCGATCCCAAGAAATATACGAAGCTTGGCGCGAGGATCCCGAAAGGGGTGCTTCTGGTAGGCCCTCCCGGGACGGGCAAGACACTTTTGGCGAAGGCGGTGGCCGGGGAGGCTGGGGTGCCGTTCTTTAGCATTTCCGGATCGGATTTCGTGGAGATGTTCGTAGGCGTGGGCGCGTCCCGCGTCCGCGATCTGTTTGAGGACGCGAAGCGGAACGCGCCGTGCATCGTATTCATTGACGAGATCGACGCGGTAGCGAGGCGGCGCGGTACGGGAATGGGCGGCGGCCACGATGAGCGCGAGCAGACCTTGAACCAGCTTTTGGTGGAGATGGACGGGTTCGGCATTAACGAGGGCATCATCGTGATGGCGGCGACGAACCGCGTCGATATCCTGGATCCGGCGATCATGCGCCCGGGGCGGTTCGACCGGAAAGTCCATGTCGGAAGGCCGGACGTCGGCGGCAGGGAGGAGATCCTGCGCGTCCACGCGAATAACAAGCCGCTGGGCGACGACGTGGACTTAAAGCAGATCGCCCAGACGACGGCGGGGTTCACCGGGGCGGATTTGGAGAATCTTCTGAATGAGGCGGCCATTTACGCGGCGAAGGACAACCGGGCGTACATCGTGCAGGGCGACATCCGCAAGTCGTTTGTCAAGGTCGGGATCGGCGCGGAGAAAAAGAGCCGTATCATCACGGAGAAAGAAAAGCGGATCACGGCGTACCATGAGGCGGGCCATGCGATTTTGTTCCATGTGCTGCCGGACGTCGGGCCGGTCTATTCCGTTTCCATCATCCCGACCGGGGTCGGGGCGGCAGGGTACACGATGCCGCTGCCGGAGCGTGACGAGATGTTTAACACGAAGGGCAGGATGCTCCAGGAGATCATCGTGGATCTCGGCGGGCGCGTGGCGGAGGAATTGATCTTTGACGACATCACGACGGGCGCGTCCCAGGACATCAAGCAGGCGACCGAGATGGCGAAGGCCATGGTGACGAAATACGGCATGTCCGAGCAGGTCGGGCTGATCAATTACAACAGCGAGGACGACGAGGTGTTCATCGGGCGCGACTTAGCGCATACGCGCGGCTACGGCGAGAACATCGCGGGGCTGATCGACCAGGAGATCAAGCGCATCATCGACGAATGCTATGCGAAGTCAAAGAGCATTTTGCTGGAGCATGAGGGCATCCTCCACAAGTGCGCGGCGCTCCTTCTGGAAAAAGAGAAGATCGGCAGGGATGAGTTCGAGGCGTTATTTGAGGGGTAAGCGGGCGCGGATTGTGCAATATGACAAGAAAAATTCCAGGCGTCCGGGAAGGACCGTCGGGAATATGCACAAAAACAGGCCTCGATTTTTGTGAAGTTTATGCACACTTATCGGTGGAACTGTGATAGTATAATAGCTGTAAAACCCCCAATACATTATATAGTTTTTGCTATACCCCATAGTAAAAATACCTTCTCCTTAAAAGACAGCCGACAGGCTGTCTTTTTTTGCCGCATTGCTTATCGTAACGCTGAGGTCACGAAAAGATTTCCCGAAAATGCCTGTTAAAGTCGCTAAATGCTAAGATGAAAAGAGCAGATGCATTAAATTGCAATGCAACTGCTCTTTTCAAAACATTTCATATGGCAAGCCTATGCGGTCTGGATCATGTTCTTCCAGTAGTTGAGCCGCCCCCGCACGTTTTCCGCGCTGCTCGTCCCGGACTGGACGTATTGCTTATATTCCTCGTTCGCGTCGTAGGCGCTCAAAAATTCGTCCACGAATCCGATCAGCTTTTGGAACGGCCGATCCTCCTCTAAGAAACGGTATCCGCTGTAGAGGATCATCGGGATGGACGTGGCGGGGATCTTTATCTTTTCATAAGCGTCGTCGAACTGATCCAGCGCGTTTTGGAGCAGCTTGATCTTATCCGGCTCGATCTCGTTCGAGCGCATGGCGACAAAGGAATCGATGTCCTTCGTCCGGAATGAGACAAATTCCTGGTCCTGGTTCGTCTCGATCAGCATGAGTGTCTGTATGATCAGGTCCCGGTCGGTTCCATTCTTGCGCTGCGCCTTCGTCATTAATTTGTCCATGAACGGATGAGTGGCGAGAGAGTACACGGACTCGCTGAAAGCGTCCGACTCATGCACCACGCGGAGCAGCTTGCCGTTTAACGGCTTCCCCGCGTTCTGCCTGCGGAAGATCTCGCGCACGTCCTTTTCCGTGCAGTCCGTCAATTCGTATAGCTGCAGCTCCGCCGACAGGATTGCGTCCCTCGTGTCCTCGTCCAGCTTGCTGAATTTCAATCCGGCCAGGGATTTTTCCTCGCCGTTCACATTGACAGGCTCCATGTCCTTGGAGAGGGCGAACTTATCCGCCACGAAGTCCCTCACGCAGCTTAGGCGCTGCACGCCGTCGATCACGGAGAGGACGCCGTTTTCCTTGATCGCGTAAGTCGGGTTGATCGGGTACTTGCGCAGGAGGGAATCGATGAGGTCTGTCTTTTGCCTGCGGTTCCACTGTCCCTCCGGGCGCTGCAGCTTGTGCCTGAGTACAAGCGCGCCTTTGTCCATCTGCTTATTCAAGGCCTGCAATGTCTTGGTCCTGCATGTGCTGTCCATATCACACCTCCAAAAATTCAAATTTAAGATTCCCGCCGCGGATGCCGGCATATTGCCCGCAGCCTGTGGAGGCGGGAATCTCCTTTCATCTGACGATGTTTTCAGAGTAGTACAAGTTGGCGGTTTTGTCAATGTTTTTCATAGTTGAAAAAAGCTGAAAAAAAGATAAGATCTGACAAAAATGACGTCCTTGCGAACCAAATGCGAAGTTATTACAATGTATCAGTGAAGGGCATCGAGGCACGGCATATTGCATCCGGAAGTTGTGCGCGACCCGAAAGACGTCTGGACATGGTGGTGGAAACGATGGATCATATGGAATTAGAGCAGTGCATCCGCTCGCATGGGAAAGAATTGTTTTCCTTTTGCGGCAGGCTCACGCGCAATACCCAGGAAGCGGAAGAACTTTACCAGGACACGCTCCTAAAGGCGGTGGAGCTTGGGGCGAGGATCGATTATGGCAGGAACCCCAAGAGCTACCTGGCTTCCATCGCGCTGCGCATCTGGAAAAACCGAAGGCGGAAATATGCCTGGCGCAGCCGGATCGCGGGGATGCGGCCGTTGATGGAAGAGGAAAAGGGAGCGGGGACGGCGGGTTGGGGGACAACCGGGGCGGAACTGGAAATGATGGGCCTGGATGCTTCAGCGGAAGAGGCGTTCTTGAAACAGGAGCTGAAGGATCAGGTCAACCGGGCAGTGGAGAAACTGGACGAAAAGTACCGCATCCCGATCTACCTGCATTATATGCTCGGGCTTCCGGTCGCGCAGATCGGGAAAGCCCTGAAGCTCCCGCAGGGGACGGTCAAGAGCAGGCTGCATAAGGCGAGGGAATTATTAAGGAAGGAATTGGAGGTCATGGGACATGAGGCATGATATGGAAGAATTGTTGCGCGAGGCCCTTTCGCCGGAGACAGAGCCGGGGGATGAGTTGAACCAGAAAATCATAAGAAAAGCGAAGGAGGCAGAAATGATGGGAAAGAGAACTTACAGGAGGGTTCCGGCGGCCGCGCTTGCGGCTGCGGCAGTGATCGCGGCAGGATCTTTTACGGCAGCGGCGGCGTGGAAATACCTGGCGCCGGACAAGGCGGCCGAGGTTGTGGAGGATCGAAGGCTTACAGAGGCGTTCCAAAGCGAGGACGCGATCGAGATCAACGAGTCGCAGACGTGCGGGGATTACAAGATCACGCTTTTGGGGGTCGTGTCAGGGAAAAATTTGAGCAGCTATCTTACGGAGCATGACGGAGAAGTCGAGGAGGACCGCACCTATGTCGTGACGGCGATCGAGAACGCGGACGGCACGCCGAGGCCGGGAACGGGCGACGAAGGATATGGGGAAGACGCGTTTTTCGTGTCGCCGCTGATCAAGGGGCTTGACCCGGCGGAATTTAACATCGTGACGATGAACGGTGGATATTCTGAATTTGTGCGGAATGGGATACAGTACCGCATCGTCGAGTGCGACAACGTGGAGATTTTTGCGGACCGGGGGCTGTACTTGTGCGTCAGCAGCGGCACGTTTTACCCGGCGGACGCCTACCGCTATGAAAAGGCGACCGGGGAGATCGCAAGGAACAGCGATTTCGACGGCGTGAACGCGTTATTTGAGCTGCCGTTGGACAAGGCGAAGGCCGACCCGGAAGCCGCGCGGGAATTTATCGAGTCGCATTCGCTTGAGGGACAAAAGGATCCGGCGGAGACAGGCGAGCAGGAAAAAGAGAACGCATCCGACGCGCAGGAAAAAGAGGACGCGGCAGGCGCGCGGGAAAAAGAGGACGCGGCAGGCGCGCGGGAAAAAGAGGACGCGGCAGGCGCGCGGGAAAAAGAGGACGCATCCGACGCGCGTGGGATTCAGGAAGCAAAGGCGTTCCAGACGAAGGAAGAGCTGGACCAAAACGCCGTGCTGCTCGACGCGCTGACCCAGACGTTGACGCCCGACGCGGACGGATATATTTCCTATGCGTATAAGATCGGGGACAAAGGGATGGAATCAAGCGGAAAGCTCCTGGCTAAGTCGCTGTTCCCGGATGGGGAGACGGGAATGTCCGACTTTAAGACGATCATGGGAGGAGAGGATGAGGACGAAGCTTACATCGAGACTTATGCAAGAAACGAGGATGGAAGCGTCACGTTAAGCGTATATTATTACAAGGCGCAGCCGTAAAGGGCGCACAGCCATAAGGGCTGTTTTGAGAGGCCTGGCTGCAAGAATACGAAGAGTTTTCCAAGAAGGAATCCGCCCATGCCGCAAAGCGATGGAATGGGCGGATTCCATAATAGGGCAGCTGAAGGCTGCGAAATTATTGTTTTTGGAACGCATTGCTTATTGTAACGCTGAGGTCACGAAAAGATTTCCCGAAAATTCCTATTTTAGAAGTCCATGTATCAATGTCGCTGTCAAATGTTCTGAATATCGTACTATGGTTCATGTAACTTGTGGAGGTTAGCTGACTTGCAATCCGAAATTCCAGTGAAAAAGTAAATTCCACCGCCCTTTAAAATCTGGCGTATTTTATATATTT
>CANQTH010000017.1 GCA_947626795.1 uncultured Lachnospiraceae bacterium
CAGCCTTGAAATCATAGAAGAACTGTTAAATAGGCTGCTGTTCATAAAGTTAAAGAAATTTCCATTGATCCTCATAAATTTGCCCTCCTTGTGCTTAATAATTTGAAATCCGTTTCAACTTACATCAAATAATTTGTAATGTTTGGCATATCCATTCCTCCTTGAATTTGGTAACTTGAAATCCGTTTCCGACCTCGTACGTTTCTGATCTCCCTTGCTTTGTTTTATATATCGTGGAAATTTGGCTTATTTTTGACAGGGATCGCGCAACTGGACATTTTTATAGCGCAACTGGACATAAAATCTTTCAAAAAACTTCCGCAAGCATTAAGTTTGTATTAATAGTTAATCGTATTCGTTCCAACCTCTCCCGTTATCGCATTTCCGTTTTCAAAAGATACTTCCAATGTAGCCTCTGTATGTTCACACTGAAGATTTCCCAATTCCTTTGCATAATCCTCAGACGGCGTCTGTTCTTCAGACTGACCATGAATCTCTGCAAACGGCTTTTCTTTACGTTCAGCCATCATTTCTGCGCTGACAGCCATAGCATACATTTCCGGATCATATTCCGCCAAAAATTTTCTATCTTCCTCTGATACCTTTTTGCCGGATGCCATCTTTGACATTACAGAAATTGCTCTCGACATTCTCTTAGACTCATTTTCCCAAACCTCCGCCTGCTGCCTTGCCACAATCGCATCGTGCTGCATTATGTACTGCATCATGGCTTTTTCGCTGGCGTCAAAAGCCTCTTGGCTTGTTTTTAATATTTTTTCCTTTACTTCGTCAGATAACGGTATATCCTGTCCATTTACCGTTATATAGCCCCGCTGCACTGCCCTGTGCGCCAATGCGGCATTATCAAAATGGATCACATAACTGTTCGGGGCTGTTCCTTGTGTAATTCCAAGCTGATCCTTTCCTGACGAAGCGCTTAAATTTTTTCCTTTCTCTTGCAGCTCATAGCCATCCTGCGAAATCTCTACGGAATCAGCATATTTTGAAGATATGTTCCTGCAAGTATCCTGATATGCTTTTAATGCCCTTTCTGCCGCAGACGTATAATAAGTTTTTGAAGCATAATCACGAACATCATTCAATAACGCATTTCCTATATTCATATCTTTTACCCTTTCAAAATGTAGTAAAATCCAAAACAAAATCGGATTCCACAGGGTTTTCCTTTTTTCACTTGTTGCTCAGCGCGGGGAACAATTTATTCTTAAGCTTTGCCAAAACAGATGCCGCCATATCAGCCATCACAACCACACTCCGATCAAGTCTTTTACCCGTTTTTGCACCCGCAATACTTTAGCATACTCCATCAAATTCGGTATATTCTTTTTCGGGTCTTTTACATACCCTTGTATTACCTTATTAAAAATTTCTTTATCCATTTTGTCAATCGTAATATTCCACTCGGCAGGATTACGATCGCTGTACTGATAATAAAAGATGGAAGTATCCATACAAAGCGCCGCATCGGGATTCATTTGGAACATTTCCGATGCTTCTCTGGGTACAGAAGAACTGGCGCACATGGAGATCATCTGCGCCATCATCTATCAGTTGACGAAAGACCTGTCTACGGAAGAGATCAAGGCCTCCGGGTTCGATAAATACTATATCGACCACACGCTCGCACTCTGGCCGCAGGCCGCCGGGGGCATCCCGTTCAACGCCTGCGAGTTCCAGTCGAAGGGCGATCCGATCACGGACTTGTCCGAAAACATGGCGGCGGAGCAGAAAGCCCGCAGCACGTACGACAACATCCTGCGCCTTGTAAAAGACCAGGAAGTCGCAGACCCCATCCGCTTCCTCCGCGAACGCGAGATCGTTCACTTCCAGCGGTTCGGCGAAGGGCTGCGCATTGTCCAGGATCACCTGGATTCCAAGAACTTCTACGCCGCAAATCCTGCCTTCGACTGCAGAAAATGATATTCCAGGCGCTGCCGCCCCACGGGGCGGCGGCGCTTTTTCCGATTCTGAAACTCTCCCCCTACGCGCGGATCCGCGCCGACGCCGCCGCTCCCCCGCAAACGCAGCAGATCAGGCACATTGCAAAGCCCGCAGCCAACGGCCCCGCCCCCTTCTCAAACAGGCCGGGGCTTCGCCAGGCGATCGCGCAGGCCGCAAGCGCGGTCCCGGCCGCGCACGATAAGGCCTGACGGAACGCAAGCCCCCGCGCGCCAGCCGTCAGCAGGAACGCGGCCTCCTGCGCCGACTGCGCAAGGAGCAGGCCGGAGCCGAACAGCCCGATGACCGCTGCCGCGGCTACCGCCGCCGGGAAACACACCTCCAGCAGGCTTCCCTTGCGCAGGACATGTTCCAGCCCCGCCGCATCCACCTGAAAAGACGCCGTCGGCGCATACGTCCGCCCGCTCTTTTTCCCTTCTTCCAGGAAAGCGCGCAGCTCGCCCAGCCTCTGGTTGTCCGCCAGAGTGAAGCTGCTGTAAGAGATTGGGAACGGCTGCCCATAGACGCCCTGCGCGGCCTCGACCGATCCCGTGAAGATCCCGTTTTGGACGCTCTCGTCTTCCGATTCCACGATCCCTATAGCCTTGTATTCCCGCGTCATGCGAAAGACGGCTTCCGCAAGGCCGTCCCGCCCTTCGTATATCTTCCGGAGCGCCTCGTAATGCCGCATGGAAGACAGCCGCACGTCCCCGCCCGGGCCGATGCCAAGCCTCTGCGCAAGCCCTTCCCCGACCAGGCACGCCATCCCGCCCTTCTCCAACTGGGAACTCCCGTATCCTTCCGCGTACCGGATCTTGCCGCTGCCCGCCAGGCAGCGCCGTATATCGTTCGTGACCGTCAGGGGGACGCTTTCCTCAATCCCCTCCACGCGCGCGTCAAAGCCGCCGTAACAGTAAAAATCTTCCGCAAGCTCCGATTTTTCCAGCTTTGCCGCCTCTTCCGAAGAATAATCCCAGGCCCTGCCCTCTACCGCAAGCTCCCCGGACGCGTCGCGGTAAGAAATCCTTGCCAGCGTGAGCGTCCCGACGCCAGCCGCCAGAGACGCCGCCATGAAAAACGGCGCGGCATGCCCCCAAAAGCCCTGCCGGGACGGGCGCAGGGCCTTCCGCCTGCGCGCCGCGGACGGCAAAACGCATCGTGCGCGCCCCGCCGTTCTTTTTTCCCCTGCCAGCCGTCCAGGGGCATATCGCTCCCCTTCTTTTTCCAGCTCCGCCGCGAGCCTGGCAATTACCTGCCTTTCCATGGCTTCCTCCGCCAGGCCCTTTAGCAGATAGGCCGCCGGGTTCCACCAAAATACCGTGCAGAGCGCCTCCAGGAACGCCTTCGCCAGCATATGGCCGCTATGATAATGCAGCAGCTCGTGCCTTAGCAGGAGGGAAAGCTCCCGCGTCCCATAATGCGCGTGCGGCATCAGGATCTTCGGGCGCAGCAGACCAAAGACTGCGGGAGCCGCAAGGCCCGGCGCGAGCAGGATCGGAAATTCCTTCCGCCCGCCGCACGACGCGCCCGCCTGTTCCGCGATCTTTGCCGCGTCCCGCCCAAAATACTTAGGGCATCTCCTTACGGCCCGCGCGAACCGAATATACTGCCGCGCGCCGCGCGCGCCCTTGCACAGCGCGCCAAAAAGCCAGGCGGCCGCAAGCGCCTGCCCGGCAAAATGCCGCGCCGTCCCCGTTTCCGCCGCCACCTGCGCCAACACGGCCAGGAACGCGCTACAGGTCAGACAAGACAGCATGGAAGCCGTTATCACCGCCACAGCCTTCCTCTCCCCCTTTTCTCCCGTCTTTCTTCTTCATGATAAATTCTTCCAGTTCCCCGATCAGCTCCTCCTCGTTCTCCGTGCTTTCAAACAGGGCGTCCAAAAAACCTGTCCGGAACATGGACTGCCCGAACGGGAAGATCTCCGACGTCACGTATTTTACGGCGTATTCCTCCGGCGTGATCTCCGGGGAATAGCTCCTCGTCAAGACCGTCCCGCTATGCACGATCTTATCCACCTTTATGAACCCGCGCTGGAGCAGCTTCTTTAAGACCGCCTGCACCGTATTGATGCTAAGCCTCTTGTCCCTCTCCGGGATGTCGGACGCGATCAGCGGCTTCCCCGCGCCCCACAGCACGTTCATGACGTCCAGCTCCCGCTTGCTCAATGCAAATTCATCCTTTTTGCCCATATCGTTCCCTCGCGCTCCTTTTTCTTTTCCATGGCTTTCTGTAACGGTTCCGTACCTTCCCCCGTTACGGCTTTATCTTAAAATATTTTTGTTCCTATGTCAATGTCCTGTCTGTATCTCGTTACACTCTCAGTTACTGTCCAAACAGCATCCAGACACCTTGCTGTCTGGATGCGTACGAACATGGAACAAGGGTGAGCAGGTTCCATTTGCGAAACAAATTTACAAATGAACCTGCGAAGTTACAATTCATCCCCGCCCATCCCAAGCCGCCTTTCCTATATGATCTCTTTCTTCTTCCAGCCGCCCTGGAAATAACGGAACACCGCGATCAAAAGCCCGAGCGTCCATCCGGCCGGGTTCGCCCATAGGATGATCATGCCCTGCGTGACGTCCGCCAGCGCGTACGTCAAGGACACGCGGGCTACCAGGTTCGCGAGGCTGCAGCACAAGAACCAGCCCATGTCCGCCGCCCCGCGCAGCACGCCGTTGCTGACGTTCATGATCCCCATGACAAAATAAAACATGGACACGACGCTTAGGTACTGCGTCCCGATCGAGATCGCCCGCGCGCTGGAAGAGGCGTCCAGGAACAATCCGACGAATCCGCGTCCGGCAAAGTGCAAAAGCACGGCGATCGCAAGCCCGATCCCGGCCGCCATCACGAGGCAGATCCGGTACCCCTGGCTGATGCGCTCCGGCTTTTTCGCCCCCATGTTCTGCGCGACGTAAGTGGAGGCCGCGTTCCCGACCGCCACCATCGGGACGATGGCGATCCCGTCGATCTTCGTCGCCGCCGTGTACCCCGCCAAAAACGTCGAGCCGAAGCGGTTGACCGCCGACTGTATGAGCAGCATCCCAACGGAGACGATGGACTGCTGTACGACCGTCGGGACCGCCACCTTGACCATGTTCTTTAAGAGGGCGGCGTCAAATTTCTGAAACTCGCCCGTTTCGATCCGCCTCAATTTCCGCATCAGGAACACGAACGACAGCAGCGCGGAGATCGCCTGCGAGATCAGGGTCGCCCAGGCGACGCCCGGCACGCCCATCTTAAAATTCACCACGAAGCACAGATCCAGCGCGATATTTAAGAGGGACGAAAAGATCAAAAATGCCAGCGGCTTCCTGGAATCCCCAAGCGCGTTGAAGATCGCGGAAAACGCGTTGTATAAAAACAAGAACACGAATCCGAAAAAATAGATCCGCATGTACTCCGCCGCGTCGCCGAAAATGTTCTCCGGCGTCCCGACCAGGCGCATGATGCTTTTGTTGGCCAAGACCCCGAAAACGCTTAAGAAGACGCTGAACCCCAAAATGGACAAAAGCGCGGTGGAAATGGCGGTCTTCATCTGTTCGAGCCGCTTCGCGCCGAACAACTGGGAGATCACGACCGAGCATCCGATCCCGGTCCCCATCGCGACCATGACAAAAAGCATCGTGATCGCCGTGGAGGCCCCGACCGCGGCCAGCGCATCCTCCCCCACGACGTTCCCCACAATGATCGAGTCGATGATGTTGTAAAACTGCTGGAACAGGTTCCCCGCTACCATCGGGAGCGCGAACCCGATCAGGGCCTTCGTCGGATTTCCCGTCACCATGCTTCCCTTTATCTGTTTTTCCATGACTTTCTCCTTTCCCGCGCCGCGGCAAGGCAGGCAAGCCCGCCCGGCAGCTCCAAAACATTTGTGACAGTTCAGCCTTCCGGCTTCACAGTTACGGAATCCGGCCCATTTCAAGTTTGCCTTCGGCAAAGAGCCGGATTCCCACTCGGCAAAATTTACACATTCTTACGGACCTTGCAGCAAATGCAAAGTCCTGGGCTGAACTGTTACAAACATTTTTTATTATAGTACAGACCGCCCGCCCTTTTCAATCTAGTTTATAAATTTTTAATAATTCCGCAATCCCTTGATTTTCCTGCCTTTTCAGACTTTTGTTAGCACTCGTGTCAAAAGAGTGCTAATTTCCTATTGACTTTTAAAAAAAGTAAGATTACAATCTTTTTTAGATTCTAAAACAAAGGAGTGTTAAATATGAGCAAAAAGCATGGGAACCTTTCGATCAACAGCGACAATATTTTCCCGATCATAAAAAAATGGCTGTATTCCGACCATGACATCTTTTACCGCGAGCTGATCTCCAACGGCTGCGACGCCATCACGAAGCTGAAAAAGCTCGATCTGATAGGCGAATACGAACTGCCGGACGATTACGAGCCGAAAGTCCAGGTACTCGTCAACCCGGAAGAAAAGACCCTGAAAGTTATCGACAACGGCCTTGGCATGACGGCGGACGAAGTGGAAGAATACATCAACCAGATCGCGTTTTCCGGGGCGGCCGACTTCCTGGAAAAGTACAAGGACAAGACGAACGAAGAACAGATCATCGGCCATTTCGGCCTCGGCTTCTACTCCGCCTTCATGGTGGCGGACGCCGTGCATATCGACTCGCTCTCCTATAAGGAAGGGTCTGTCCCTGTGCATTGGGAATGCGACGGCGGGACGGAATTTGATATGTCCGACGGCACGAAGGACGCGGTCGGCACGCAGATCACCCTGTTCCTGAACGAGGAATGCCTGGAATTTGCCAACGAGTACCGCGCGCGCGAAGTCATTGAGAAATACTGCTCCTTCATGCCGATCCCGATCTTCCTGGAGAAGGAAGGCGCGGAGACGGAATACGAGACGATCCCTGCCGACGAGGTGACGGAAAAAGACACGGTCGTCGAGACGATCGTCGAAGAGGCGAAATTTGAGGAAAAGGAAAACGAGGACGGCACGAAAGAGCAGGTGGAAGTCTCCCCGCGCACGGAAAAGGCCAAGATCGTGAAACGCCCCGTTCCGCTTAACGACACGGCTCCGCTGTGGGGCAAGCATCCGAACGACTGCACGGACGAGGAATACAAGTCCTTCTACCGGAAGGTCTTCCAGGATTACAAGGAGCCGCTCTTCTGGATCCACTTAAACATGGATTACCCGTTCAACTTAAAGGGCATCCTCTACTTCCCGAAGATCAACACGGAATACGATTCCATCGAGGGCGTCATCAAGCTGTACAACAACCAGGTGTTCATCGCCGACAACATCAAGGAAGTCATCCCGGAATTTTTGATGCTGCTAAAGGGCGTCATCGACTGCCCGGACCTTCCGCTCAACGTTTCCCGGAGCGCGCTGCAGAACGACGGGTTCGTGAAAAAGATCTCCGACTACATCACGAAGAAAGTGGCTGACAAGCTGATCGGGATGTGCAAGACGGACAAGGAATCCTATGAGAAATACTGGGACGACATCAGCCCGTTCATCAAGTTCGGCTGCTTAAAGGATGAGAAATTCTGCGACAAGATCAACGACTATATCCTGTTCAAAAACCTTGACGACAAGTATCTCACGCTCCCGGAATGCCTCAAGGTGGAAGAAGACGGATCCAAAGATGATTCTGAAGGCGCGGACGCTAAGGCGGACACTTCCGAAGAATCGGATGGCAAAACGGACGCGGACGATTCCGAAGAAGAGGAAAAGGACACGCGCAAGCCGATCTACTACGTGACCGACGTGCAGCAGCAGGGGCAGTACATCGCCATGTTCAAGGAGCAGGGCATGGACGCCGTCATCCTAAACCACACCATCGACACCTCCTTCATCACGCAGCTTGAGCGCAGGAACGAAAAGATCAAGTTTGTCCGCATCGACGCGGACCTGACGGAATCCTTAAAGGAGGACTCTTCCGAAGAGGACTTAAAAGAGACGAAAGAAACCCTGACCGAGCTGTTCCGCAAAGCCCTCGGGGACGACAAGCTGAACGTTTCCGCGGAGAAGCTGAAGAACGCGGAGATCGCGTCCGTCCTCGTGCTTTCTGAAGAAGGACGCCGGATGCAGGACATGATGAAGATGTACGGCATGGCCGGAATGGACGCGTCCATGTTCGGCGGCGACCAGACGCTCGTGCTGAACGTAAACCACGCGCTCGTGCGCTACATCTTAGAGAATAAGGATTCCGAGCATGTCCCGATGTTCTGCGAGCAGCTTTACGACCTCGCCGCGCTCAGCAACCATCCGCTCGCTCCGGAGGCGATGGGCAAGTTCATCGCCAGGAGCAACCAGATCATGATGCTGCTCACAAGATAACCTTTATCAGACGGGATCAGATGATGCCTGCGAAAGCAGGCCAAAATCCCGCGCCAGGACTTTTATGCGAGCCTTGGGCAGAGGAGAAAAATCCCCGGGATACGGGCCGATTTAGGCCGCCATCCCGGGGTTCTCTTATCTTTGCCGCGCATTACCAGTCGCAGTATTTCTCATATACCTCAAAAAAGCTGTCTGTCGCGATCTCTTTTTTCACTTCCACCTTGACGCTTTCCCAAAGCTTCTCGTTAAATTCCGAAGAAAGCGTTTCGGAATATTCCTGGTACACGTCGTCGAACGCCTCTTTCCTGCGTTTTTCCAAAATGACCGACTTGTTGTCGTCCGTCTTTTCCTGGTCGTAATGATTGACGCATTTGATGAAATAATACCCCTTGTCCGTCTTGATCGCGTCGCTGACCTGCCCGTCCTCTAAGGAGAACGCCACCTTCTCCACCGCCTTCGGAACGTCCTCCCTGCCGAACGTCACTTCCGTCTCGGACGCCTCGTTGTTGGCGTTGGCGACGGAAAGGAAATCCGCGCCTTCCGCCAGCTGCCGCTGTATCTCCTGCGCCTTCGCCTCATCCGACACGACGATCTGCTGCGCCTCCATGATCCGGGCCTCGTCGTCGCTGACCTCGTCGTTCACGCCCCCGGTCAGGTGGGCGTACAGCTTATCCGCAAGCCCGTAACGCAGATAGAGCGTCTCGATGTCCTTTTGCCTCACATCCATGTATTCCCGTTCCGCGTCGTTCAAGGAATCGTAATATTCCTGCGCCGCCTTGCCGACCTCAGCCTCCTCTTCCTCCGTCAGCGCGATCTCATAAGCCTCCGCGAGCAGATCCATCGCCATGACGTTCGCCAGCCTTGAGATCGTTAAGCCTTTCACATACTTTTCTAAGCTGTTGTCGCTAAACTTATGCTCCCACAGGTTGATCCCGTACATAGACGCGTACATATTCTGATAATTCGTCAGAAGCACCCGCGCCTCCGGGAGCGAGCAAGCCTCGTCCTCGATCCGGAACACCTCGGAATCCTCAAATCCCGTGTCGATCACGACCTGGCTGTCCTCCATCCTGCACCCGCTAAGGCTTGCGGCGAGCAGGACCGCTGCGGCAGCCGCCCTCCATCCCATTTTCTTTTTCATTTGTGGCCCCACGCTCTCTTCCTCTGTTTTTTAGCCGCAAAGCCCGCAGGCACGCGGCGTCTCCTACAAGATCAGGAGAAACCTCCCGTCCGGCAGGGAGAACACCTCGGAAGCGTCCTCTATGTCGCGGTCGCCCATTTCCGCGATGTCCGTGCCTTCCTCTTCCAGGCAGGCCCGCACTTCCCTGATGTCCTTGCACACCACGGCCATGCAGTCCTCTAAAAATTCTTCCGCTTCCTCAAGCGTCTCCGCCACCGACTCTTTGAAGAGCTGGGACTGGTTCTGCAAAAAATATTCCAGGCAGGCCTCGTCGTACTCGCCCATTGCGCATCCCTCCCTTTCGCAGCCGTAACGGTTCAGCCTTCTCCCTGGGCTAAACCCCCCTTTTCTCCTATGATAGTATGAAACTCATAAAATTTCAATGCCTGATTTTTTTAATTCGCGGTAGATCCTTGCGACCGGAAGCCCGACCACGTTATTGTAGTCGCCCTCGATCTTCTCGACGAACGCCGCGAAACGTCCCTGGATGGCATAAGCCCCCGCCTTATCCATCGGCTCGCCCGTCCTCACATACTCCTCCGCCTGCCGCCTGCTGATCTTGGACACCGTCACCTTCGTCTCTTCATAAAACGACGAAGCTTCCTGGCTTTCCCCGTCCAACTGGACGACCGTCACCCCGGTGAACACGCTGTGGCTATGCCCGGCAAGCGCCTCCACCATCCGCACGGCGTCCGCCGCGTCCTTCGGCTTCCCCAATATGCGGCCCTCAAAGGCGACCACTGTGTCCGCCCCTAAGATCACGGCCTTTCCGGGGCGTCCCTGCCGCCTGATCCGTTCCGCGACCTCAAGCGCCTTCTGCCGGGACAGCTCTAAGACGACCTCCGACGGCTCCGTCCCGCTTGCCGCCTCCTCCCCTTTTGCCGGGAAGACTTCAAATTCCACGCCGATCTGCGCTAACAGCTCCCGCCTCCTGGGGGACGCGGAAGCCAAAATGATCTTCTGTTTCATTCCTGCCTCCTTTTTACTCTGACCAAACGGTTACTCTGACTTCCCCACCGCGATGGCTTTCCCAAAGCGGAAGGAATACAGCAGCTTTTCCTTTACGTTCTTCCCAAACGACCGCTCAATGGCCTCCTGGTACAGATCAAGCTGCATGGCGTAACGCCGCGCGAGCGCCTCCGGCGTCTCTGCCCGATCCGTTTTGTAATCCAACAAGACGATCCCGTCCGGCTCTTCAAAAAACACATCGACGATTCCCTGGACCAAGATCATTTCCCCGCTGTCGCTGCCTTCCAGCACGTCCCGCGCCGCCTTGCCCATGACAAACGGCTTTTCGCGCCAGAGTTTCCCGCGCTTCGCCGCCTGGCTCATCCGCTCCCCCAGCCTGGAGCGCAAGAAACGCTCCAGGGGCCGCAGCGCCACAAGGGCGGCCTCGTCTTCCCCAAGCCTGCCCTGCTCCCGCATCTGCGCGACCTGCTCTTGCAAGGTGTCCGGCGATCTCGTGAAATCGTAGCATTCCAGGATGCGGTGCGTCGCGGTCCCGCGCTTCGCGCCCGACTCCTCTTCCGCTTTCCCTTTCATAAAAGCAGGGACATACCGATCCCGCTCTTCCTCCGGCTGCCCGTCCGCGTCCTGACGCTTCGATTTTTCCGCCTCCTCCGGCTGCCCGTCCGCGTCCTGACGCTCCGATTTTTCCGTCTCTTCCGGCTGCCCGTCCGCGCCCTGACGCCCCGGTCTTTCCGCCTCTTCCAGATGCCCGTCCGCGCCCTGACGCCCCAATCTTTCCGCCTCCTCCGGCTGCCCGTCCGCGCCCTGACGCCCCGGTCTTTCCGTCTCTTCCGGCTGCTTGCCCGCGCCCTGGAGCTTCGCTCCTTCCGGCGCGCGCGCCTGCTCCGCCCGCGCCCAGTCGACGCGTTCTGCCTCTTCTTCCTCCGGCGACTGCTCGACTGCCCGCCGCTTTAATTCCGACACGGACAATTTCGTCCGCATCGCAGTCTCCGCTTCATAGGGGTACTGGTAAGAAAGCCTCTCTCCCACCTTCTTCTCCCATTCCGGCTCCGGTTTGCACAGCTCTGCCAGGATCTGGACGCGCGTCAGCCCTTCCTTCCCTGCGTCCACGCGCCCCATCGCTTCCAGCTCCGCCTGCTTCGCCACGGCGACCGGGTATCTCTCCGGTTTAGCCGCCCGCGCCAGGAGCAAGAGCTGCAAAAATGAACCCGCCCCCTGCCTGCTCAAAAATGGCAAAAAGCCGTCCTCCATGACGTCGGCCTGGATCGTCCCCAGCTTTTCCTCCGCTTTTTTCATGACCCCGGTCAGGATCAGCCGCTCTTTCGCCCGCGTCAGCGCAACATAAAGGACGCGCAGCTCCTCGCCTAAGGACTCCAGCGCGGCCTTCGTCGCCAAAAACTGGCGCGTCAGCCCAGGCGTCCTGGTGCGGCGTTCCCGGTCGACCACGTCAAGCCCGATCCCAAGCCTCGGGTGCAGGACGACCTGCTCCCTCGCGTCCTGGTTGTTGAACGACCGCCCTAAGCCGGACACGAACACGAGCGGAAATTCCAGCCCCTTGCTCTTGTGGATGCTCATGACGCGGACGATCTCCTCCCCGCCCGCGCTTTCCGCGACCGCATAATCCACGTCATATTTCTGCAACTGCTCGATATAGCGGATAAAATGGAACAGCCCGCGGTAGCTCGTCCCCTCGTAGCTGATCGCCTTTTCCACCAGCATTTCCAAGTTCGCCCGCTTCACTTCCCCGCCGGGGAGCGCGTAGGCGTAGGCCGCATATCCCGTCTCGTCTAACAATTGGCTCAACAGCTCGTGGATCGGGGTATATTTCGCTTTTTCCCGGTATTTCCCCAGCAGCTTAAAAAAATCCCGCAGCTTCCGCCGCCCGGAATCAGAAAGCAGGACGCCGCCTTCCGGGCCTTGGGCTGCCGCGCCGTCTTCCGAGCCTTGGGCTGCCGCGCCACCTTCCGGGCCTTGGGCTGCCGCGCCGCCCTCCGCTTCTTCTGCCGCGCAGCGCATGGCCGCCTGGTAAAACGGCCCGTCCGGGCAGGACGCGCGGATCGCCGCCAGTTCCTCCCCGTCAAGCCCCACGACGGGCAGCGACAGGACGGCCGCCATCGGAATGTCCTGCCTCGGATTGTCGATGACGCGGAGCATATTCAGCGCGGCCTGCACTTCTGCGGAGGAAAAATATCCCGTGCCGGAAGCCGCCCGCGCCGGAATCCCCATCTTCCCCAGCGTCGACACGAATTCATCCGACCAGCCTTTCATGGAACGCAAGAGGATCGCAATATCCGAATAACGCAGCGGGCGGAGCTTCCCGCTCTCTCCATCCGTCACCTGCTGGCTTTCCATCAGGCGCCGGATCTCCCGCCCGACCGCCGTCGCCTCCAATTCCTGCTGGCTTATGTAACGCCCTTTTTTGCCTTCCCCCGTCCCTTCTTTCCGGCCCGCGCTTTCCGGCTCCACGACAAGGAAGCGCGTCCGAAATCCCTCGGCGCGGGCCTCCCGGCCGCCCTCTTCTCCCGCGCTCTCTTTTTCAGGAACCGGATACGCCGCGCCCGGGTAAAGCGCGGCCTGCGCGTCGTATGTGATATTCCCGATATCCGCCTTCATGATCTTGCCGAACATATCGTTGACCGTCTGGATCACTTCCAGCCTGCTGCGGAAATTCTTATGCAGGTCGACCCGCTGCATGAGGCCGTCCTCTAAGCTATACGAATTGTATTTTTCCATGAAAAGCTCCGGCCGCGCCATACGGAAGCGGTAGATGCTCTGCTTGACGTCCCCCACCATGAACCGATTATGCCCTCCCTCCGGCTCCTTGGACACCGCCTTTAAGATCGCTTCCTGCACATAATTGGAATCCTGGTACTCGTCCACCATGATCTCCTCATATCCCTGCCGGATCTCCGCCGCCGTAGGCGTCGCCTCCCTTGTCTTGGCATCCACAAGGATCTGGAGCGCGAGATGCTCCTGGTCTGAGAAATCCAGGATGTTCTTTTCCCGCTTTTTTTCAGAAAACGCGCGTGAAAACGCAAGCGTCACGTCTATGAGCATATCCGCCGCCGCGCGGGCCTTCCCAATATCCTCCACCATCCGCTCCGGGCTTTGGAAAAAGAACTTCTCCGTTACCTTTTTGATGGAATCCTTCACTTCCTTGCGTCTGGCCTGCACCTGCTCTTTCTTCCAGACGTCCCCCTCGTTCTTCCCCTGGCGCGGCAGCCGCCCGAACGAAACCCCCTGCATCTTCTCATAAAATTGCCGATACGTCCCGCAGTCCGCGAGCGCTCCCGCCGCGTCGGCCTCCTGCGCGAGCATCTCGGCATACTTATACGGGCCGCCTTCTTCCAGGCTGATCTGGACGCAGCGTTCCAACTGCATCGCCCACTGGCCGCTGATGTCCTTTAAGTATCCCAGCAATTCCCCCGCGAGCGGCGTTTGCTCAAATTCCTCCATCTCCGCGACATGGAACGGCTCCCGGCACGCTTCCAGCCACTCCTCCGGCCAGGGGTTCCCCATCGCGAACTCAAACAGACGCAGGACCGTCCCTTCCAGCCTGCGGTCGTCCTTCCCGGCGTCCAGCGTCTCGGACAGCGCGAGGAACTCCGGGGACGCCTCCTGGTAAAACCGCTCCAGCGACTGCGCCAGCACGTCGTTCTTTAGCAACTTTAATTCCCCTTCCTCCGCCACCCTGAAATCCGGCTCCAGGCCGATCCGATGGAAATAATTCCGAACCACATTCAGGCAAAAACTGTGGATCGTCGTGATCTGCGCGTTGTGCAAAAGCGTCTGCTGCCTTTGCAGGTGCAGATCCTCCGGGTCCTTTTCCAGCTTTTTCTCGATCGCGAGGCCGATGCGCTCCCGCATTTCCGCCGCCGCCGCGTTCGTAAAAGTCACGACCAGAAGCTTGTCGATATCCACCGGGCGCCGCTTATCCGTGATCTTTTGTATGATCCGCTCGACCAGAACCGCCGTCTTGCCGCTCCCGGCCGCCGCCGACACCAAAAGGTCCCGGTCCCGCAGGCTTATGACCTTCTGCTGCCCTTCCGTCCATTTCCTTTCCATCCTCACGCCTCCTCCTCATTTCCCGCGTAACAGTTCAGCCTTCCGGCTTCACAGTTACGGAATCCGGCTCATTAAAAGTCTGCCTTCGGCAAAGAGCCGGATTCCCACTCGGCAAAATTTATACGTTCTTACGGACTTTGCAGCAAGTGCAAAGTCCAAGGCTGAACTGTTACTTTCCCGCATCCTGCGGCCGCTTCTTTTCCGCAGCAAGCTCCTCCCGGATGCAGTGGAAGACCTCCTCGTCTTCCCGGATGTTCTCCAACACCCGGTACTCCTGCCCCGGCATGGCGGCGTCAAACCCGCAGACGCTGTGGTAGGGGCAGTATCCGCATCCCGTCTCTTCCCCCAACTGATACGGGTTGGCCGCGATCTCCCCCTGGAAGATCTTCTGCCCGATCTCCCTTACCTTATGGCTGACAAATTCCGAGAGGACATCGAACTCCTCCCGCCCCGCCGTTTTCGCCTTCTTTCCGGCGCTTGCGTCCTCTTCTTCCTCCCCGGAGACTCCCTTCAGCTTCAATTCCTCCAGGATCTTTTCCTTCACTTCCGCGTCCGTCATGTCCGGCCCGCCGCTGACGATCGGGTCGCTCAGATGATAATAATACATACCGCCCGGAACCACTTCCAGGCCCGGGTATTTTTTCCTCATCAGCTCCATCGCGGAATTTAAGTAGACGACCAATTGAAGCTGCAGCCCGTGGTACAGGCCCAAAAGCTGGAACTGCGCGCCGCCCGACTTGTAATCCACCACTTTCACGTAAACGCGCCCGTCCTGCTTTTTGGCGTCGATCCGGTCGATGCGCCCGCGCAGGCGCAGCTTTTCCCCCTCGTCCAGGGAAACGCCCGAGCCGCCCATGTCCTGCGAAAAGGAGAACGCGACCTCGTACCCTTCCGGCATGAAATAGCTCGTCCTCACCTGCTCGGCGATCGCCCAGACCGTCCGCTTCAAGATCCGCTTGGCCCGCTCTATGAGGTAAGCCGCCCGCGCCCCCTGCATCAGCAGGCCGTCCGCGCCCGCCCCGAGCGTCTCCTCCACCGCCTGCTCCACGAGCCGTTCCTCCTCTTCCTCCGAAACGCTGAGCCAATTCCGCCCGGACTCCTCCAGCGCCCTGGAATAGCGTTCCAGGGCCTCATGGAACAGATTTCCCATGTCCAATGAATCAAATTCGCCCAAATCCCGCTCCTTGAGCCTCAGCCCGTATTTTAAGAAATGGCGGTACGCGCAGCGGCTAAATTCCTCCAGCCGCGTGACGCTGTTCTCCAACACCATGCCATATAAGGCATGGACCGTCTCCTTCCCCATGGGGCTTGCATGGTACTGGTAAAAAGCCGCCTCGAAAAGCGGGCTGACCTTCCGGCCCCATTCCCCGCTCGCATGGTACCAGCGGCACAGCCCCTTCCACTCCGGGCTGACCCGGCCCGCCTTCGCCTCCTTCAGACCCTGCACGAAAAACAGGAGGCTGCTTTTCGGCGTCACGGCCTGCCGCGCCTCGGACGCTTCACCAAGCCGCTCCGGGACAAGCTGCGGGAACAGCTTTTGCACGACCCCCGCCAGGTAAGACTTCCGCGCCTCCTTCCCGTCCTGCCCGGTGCAAAACCACGTCATGTAGAGCTTTTCCGACGGCTTCGTCAAGCTTAAGTACAAGTAGAACTTCTGGATGAAGCTCCGCTCCCGGTCCGTCGGGGCGATCTCCATGCCGGAGGCGGCGAACCTCTCCCAGTCGGCCTGCGAGATGATCCCGCCATGCTCCGCCGCCTTCGGGATCAGCCCGTCGTTGACTCCCGCGAAAAACAAGACCTTGATGTCGGAAAGCCGCGTCCGCTCAATGTCCCCGAACACGACCCGGTCGTAGCCCGGCGGGATGATGCCCACGGCCGCCGCTTCCATCCCCGCCTCCAGGATCTGGCGGTATTCCCGCGCGTCCATGCGCTCCTCGCCCAAAAGCCCCACCATCTGATCCAGCAGGTCCATGACGGTCCGATAGATCTGCGCGTATTCTTTCGCCCGCGCATTCTCCCCTTCCGCCAGGAAACGCTCCGCGTACGCTTCGAGCTGCCCCTCGATCTCCAGCTGGCAGATCAGCCCGTACAGCGCTTCCGATTCCTGCCGGACCGTGCCGCGCCGCGCCGCCTTTCCGCCCGGGGCCTCCTCTTTTTCCAAAAGCCCGGAAAACGCCGCCCGAAGCGGGGCGGTCTGCCCGACGAACCGCTCCCGCAGCTCATTGACGCGCGCCAGCTCCGCCTCGTCCCGCACGCTGCCGCGCCGCACCCAGAGCCGTTCCCACCTGGAAAAGCCGCGGATATTTTCCGCCAGGAGATAATTTTCCAACAAATCCACGTCCTCCATCGGCACGCCGGAAAGCCCGCACCGGAAATAGCCTAAGACCGCCTCGTAGGAAAAATCCTGCTCCAGCAGCAGGAGCGCCTGCTTTACAAATTCCGCCATCGGGTGGAAGGCGATGTTTTTCCTGGCGTCTAAAAACAGCGGGATCCCGTACGCGCCAAAGATCTCCTGCGCATAATTCCCGTACATCTCGACGTTCCCGCAGACGACGGCGACGTCCTTATAACGGTACCCCTCTTCCCGCGTAAGCCGCCGGATCTCCCGCGCGATAAAATGAAGCTCCTGCCTGGGAGTAGGAAGCGAATACAGCCCGACGCCGCGCGGCTTCCCATCCTCTCCAAGGCCCGGCCCATCCGCCGGGTACGCTTCCGGCCTTGGGCGGAATAAGTTGCGCTCCAGCCACAGCAGCGCCGGGGAATGGGAGAACCGGCCCTGCGCGCCCTGGCGGACCCAATGCGGCTCCTTCACCTCCACCTGGCCTCTGGCCGCGATCTCGCACAGCGTCCGCACCGTCTTCTTGCTCATGTAGAACAATTCCTGGACGCCGCCGCATCGGTACGGATCCTCGCGCTCATCCAGCGTCACCGTCACCAACACCTCGTCCGCCAGCCGCAGGAGCGTCTCCAGCAGATGGTACTGGACGGGCGTGAACCCGGTAAATCCGTCCAGCGCAATGACCGAATGGCGCAGCAGCCCGGACTGCGGCGCAAGGCGCTCCAATACGTCCAGGATCTCCTCCGCCGTAATGAACTTCCCCCGCAGGAAATCCATAAATCCCTGGTACATCGTCTGGATATCGCGGATCTTATAGCGGAACAGCGGCGACTGGCTCTCATCCTCAACAAAAACGTCCAGCTGCCCCGGCGTGATCCGATACTGGGCCAGCTCGGAAAGGATCGACTTCATCTTGCTGATATAGCCCGTCTTTTTCATGCCGGACTTTAACAGCAGCAGGTTCTCCTGCTGCTCCTCCGCCACGCGGCGCAAGAGAAGGTTCTTCCCGATCTCCCCTAAGACGCGCGTCCCGCCCGCCCCAAGCTCGTCAAATACCCGGTACGCCAGCCGCTGGAAGCTCACGACGTCCACATTCATGATCCCGTGGCGTTCCTGCCGCCGGACCAGCTCCCGCTGCGTCTGCATGGTGAACTGCTCCGGCACAATGACGAAAAAAAGCTTGTCTGGCGCTTCCTTCGAGCGTCGCAGGATCTCTTCATAGACATGATCCGATTTCCCGCTGCCGCTCCCTCCCAAAACCAACTGCAATGACATACCCTCTCCTCCAATCCCTGCCAGATCCGCGCCCGCGCGGCCGGATCTTCTTTTGCGGCTTCCGCCCGGACAGACAGGAAAAAGGAAAAGGGCTGGCGATTCACAAATCTGTAAAATCGACAGCCCGCCTTTTGCCTCGCTCCGAACGTCCCGCGCCCTTATTCCTCGACCAAATGGTACCGCTCAAAGAATTTGTCCTTCCCGCACACATGGCGCTCCTGGTCCTTCTCCGTGATGACGTAGTCGCCCTCGCGCAGGAAAATGCGCCCCCTGCGGTTCTGGATGAACGGGCATACCACCGTCCCGTCCTTCTGCGTCACCTGGATCAGGTTCTCCGCATTGATCCATCCTGCCGTTATGACCGCGGTATACGGCATCATCCCGTCTTCGATCCCTTTCCCCAGCTCGTATTCCACCGCTTCCACTTCAAACGTGCTTCTTTTATACTTTTTCATCTGCATCCCTGTCCTTTCCCCCATCTAAGATCCTGGTTCCAGTTTCCTCTTTCTATATATCATATAACATCCCGGCGGGAAATACAATCTTTTTTTCTGCCATTGCCTAAAAGGCAGGCGGGAAATCGCATTCCTGCCACGCGATCCGCACCTCTTTCCCAGAGCATAGGGAAATCCAGTGGTCTCCCATCTTCCTCTGCAGAAAAAAGCCCGGACGGCTGCAGGAGATCTCCCACGGCTGCAGAATGGGCGGCCGCCCTTTGAGGCAGAACGAGACTTCCTGCAGCGGGAAATGCAGCCCCTCCCCGATCTGCTTGATATAGCTCTCCTTCAAAGTCCAGATCTGGAAAAAACGCTCCCGCTCCTCCCCGATATACGCGGCCTCCTGGGGCGAGCAGCACCGCCGGACCGCCGATATCCACATTTCCCTCGTCTTTTCCACGTCGATCCCGATCTCCGTGTCCCCCACGGCGCACGCTACGAGGCCGTTCGTATTGCTGATATTGAAATAGACGTTCCCCGGCCCGCCCCAATAAGGCTTCCCGTAAGGCCCCTCTTCCAGTTTCCCCCGGTCAAAGCTTATGCCGAACTGCTGCCCGAACCCGTGCCGCAAGATCTCGTCCGCGATCCTGCGCTGCCGTTTCCGGTAATCGCCCGGCGATTCCTCCGTCTTGGGGCAGAACGCGTAATAAATCACGACCTGGTGCATCCTTCCTCCATTCCCCAGGGCAAAAGCCCCGCCCTGGCGCGTCCTGCTTTTTGTCTGATCGGACATCTCTTTTTCGCATTACATAACAAAGAAATAAGGAGCTGCCGAACAGCTCCTTTTATCCAGCCAAAGGAGGGACTCGAACCCTCGACCTACGCATTACGAATGCGCCGCGCTACCAACTGCGCCACTTTGGCATAAGGCAGTTAAAAAACAACCTTGGTACATTATATTCGCTTTTCTAAAAAATTGCAAGCCTTTTTTTATTTTTCTTTCCTATTTTCCATATTCACCAAAAATCTTTCGTTTTTTCACATTTTTTTGTTGATTTTCACGATTCTCCCTCTTTCTGCATAATCTCTTGACATTTCCGCGTTTCCCTTTATAATATATTTTGTTGTTTATCATTATTAAACAGAAAATACATTATCAGTAAGGAATGAGTCAATATGGACATCGGACACCGCATGAAAGAGCTGCGCATCCGGTACGGCCTGACCCAGCAGGAGCTCGCCGACCGAAGCGAGCTTTCCAAGGGCTTCATCTCCCAGTTGGAGCGCAACCTCACGTCGCCCTCCATCGGCACGCTCCTTGACATCATCCAATGCCTTGGGACGACCCCGGCGGAATTTTTCGCCGACGAGGAGCCGGAGCAGATCGTCTTCCGGAAGGAAGATTACTTTATCAAAGAATCCGAGGGGCTGAGCCACACGGTCCAATGGCTGGTCCCCAACGCCCAGAAAAATGAGATGGAGCCTGTCCTCCTGACGCTTGGGCCGCACGGGAAGTCGGAGACGCAGCTTCCCCATGAATCAGAAGAGTTCGGGTACGTGCTGAAAGGCAGCGTCCGCCTCTGCTACGGGCCAAATTCCTTTCCCGTCAAGCAGGGCGAATCCTTCTCGTTCAAGGCTGGGAAGAAGCATTTCATCGAGAACCCGACCGGAAGGGAAGCCGTCGTCTTGTGGGTTTCCTCTCCCCCGAGCTTTTAACGGTCCCGCGCCGAATTTGCGCTGCGCAGGCAGCATATTCCCGGTACAAATTCGTGCGCATCCCCCATTTGATAATACTGCCGGGCGCACCCGGCGCATGAGGAGGCTTACGCATGAGCAAACGACTGATCGACTTACAACATATCACAAAATCCTTTGACGGGCAGACGGTCTTAGACGACTTAAGCCTGTACATCCGGGAGAACGAGTTCCTGACGCTGTTAGGGCCTTCCGGCTGCGGCAAGACGACGACGCTGCGCATCATCGGCGGCTTTGAGCGGCCGGACGCGGGACGCGTCGTGTTCGACGGGCAGGACATCACGGATCTTGCCCCCAACGAGCGGCAATTGAACACCGTATTCCAAAAATACGCCCTGTTCCCGCACATGACGATCGCGGAGAACATCGCGTTCGGCCTGAAGATCAAGAAAAAAAGCAAGGCCTACATTGAAGACAAGATCAAATACGCCTTAAAGCTCGTGAACCTGGACGGCTTTGAGAAGCGCGGCGTCGACTCGCTCAGCGGCGGCCAGCAGCAGCGGATCGCGATCGCCCGCGCCATCGTCAACGAGCCGAAGGTGCTGCTCTTAGACGAGCCATTGGGGGCTCTGGACCTAAAGCTGCGCCAGGATATGCAGTACGAGCTGATCCGATTGAAAAACGAGCTTGGCATCACATTCGTCTACGTGACGCACGACCAGGAGGAGGCGCTTACCATGTCCGACACGGTCGTCGTCATGAACCAGGGCTATATCCAGCAGATCGGAACCCCGCAGGACATCTACAACGAGCCGACGAACGCGTTCGTGGCGGATTTTATTGGGGAGAGCAATATCATCGACGGGATCATGCAAAGGGACCGCCTGGTAAGGATCTTAGGCGTGGACTTCCCCTGCGTGGACGAGGGCTTTGGCAGCAACGTCCCCGTCGACGTCGTGATCCGCCCGGAGGACGTCGAGCTTGTCGCCCCGGAGGACGGGATGATCTCCGGCGACGTCACATCCCTGGTCTTCAAGGGCGTGCATTGGGAGATGGAAGTCCTCGCCCACGGCTACGAATGGCTCGTGCAGGCGACCCAGATGCGCCCGGTCGGCTCCCATGTCGGCATCCGGGTGGACCCGTTCAACATCCAGATCATGAACAAGCCGGAATCCAATGACGAAAAGGCGGTGGAAACAGATGCGTAAGATACGCGGCTTAAAACGCCAGCTTTTAGCTGGCCCTTACCTGGTGTGGATCGCAGCCTTTACCCTGCTCCCGCTCATGGTCATCCTGTACTATGCGTTCACGACGACGAGCGGACATCCCACTTTGTTAAATGTGACTTCAATTTTTGCGTCCGTGCATTTCAAATCGCTGCTCCTCTCCTTAGAGCTTGCCTTTCTCTGCACAGCCGCCTGCCTGCTGCTCTCCTACCCGCTCGCCTTAGCCCTAAGCAGCCTCAAGACGAAGCGGCAGGGCTTTATCGTCTTCATCTTCATCCTGCCGATGTGGATGAACTTCATGCTGCGCATCCTGGCGTGGAAGATGCTCTTGTCGAACAACGGCGTCATCAACATGGTCTTAGAGGCAGTCGGGCTGCCCGCGTTAGACGTCATGAACACGCCGTTTGCCGTCGTATTCTGCATGATATACGACTTCCTGCCGTTCATGGCGCTCCCGATCTACAATTCCATGTCGCGGATCGACAAAGGCATCCTCGAAGCCGCGCAGGATTTAGGCGCGGGGCGCGCGACGACCTTCTTTCGGATCATCCTGCCCTTAACAGCGCCGGGCGCGGTCAGCGGGACCATCATGGTGTTCGTCCCCGCCCTTACCTCCTTTGCCATTTCCGACCTCTTAGGCGGCGGCAAGGTCCTCCTGATCGGGAACGTCATTGAGCAGGCGTTCATCCAGGAATACAATTGGAACTTAGGCTCGGGCCTTTCCCTCGTGCTGATGGTCTTCGTCATCGCCAGCATGGCCTTGATGAACTCCCGCGGGGACGAAGGAGGTGTCGGCATATGTTGAAAAAATTATACAAATTATATCTTGTTTTGATTTTTTTGTTCCTGTACCTGCCGATCGGCGTTCTGATCGTGCTGTCGTTCAACGACTCCAAGTCCAAGGTGCAGTGGGGCGGGTTCACGCTGAAATGGTACGGAAGCCTCTTTTCCAGCGAGAGCATCCTCGAAGCCTTCTGGATGACGATCTTCATCTCGCTCGGCTCCGCGCTGATCGCGACCGTCATCGGGACGCTCGCAGCCCTTGGCGCCGACGCCATGAAAAAACGCGGGCAGGCCTTCCTGATCGGCGCGGCCAACATCCCGCTGCTGAACGCGGATATCGTGACGGGCATCTCGCTGATGCTGTTGTTCGTGCGGTTCACGCGTCTCGGCATGAATACCGTATTGCTCGCGCACATCACGTTCAACATCCCTTACGTGATCTTAAATGTGATGCCTAAGCTAAAGCAGGAAAGCCGCACGACGTACGAGGCCGCCCTGGACCTTGGCGCGACCCCGCTGTACGCCTTTTTCAAGATCACCTGGCCGCAGATCCTCCCGGGCGTGCTTTCCGGCTTCCTGATGGCCATGACGATGTCGTTAGACGACTTCTCCGTCACCTACTTCACGAAGGGCGCGGGCGTCAACACGCTCTCCACGATGATCTACACCGAGATGCGCAAGGGCATCCGCCCGGAAATGTACGCGTTATCCACGCTCCTGTTCCTGATCGCCTTAACGCTCCTTTTGATCATGAACTTTGGCCCTTCCGCGAAGGAAAAAGAAAAGTCGTAAGGATACAAAGTCAAACGATAACAGAAAGGACAACTGCCATGAGAAAAACATGCCTGGCCCTTTTCCTCCTTGCCGCCGCGGCACTCTGCGGATGCGGCAGGGACGGGGGCGAGAACACGCTGACCATCTTAAATTATGGAAAATATATCGACCCGGAGGCGATCGAGATCTTCGAGGACGAAACTGGGATCGACGTGGAATATGAGGAATACATCACGCCGGAAAATATGTATACCAAATACCGCGCGGGCGCGATCGACTACGACCTGGTCTGCACGTCGGATTATATGGTGGAAAAGATGATACAGGAAGGGGAGGCCTTAGAGATCGATTTTGACGCCATCCCGCTTTCTAAGAACCTGGATCAGTCCTATTTCGACTTCTCCAAGTCGTTCGACCCGGAAAATAAATATTCCATGCCCTACTTCTTCGGGACGGTCGGGATCCTCTACAACAAAAAAATGGTCGATGAGGCAAAAGTCCGCTCCTGGGAGATCTTATGGGACGAAACGTATTCCGGGCAGATCATCATGCCCGATTCCGTCCGCGATTCCTTCATGGTGGCCTTAAAGATCTTAGGCTATTCCTTAAACACGACGGACGACGCCCAGCTTGAGGAGGCGAAGGAGCTTCTGATCCGGCAAAAACCGCTCGTCTATTCCTACCTCGTGGACGAGGCTCAGGACGAGATGATCGCGGAAAACGCGGCCATGGCCGTCGTATACTCCGGGGAAGCGGGGCTTGCGTTAGAATACAACGACAACCTGGCCTTTTCCGTGCCAGAGGAAGGCTCCAATATGTGGATCGACTCCTGGCTGATCCCCAAAACGGCCAACCACGTCGAAAACGCGGAAAAATTCTTAAATTTCCTCTGTCGTGAGGATATCTCCATGATGAATTTCGACTATGTGTACTACGCGACGCCAAACGTCAAAACGAAAGCCGCCCTGGATAAGAGCCTGCAGGAAAACACGACGATCTTCCCCCCAAAGGAGATTCTGGACAACTGCGAGATCCTCAAATCCTTAGACGACGCGGCGACCACGAATTACAACATCCTCTGGAAGGAAGTTAAGGCCGCAGACTGAAGATAACAGGGAAGCCGTAAGGCTTCCCTGTCTGTTACGGTATCCGCCATCCCCGGCCGCCTGCGGCGGCGGATCCCCTCTTGCAGATCTCCGCGCCCCTGCGGGCTTTGCCGCAAGCGCGAAGCCCCAGGCTTTTCTGTTACGGGATGGTCATTCCGCCTCGTCTTCCGGATCCTTGTCCAGGATCGAGAACGCGATATTCGTCGCATGGTCCGCCACACGCTCAAGCTCCGTCACAAGGTCGGTAAAGATGATGCCGGACATCGGGGAGCATTTCCCCTTTGCCATGCGGCGCACATGGTTCTGCTGCAGCTCGCGCTCCATATGGTCGATGCTGTTCTCCAGCTCTAAGATATCCGGCAGGTTCGCGTCGCTCGCCGCCGTGAACATCTCCATGGACTTCTCTAAGATCTCCATCGTCTTCTTGTGCATCTCCTGGATCTCTTTCATGCCCTTCTTCGTAAATTCCAGGCTCTCCTCGCGCTTCTTGATGGCGTAATCCGCGATATTCTCCGCGTAGTCGCCGATCCGCTCGATGTCGATCACCACATGGAAGAAGCCGCCGATCCGCTTCGCGTCCGTCACGGGGAGCTGGAGCTGGTTGATCTTCACAAGGTAATCCGTCACTTCCTTGCTCAGATAGTCAATCTGCCGCTCCACCTCATAGACCCTGTCGATCTTCTCCTGGTCCCCGTCAAAGAACGCTTCCATCGCAATGCTCATATTGGAGCTTGCCATCGCGCCCATGCGTTTGATCTCCTGAACCGTCTCAATGACCGCCGTGGCAGGGGAAAAATTCGTCTGCTTCCCGATATACAAAAGCTGGTACTCCCCGCTTTCCTTATCGTCGCCGGGAACGAGCTTCCGGCTCAAGGCGATGAACTGCTTCGAGAGCGGGAGGAATATGATCGTCTGGAACACCTTATAGAACGTATCCGCGTTCGCCACGCAGCGCCCCACGTCCGATCCGGAAATCCGCAGGATGAACGGCTCGAAGTGATCCATCCCAACGCAGAGCAGCAAGCCGATGACCACCATGCCGAACACATTGAACATCACATGGATGGCGGCTGCGCGCTTCGCCTCCTTGTTCGCGTTGAGGCTCGCTAAGACCGCAGGCGTGCAGGAACCGATGTTACACCCTAAGACGACGTAAAAGCACACCGGGAGCAGGATCAATCCCTGGCTCGCCATCAAAAGCAGGATGCTGACCGTCACGGAAGAGCTTTGCACGATGACCGTGATCACTATCCCGAACAAGATCCCGACCAGCGGGTTGTCCAGGCTTCCCAAGACCTTTAGCACCATCGGGTATTCCTTCAGCCCCGCCATGGCGTCCTTCATCATGCTGATCCCCATGAAAAGCGCGCCAAACCCGAGGATGACTTCGCCCACTTTCTTTAACATCGGCCGTTTCCCGAACATGATCAGGACCGCCCCGGCAAACAGGATGACCGGCGCCACCCCGGTCAAGTTGAACGCCACCAACTGGGACGTGATCGTCGTACCGATGTTCGCGCCGAAGATAATGCCGACCGACTGCTGCAGCGACATCAGCCCCGCGTTCACGAAGCTGACGACCATGACGGTCGTCGCGCCCGACGACTGTATGACAGCGGTGAACAGCGCGCCAAAGATCACCGCCATGGATTTTTTCTTCGTCACCGCCTCCAAGATCGCCCTAAGCTTCGCCCCGGCCGCTTTTTGCAGGCCCTGGCTCATAAAGCTCATGCCAAACAAAAACAAGCCCAGGCCGCCTAGCAATGTCAATATCAATTCCATAAGTCCCTCACCCTTCTTCCCTTCTGTGTTCCTGCCGCCTCCCGGCGTCCTTATCCCCGTTCCGTCCCCTGCGCTCCTACAGAGGCCGCCCGGCGGCTCATATACTCCCGCCCATAGGATGTTCCTTATCTCATTCCGTCCCCTGCGCTCCCGCAGAGGCCGCCCGGCGGCTCATATACTCCCGCCCATAGCGGATATCCCGCTCCATCTGCGCCTTCAGTTCCTCCAGGGAATGGAATTTCTTCTCCCGCCGCACCTGCGCCAAAAAGCTGACCCGCACTTCCTGCCCGTAAAGATCCTTCGAGACGTCGAACAGATGCGTCTCGATCCCGGCCGGGCGCTTCCCTTCGATGGTGGGCTTGCACCCCACGTCCGTGATCCCGGGATAGCGGGCGCCCCCGCACTCCGTCACGGTGACGTATACGCCGAACTGCGGCAGCAGCTTTTCCTCCGGCGGCCGCAAGTTGATGGTGGGGATTCCAAATTCCGCCTTCCCCATATGCTCCCCGTGCAGGACCTCGCCTTCCGCGAAAAAGGCGTACCCGAGCAGCTCATTCGCCCGCTCCAGGTTCCCGGCCGCGATCTCGTCCCGGATCCGCGTGCTGCTGATCTCCTGCCCGCCGTCCCACAGCTTCTCCACGACCGTAACCTCATAGCCGTGCCTGCCCGCGTACTGCCGCAGCATCTTTGGATCCCCGCGGCGGCCATGCCCGAACCGAAAATCCTCTCCTACGACGATATGCCGCGGATGGAGCCGTTCCGCGATCGCCTGGATGAAGTCTTCCGGCTCCATCCGCATGACTTCCTCCGTGAACGGGCATTCCACAAGATAGTCGACGCCGCGCGCGGCAAAGAGCCTGCGCTTTTCCCGGTTCGTCGTCAGCACCTGCGCGCGCCGTCCCCCCTCCTGCCGCCGGATGGGGGCGTCGAACGTAAAGACTGCGGACCGAAGCCCTTTCTCTTCCCTCTTTTTCTCTTCCATGCGGCGCATCAGCAGCCCATGCCCCCGGTGAAGCCCGTCGAACTTCCCCAACGAGAGTGCCGTCGGCCCCTCGGCCTCAAACGCCATGCCTTGCCTTATGTATTCCATGTCCCTGTCCTTATCCCATAAAAATTTTTACGGGCTTCACAAGCCCTCTCTCGCCCTCGTACCGGAAGATTCCCGCAAACGCGCGGGTCTGTCCGTCGTACACGCGCAGGGGCGTCCCCTCGTGTCCCGCCCGCCAGCCTTCCAGCCACTCGGGCTTTAAGGGGTTTCCATTCCCAAGCGGCTTTCCGAACTCTGGCCTCACATAGACCGCCGGATAATCGCCAAAAAGGGCGTCCGTATCCAGGATCAGCCCGCCCAGGTCGCCATTCTCCAATTCCTTCCCCGGGCGTCTCTCCCGCGCCTCGGCCGCGCGCGCCTCGATCTCCGAAAGCGTCTTCGCGTCCTCGCGCCGAAAGCCGGACACGCGCGTGCGCGTCAAAGACTCCATGCAGCCGCCGCAGCCCAGCGCCTCCCCGATGTCATGGCACAGCGTCCGGATGTACGTCCCCTTGGAGCAGTGTACCTCCATCCGCATCCGGGGCAGGCTGATCTCGCCCACCTCGATCGAAAAGACCGTGACTTCCCTAGGCGCGCGCTCCACTTCCACGCCTTTCCGCGCCAGATCGCAGAGCTTCTGCCCGTTGACTTTGAGCGCGGAATACATCGGCGGCACCTGCATGTACTTCCCCACGAAGCTTAAAGCAGCCGCTTTCGCCTCGGCGGGGGAGCAAAGGACTTCCCGCTCCGCCAGTACTTTCCCGGAAACGTCCTGCGTGTCCGTCGTCTTCCCAAGCAAAAGCACGGCCTCGTATTCCTTATCCTTGTCCGTGAGCAGGCCGCACGCCTTCGTCGCCTTCCCAAGGCAGACCAAAAGCACGCCCTCCGCGTCCGGGTCGAGCGTCCCGGCGTGGCCGATCTTCTTCTGCCTTAAGATCCCCCGAAGCTTCGCCACCACGTCATGGGACGTGTAGCCTTTTTCCTTATATACGTTAATGATCCCGTTTAACATCTTTTTCCACTTCCGCACAGATTCTCGCGACGATCTCCTCCGGACGCCCTTTGGCCGTCGCCCCGGCGGCCCTCGTATGACCGCCGCCCTTCATCTTCACCGCGATGGCGGCCACGTCCACAAGCCCGTTGGAACGCATGCTGACCTTCCAGCTCCCGTCGCCGTTTTCGTACAGGAAGACGGCGGCCTCCACGCCTTTCGTCACGCGCAGCTGGTTGACGATCCCTTCCAAATGCTTCGGCTGCACCTGATAGGCCTCCATCTCTTCCTTCGTGACAGCCGACGCGATCACCGCGCCGTCCAGATACAGCCTGCTGTTTAAGAGCGCCTGCCCTAAGATCTTGTTCTGTGCGAACGTCTTCTTATAAAATGTGTCGTCCACGATCTTCGTAAAGTCGATCCCTTTTTCCATCAAGATTCCCGCGACGCCCATCGTCCGGGCCGTCGTGCTGGAATACTGGAATACCCCCGTGTCATGCACGATCCCCACGTAGATGCACTCCGCAATCTCTTTCGTGATCTTCTCTTCCTCCATCAGGCCGAATACCAGCTCGGACGTCGAGCTTATCTCCGGGAAAATATAATTTTCGTCGGCAAAGCTCTCGTTGCTGATGTGGTGGTCGATGCAGACCGTCCTCTTCGCGCTATCAAAATACCGCACCGCTTTCCCTAAGCGCCCCGTGTCGCCGCAGTCCTGCACGATGCACAGATCGTAGCTTCTCTCCTCCCCAAAATCGCTCCGGATCTGATCCGCGTTCGCCAAAAAACGAAAAATATTGGGGATTGGCTCTAAGTACAGGCTCACCTCGATCTCTGGATGCCACGTCGCGATGTAATTGTAAGTCGCCAGGCAGGAGCCGATGCAGTCGCCGTCGGGCTTGATATGGCCCGCAACCGCGACTGACTTCGCCTGCGCCAGCCAGGATTCTAATTTTCCCATCTTATCATTCTCCCTGCCTGTTCACTTCGTCGATCAGCTTCGACATATTCACGCCGTATTCGATCGACTGATCCAGGATAAAGCGGATCTCAGGCGTATTGCGCAGATTGACGTTCTGCGCGAGCTGGCGCCGGATATACCCTTCCGCGCTCTTTAAGCCCTCCATCGTGTTCTTCTGGGCTTCCTCATCCCCCAGCACGCTGATATACGCCTTGCAGCTTTTCAGATCCGGCGCGACCTCCACCGTCACCACGGAAGTCATCGGATGGATCCTCGGATCCTTGATCCCGCCCCGGATGATGCTGCTTAGCTCCCGCATCACCTCTTCGTTGATCCTGATATTCTTAATGCTGTTCTTCCTCATGTCCGCCTCGCTCCTTCTATCTCGGCACTTCCACCATCGTGTACGCTTCCGCCACGTCAAGCTCCTGGAAATCGTTGAAACCTTCAAATACCAGGCCGCACTCATACCCTGCGCGGACTTCCTTCACGTCGTCCTTGAACCGCCGCAGGGACGCTAAATCGCCCTCGAAGATCTGCTCCTCGCCCCTTCGGATGCGCACTTTGCAGCCCCTCTGGAATACGCCGTCCAAAACATAGGAACCCGCGATGTTCCCTACGCCGGACGCCTTGAAGATCTGGCGGATCTCCGCATGGCCCAGCACTTTTTCCTCGAAGACCGGATCGAGCATCCCCTTCATCGCGGACTGGATATCCTCGATCGCGTTGTAGATCACCTTGTAGAGCCGGACATCCACGCCTTCCCGCTCCGCCGTCGCCTTCGCCATGGCGTCCGGGCGCACGTTGAACCCGATGATGATCGCGTTAGAAGCGGAAGCCAGGCTCACGTCGGACTCATTGATCGCGCCGACGCCGCCGTGGACGATCTTCACGACCACTTCTTCATCCGAAAGCTTGACAAGGCTCTGCTTCACTGCCTCCACGGAACCCTGCACATCCGCCTTTACGATGATCGGAAGCTCCTTCACGTTCCCGGACTGGATCTGGGAAAACAGGTCGTCTAAGGACATACGCGACTTCGTTTCCTCCAACATCTTCTCCCTGCCCTCGGAAATGAACGTCTCCGCAAAATTCTTCGCCTCTTTTTCGGAATCCGTACATACAAAGATTTCCCCTGCGTTCGGCACATTATTCAGCCCTAATATTTCCACCGGGGTGGAAGGCTTCGCTTCCTTGACCCGCTTGCCCTTGTCGTCGACCATGGCCCTTACTTTCCCATAGCAGCTCCCGCAGGCGATCGGCTGTCCTACCTTCAACGTCCCCTTCTGCACCAGGACGGTCGCCACCGAGCCGCGCCCCTTGTCAAGCTGCGCCTCGATCACAAGCCCGCGCGCGTTCCGCTTGGGGTTCGCCTTCAGCTCGATGATCTCCGCCGTGAGAAGCACCATCTCCAAAAGGGTGTCGATCCCCTCGTGGGTATGCGCGGACACCGGAACGAAGATCGTGCTTCCGCCCCAATCCTCCGGTATCAGGCCATGCTCGGCAAGCTCCTGCTTCACGCGCTCCACGTTCGCGCCCGGCTTGTCGATCTTGTTGATCGCCACGATGATCTCGACTTCCGCCGCTTTCGCATGGCTGATCGCCTCCACGGTCTGCGGCATCACGCCGTCGTCCGCCGCCACCACGAGGATCGCGATATCCGTCGCGTTCGCGCCGCGCATACGCATCGCCGTAAACGCCTCATGCCCCGGCGTGTCTAAGAACGTGATCTTCTCCCCGTTGCACTCTACCATATACGCGCCGATATGCTGGGTGATGCCGCCCGCTTCCCGGTCGATCACATGGGTGTCGCGGATCGCGTCCAGCAAGGACGTCTTGCCGTGGTCTACGTGTCCCATGACGCAGACGACCGGAGGACGTTTTACCATCAAAGACTCGTCTTCCGCCTCTTCTTTGAGCAGTTCCGCGATCACGTCCACTTTCTCTTCCTGCTCGCAGATGCAGTTGAATTCCAACGCGATCTCTTCCGCCGCCGCGAAGTCGATCTCGCTGTTCACCGTCACCAGGTTCCCCTGCAGGAACAATTTCTTGATGATCGCGGACGGCTGCACCTTCATGCGGTCGGCCAGCTCCTTGATCGTCATCTTTTCCGGCAGGGTGATCGTCTTGACCACATCTTCTTCCTTCTGCTTCGGCTGCTGCGGCTGCTGGTTCTTCCTTCCCCTGCCCTTCTTCTCCAGGTTGTCGAACCGCTCTTTCTTCCGGCCCATCAGCTCTTTCTCATGCCGCTGGCTTCCGCCCTTGCGGTTGTCGCGCTCCCGGCTCTCTTTGCCCCTCGAATCATCCAAAGAGACTGCGGGCGTGCTCTGGTTCATCTTATTGATCTCCTGCTCAAAACGGTTCCTCTGGCCCGGCCTGCCGTTCCTGCCGCCCTGCGGACGCCCGTTCCGGTCGCCCTGCGGCCTCCTCCCGTCCCGGTCGTTCTGGAAACGCCGCTCGCCCTGCGGACGCCCGTTCCGGTCGCCCTGCGGCCTCCTCCCGTCCCGGTCGTTCTGGAGCTCGCCCTGCGGCTTCCCCGCGCGGTCGCCCTGCGGGCGCGCCGCATGGCCTTCCTGCGGCCTCGCCTGCTCGCCCTGCGGGCGTGCCGCATGGCCTTCCTGCGGCCTCGCTATATGATCGCCCTGCGGGCGCGCCGTACGGCCCTCCTGTGTCCTCGCCTGCTCGCTCTGCGGACGCGCTGCGCGCTCTTCCTGCGGCCTTCCTGCCTGCGGGCGCGCCATATGCTCACCCTGCGGGCGCGCCGCACGCTCGCCCATCGGCCTCCTGGCGCGGTCGCCCTGCGGCTTCCCGCCCCGGTCGTTTTTCGGCCTCGCCGGATGGCGCGGCGCGGACTTGCTGTTCTGCGGGTTATAGACCGCCGTGATGCTCGGCTTCTTCCTCGGGCGTTCCTTCGGCTGCTCTGACGCCTTCGCCTTCTCCGGCGCGGCCGCCTCTTTTTTCACTGCTTCCGGCGCGGGCGCGGCTTTCTTCTCCGCTTCCGGCGCGGGCGCGGCTTTCTTCTCAGCCTCCGGCGCAGGCGCGGCTTTCTTCGCTGCCTCCGGCGCGGGCGCGGCTTTCTTCGCTGCCTCCGGCGCGGACGCGGCCTTCTTCACTGCTTCCGGCGCGGGCGCGGCTTTCTTCACTGCTTCCGGCGCCTCTTTGGCCCCGCTTCCCTGCGCGCCGCCCGCAAAACGCTTCTTGACTAAGGAGATCTCTTCGTCCCCGATCGAGCTGCTCGCCACTTTCCCCTCAATATTCTTTTCCTTCAAAAAACCGATCACGTCTTTCGACTCTATCTTCAACTCTTTTGCGATTTCATAGATCCTGACTTTTGCCATGCGTTACAACCTCCGTTATTCCGTTTTCTCTAATCTCAACTTTTCTTCCAGGCTCCGGGCGAATCCCTCGTCCATGACCGCCAGCGAGGAGCGGAACTCCTTGCCGATCGCATGGCCTAACGCGTCCTTCGCCGCATATAAGTACATGGGAACCTCGTAAAAGGAACACATATTGCGAAACTTCTTCTTTGTATTTTCCGACGCCTCTTCCGACACGATCACCAGAAAAGCCCGGCCGGACTTTACCGCCTTCTCCGTGGAAAATTCCCCGCTCGCAACTTTTCCTGCCTTCTCCGCCAATCCCAGCATCGACAATATCCTATCCCGTTGCAACCGCTTCCATCTCCTTTTCCAGATTTTTGATCACGTCTTCCGGCACCGCTGTCTTCAGGGAACGCTCCAGACCTTTCGTCCTGACCGCTTTTTTCAGGCATTCCCTATCCTGACATATATATGCCCCCCTGCCGTTCTTCTTTCCAGTGGCGTCCAAAAGGATCTCTCCCTCCGGCGTCTTGATGATGCGCAGCATCTCTTTTTTGCCCTTCATCTCCCTGCAGCCGACGCACTGGCGCATTGGAATTTTCTTACTCATCCCAACCGCCTTCCTCCGGGCCGTCTTCCGTTCCGCCGCCTTCTAAGTCGCCGCCAGGGCCGCCGTCGTCCTCATATCCGCCTTCCGCGTACTCATCATCCTCATATCCGCCTTCCGCGTATTCGCCTTCTTCGTATTCGCCTTCCGCGTATTCGCCTTCTTCGTATTCGCCTTCCGCGTACCCGTCGTCCTCGTATTCGCCTTCCGCGTACCCGTCGTCCCCGTATTCGCCTTCCGCATAGCCGTCGTCCCCGTATTCGCCTTCCGCGTACCCGTCTTCTCCGTATTCGCCTTCCGCGTACCCATCGTCTTCGTACTCGCCTTCCGCATAGCCGTCATCTTCGTATTCGTCATACTCGTCATATTCTTCATAATCATTCTCATAATCAATGAAGTCCCCGGCTTCCCTTGCCTGCGTCTCGCTCTTGATGTCGATCTTGAATCCCGTCAGCCGCGCCGCGAGCCTTGCGTTCTGTCCCTCTTTCCCAATGGCGAGGGAAAGCTGGTAATCCGGCACGACCACCTTCGCGGATTTTTCCTCCGCGTCGGCAATGACGGAGATCACCTTCGCCGGGCTTAGCGCATTCTCGATCAGCATCGCAGCGTTGTCGCTCCAATTGATGATGTCGATCTTTTCCCCGCGCAGCTCGTTGACGATCGCATTGACCCTGACGCCGTTCACCCCGACGCACGCGCCCACCGGATCCACGTCCGGATCGTTGCTCCACACGGCGATCTTCGTCCTGCTCCCGGCTTCCCTCGAAATGCTCTTGATCTCGACGATCCCGTCCTTCACCTCGGTCACTTCCGACTCAAACAGCCGCTTCACCAATTCCGGATGCGTCCGGGACACCAGGATCTTCGGCCCCTTGGACGTGGGCTTCACCTCAATGATATAGACTTTGATGCGCTCCGTCGGCTTGAACGACTCCGTCCTCACCTGCTCGTTCTCCGTCAGGATCGCGTCCACCTTCCCCAAGTTGACGCTGATGTTCCGCCCGATGTGGCGCTGCACGATGCCCGTCACCACGTCCCGCTCTTTTCCAAGGTACTGGTTATACAGGATGTTCCGCTCTTCCTCGCGGATCTTCTGCAAGATCACGTTCTTGGCGTTCTGCGTGGCGATGCGCCCGAACTCCTTCGACTTCACCTCGATGTTGACGACGTCCCCCACTTCGTATACCGGATCGATCATCTTCGCATTCCCAAGGCTGATCTCAAGCGCCGGGTCTTCCACTTCCTCGACGACGGCCTTTTCCGCATAGACGTGAAATTCGCACGTCTCCGGGTTGATGTCCACCTTGATGTTGTCCGACGTCCCGAAATGGGTCTTGCAGGCCGTGCTCAAGGAATTTTCAATTGCTTCCAGCAATGTGCTTTTGCTGATATTCTTTTCCTTTTCCAGGATATTCAACGCCTCGAATAACTCATTGTTCATTTCTTTATCCTCCCGAATCTTTTTTCTGTTCCCTAAAATTCAAGTCCCGCCCGTGGTAACAGTTCAGCCTTCCGGCTTCACAGTTACGGAATCCGGGTCTGCTCCGAATCTCTGCGCGTCCCCGCGGGGCGTTGATCCGATGTGGGATCGCTTCCCGCCGCGGATGCCAGGTTTTCCTCACATCGGACCAAAAGACAATCGGATCAGCGCGATGCCCTTCCGTTCAAAAACCATCTCTTCCCCGCTTTCCAGCCCGAGCGTCACCGTCTCCCCGTCGTACGACTTCAAGATCCCGCAGAACTCCTTTTCTTTGCCGATCGGCTGGTACGTCTTGATCTCGATCTCCTTCCCGACGCTCCGCGCGTAGTCCTTCTCCTTCTTGAGCGGACGCCCCAGGCCGGGCGAGCTTACCTCAAAAATATAGGACTCCTCGATGAAATCCTCCTCATCGAGCAAGTCGCTCATCCTCCGGCTCACAAGCTCGCAGTCGTCCACCGTGATCCCGCCTTCCTTATCAATATATGCGCGCAGATACCATGTCCCGCCTTCCTTCACAAACTCGACGTCCACAAGCTCAAATTGATATTCTTCCATCAGCGGGAGCAGAAGCTCTTCCGTGCGCTTCTCATAGCTTTCCCTTCTCGTCATCCCCAAAACACCTTCTTCCCTTTCCTTGCCGCATCCCCGCGCCGTCGGATCAGCGGGCCTTCCCGGGGATACATAAAATTGAGAGTGGACGTTCGCCCACTCTCAAGTCTCTGATTCTCTAGTTTTCTTACATATCATAGCACTTACGCGGATAAAATGCAAGAAAAATTTTTCAATCCGGAACTTACCGGAACTTATTGACAATAAAATCCTAATCCGCTACAATTCCAAATAAGGCAAATACCCTACAAACAGCAAAGGAGTTGGCTCATATGAACCGAATTTTGATCGCTTATTTTTCCGCCAGCGGCGTGACCGCGAACATGGCGCAGACATTGGCCGGGATCGTCCAGGCCGACCTCTATGAGATCGTCCCTGCCGTAAAATATACGCCGCAGGACCTGGACTGGAACGACACGGAAAGCCGCACCACCCTGGAAATGGCCGACCCGGCTTCCCGGCCCGAGATCGGAAGCGGGCCGATCGACGTCTCCCCTTATGACGTCGTGTATATCGGATTCCCGATCTGGTGGCGTTTCGCGCCGCACATCATAAATACGTTCCTGGAATCTTATGACTTCAGCGGCAAGACCATCATCCCGTTCGCGACCTCCGGCGGCAACGACATGGGGGATTCCGTAAAAGCCCTCATCCCATCCGCGCCGGGCGCGGTCTTCAAGGAAGGGAAGCGCTTAGGCGGGACGGAGGACAAGGAAGCCTTAAAGATCTGGACGGACGGCCTGATCCTGTAATACGATTCGGCCCTGGCCGGCATTTGCCCGGCCAGGGCCTTTTCCTGCGATCCTTTGGCTCTTCCGCCATCGATCATCGCCATTTTTCCGGCATTTACCCGGCCAGAGCCTTTTCATGCGATCCCGCACAGCTTGTCGACTTCACGCAGGATCCCCTTGATCTCGCCTTCGTTCCCGGGATTGGCCTTCAAGAGCCGCCCGATCTCGCGCTTCACGCCCTGGATGTTCCCGACCTGCTCCTCCACGGCGGCCCGCAATTTCTGGCGGCGCACCAAAAGCCCGTGCTTGACTTCCACCATCTCGCGCTTGTCCAAAAGCGCGTTCGCCTGGTAGATCCAGATCTTGGAATCGTAGAGCTGGTATCCCTGCAGTTGGCGGACCAGCCTCCCGTTCACGTACTCCAGCTCGTCGTTCGTGCGCTCGTACCGCTTTCGCTCCTCCACGGCCTCCAAATACTGCCCCCAGATATATTCCAGCTCGTACGCGTTCTTCACATGGTGCCGCTCGCAGGCATAATCCACCGCGTTCGTGATGTTGACGTACTTGAGCTTCATCCGGTTCATCAAAACGACCGCGCGGTTGATGTTCATCTGCGATCTTTTGATATCGATCTTGTCGTTCTGGGCGCGCAGCGCCAAAACCGCCCCGATCGCCCCCGCCGCCAGCACGATCGCCACAAACGGCGCCGTCACGTCGGTCTGCATCGCCATGCCTAAGATCAGCGCCATCGCAAGAGCCGCGCCAAAGCAGCCCAGCAAGATGTAGAGCAGCCTGCGCAGGATCTTCAGCTCCCGCTCCAGGCCCTCCTGGTAATAATGCCACTCTTCCTTCTCGCCTTCCAAATGCTGCATATCGCGCTTCACCATCGCCTGGTACGACTCGTTCTTTTTCAGGCGGTTGATGATCTCCGGCATCTCCTCGCTTAACTGCTCCATCTGGACGAACTGGGCGTCCGAGATCGTCTTGGCGCGGTTTAAGTAGCTGTTCCTCGTCTCGTTCAGCGCGACGACCTTCTGCGCGGTCTCCTCGATCTGCGCGAACTCCTCTTTCGGGAGGCTCTCCAGCTTCTGGATGTCCGTCAGGTAATCCGTCACGACCTTATACTCGCGCTTCGCGTCCCCTAAGTCCCGCGCCGCGTTCAGGATCTGCTCGCAGTACTCCCGCGCCAGGTTCTTTTCTTCCGCCTCCTTCGCCTTCGGCTCCTTTTTCCCGGCAGGCGGCTCCGGCTTCAGCCGCTCCTGCTCGTCGTATTCCAATATTTCCTCTACATATTTTGGTTTCTTTCTCCTAAATAATCCCATCGCTATCACTTTTCCTGTATTCTGCCCTAAGTTCCCACAAAATATCCTCGATCGCCTTCTCATAGCCCGCCCGGTCGCCGGACTTTTTCTTCTCCGCCAGCATCTGGAACCGCTCCAGCACGTCCGTCCCGTCCTTCGGCTGCCTTCCTTCCTGGAACGCGAGCGCTAAGAGGTAATCCACCTTGCTCTCTTCCTTCCGCCCGGCCTCGTATGCGTTCCGATAGCACTCGGCCGCCCGCCCGAACAGCATTTGCTTGGCGTAAGCCGTCCCCATATTGTGCCAGAGGCGGCTTTGGATCTCCTCCTGCCCTTCTTCCCCGTCCGCCTGCTCCATCACCCTGCGGTACTCCAAAACGGCGGCCCGGCAGTTCCCTTCCCGCAGCAGCCTGTCCCCACGCAGCTTCGCGCGTTCCAAAGGCCCCTGATGCACCATGCGCTCCGCGACGCGCGCCGCCTCGCCTACTTCCTCCCGGGTATGGTAGCCGCCCGCGGACAAGATCTCCCCCATGCACCAGCTTCCGCTCTTTTCCTTTGCGATCCCGTCCCGGATGCTCCCGGAAAGCTCGCGCATGCCAACGTCTGTCTCCAGCCATTGGCAGAGGCTCTCATTGAAAAAGCTCTCCTCCACCACCCCGGCGTTCTCATAGAGATAGCAGCACAATTCCTCAAACGAATACAGCCGCATGCCCTCTTCTTCCAAAAACAGGGGACGCTCCGCTTCCTTCCCCTCGCATAACCAGATCTCTCCCATGGCCCAACTGCCCTCCCTAAGCCTTATTCCATCTCAAGACTCGCCCGCGAGCCGCTATTCCAGTTCATATTCCCATTCCAGGCCCGTCCCGGCGCGCAGGCCCCCGAACCCGATGTCCCGGATCTTCAGGGACAGCCTGCCTTCTTTCAGGTACAGGGAAAGGCCCAGCCTGCACCGCCTCGTCTCCGAGGGAAGCCCCGGCAGCTCCAGGCTCTCCACCCGCGCGCCCTTGCTCCCCGGCTCCCTGGCCCATACGTCCAGCGCCGCGCTCCCCTCTAACAGGATCCGCAGCTCTTTCCCGGCCTGGTGGCGGTCGCTCCCCGCCTCCGCCAGCGGGTAAAAATATGACGTATCCCCTTTTCGCACTTTTAAAAGGAGATGCTCTTTCAGCTTATAATCGCAGAAATATACAGTCTTCGCCTCTTCCTGGCGCATGGAAAGCAGGCCCGCGTAGCACGCGCCTTTCGTATAGAGGTTCTTGCCCTGGAACGCGCGCCTTCCCCGGCACACGGCCTGCAGCGATTCCTGCATCCAGTTCCCCTCGAACCCCGTCCCGATCAGGTACACGGAAGAGACGACCTTCCCCGCGCACGCTTCCCGCACCATCTCCGAAAAAGCCGCGTCCCACTTCCCGACGTCCTCCGGCAGCTTCCCGACGCACCGTTCCTCCACCGTCGCGACCTGGGGCTTCGTCTTATGGCTGCAGGAAAGATGCTGCTCCCAGACCTCTTCCCCGTCGCAGAAAAACAGGATCACATCATGCTGCCAAAGCTCTTCCGGCTGGCTCACCGCATACGCGTAAAAGCTCTCCCTGTAATCCTGGATGATGAGCTGGTCCTTCGACAGCCCCAGCTTTTCCGCCATCCGGCAGAGCAGCCCCACGACGCCTTCCGTCACCTTTTCCACGGAAAATACGCACTTCGTGACGGCCTTTGCGCCTCCCGCCGGGAGCGCGAGATGGAGCGTCTTGCGCAAGAATACCATCAGCAGATCCTCCGCCTGGTATTCTTTTCCCAAAAAGACCGTCTCACCCTTTTGGGCCTTATCTAAGAGATAATCCGCGTAAAGGCCTTCCCCCGTCTCCGCCATCCGGCTCGCCTCTTCCCCGAAGCACCACTGCCCCGTGACCCGCCGCTTGCAGATCGCCGTGGGGATCCGGTACAGATCCGTCCCCGCCACCGTGCTTTTCGTCTCCGGCTCCGGCAGCCCGCCGTGATAACAGCTCACCTGCGTCCACCTGCCGCCAAGTTCAATCCCTACATACCATTCGCCATCCGCCGGCCTCATCCTGTGCATCCGCCTTTGCCATTCCTTTCCTTCCCATCTTCCCACGCCCGCAGCTTCCTACAGGATGTGGAACCGTTCCTTCACAACCTTGTCCTTGTATCCATAATCCCGCAGGCGTTCTAAAAGCGTGGCCTCATCCCGCATCTTCCAGCTCACCATCATGTCGTTCACCAGGTCGTAGCGGCTGCCCTGCGCGTTGTCGCAGAACTCCTGGTTCTGGATCTGCCCGCTCTGCGTGATGACCCATTCCCCGTCCTGTTCTTCCTTGATGTAATACGGGATCTTCTCCCCATAGAACACCCGGAAGCCCTTCACAAAGATGCCGTCGTACATCTGGCGCATCTTGCATTCCACATAATCCAGCCGCCGCTCCGGCAGATAGCTGATCGCCACCCGCGTCCCGGGGGCCGTCCGGTATTCTAAGAACTGGGTATCGTAATACAGGTATTTCCCCGCCAGCTCGCCCGGCAGCTTATGGTAGAACGGAAAATAGATCCCACGCTGGACATAGCCGCCCAGGATCCGCTCCGCCCATTCCCCGCCGCCGTCCGGCGCGCCGCTTAACGCGTACCACTTCAAGAAACCGATCCTGCAGACCTCGTTTAGCTCCTGCCCCTTTTCCAGCAGGCGCAGGATCTTTTGGAACACATGATCCGACACGACGGCATCCTTCGCGACGTACTGATGCGACATCTGCGAGAGGTACGCCAGGATCACGTCCTCCCGTCCGTGCTTCTCCCCGTAGCTCTCAAAGATCTTTTCCATGTCCACGGAAAAATCCCCGGTATACAGAAACTGCACCAGGCACCGTTCCTCCAGCGCATACGTATCCAGGACGAAATTGCAGGCCGCCTGCCACAGCTTGATCATGTCCTCCAGCTTCCCGTGGTAATAGCGGCACATATAAAGCAGGATGCGCTCGTTGTATTTTCCCTGGCAGAACACGTTCCGGCACAGCTCCAGCAAAAACTCATCCGGCTCCACCTGCTCTTCCAGCTCCTCTTCCTCCATCCGGCTGCAGATGACGTACACCAGCTTCTTCGGCGGTATGATGTCGCAGCCGTATGCGCGCAGCAGCTCATAAATGCGCCCGTAATGCCGCCTGCCGACCAGAAGCTCCATGATCTTCTCGCGCTCCGGCTTCTGCAGGCCCTCGAAGGACACGTTCTCCAAAAATCCGTCCAGCGCGTCCCCCGTGAAATTATGATAATAATAAGAAACCATCTGCGGGCGCATCTCCGCCCGGTACTCGTCGCTTATGGCGTCCGAGCGCATCAATTCCTGCAGGCGCGCCAAGTCGTCCTTGGAAAACGTCTGCCAGATCTTTTTCCCGTCGAAATACTTGACCAGGAACGGGAGCTTGTCCTTCGCGCACTGCATCCCACGCTCTAAGAATTTCCCGCTGTCCATGAGCGGGCGCATCCGGATCTCCTCTTCCGGCAGGAAGCGGTTGCCCTTCGCGTCCTCGATCAGGGCCTGATACGAGCTGCTGTAAAGATTGACGTAACCCTTCCCGTCCTTTAACGGGACGGCCTGCTCGCCCGCAAGCGGGTACTGGCGCACGATGAGATAACGCGCGTTCGGGTTCCTGCAGACGGCTTCGTGGGAAAATAAGACCTTCCCCAACGGATCCGCAAGCTCCTCCGTGATCATTTCCGGTTCCAGCACCTCCTGGTAGACCCGGGCGATGTGCCGGTCCATCCTGCCCGCCCGGAGCTGCCTTAGCGCAAATTCCTCCATCGCTTTTTTGTAATGCGGGAAGCTGCTCTTCCAGGACGCCTGGTTCTCCAGCGCGGCCTCGTAGACCATCGCCATCTGGCGGTAAGGCAGGCTGCTGTTATAACGGAAATAGACCACGATGGGCTTGGGCATCTTTTTCATCTGCTCCGGGCCTGCGGAAAGCGCCCACGCCTCGTAGATCCCGGCAAGCCGAAGCTCTTCTTCGACGCCCTTATCGTACCATTTGAAATACGCCTCTCCGTAGCAGTTCCACTTCATGAGATAGCTGCATATCGCCTGCAGCATCTCTTTTTCCGGATATGCCTTGTAGCAGGCGTACAAGATCCTGCGCCAGATCGGGCCGCACTCTGAAATCTGCGGCACGAGCTGGCAGAACTGCTCCGCGATCTCCCGCGTGAGCGCATGGCGCTTCGCCGCCCAATTCAAGATCTTGCGCTCAAAGCGGCCGGGCTTCTTCATCAGATACGGCTCTTTCGCGTAAAGGCGGTAAGCCTCCAGGTAAAGTGCCGGACTCTCGCCGCCCCGCCCCAACTGCTTCTCGATCGCTTCGAGCTTCCTGCCCGGATTGTAATTCAGCTCCTCGTCCATGAACAGCAGGATCCACATCAGCAAGTTGTTCTCCCTGTATTTCTGGTAGACCTTTTTCACTTTCCCGGTCTGGCGGCTCACATACGACGGCTCCGGCTCGAACAGCGTGCAGACGTAGCGGTAATACGCATACAAAGGGGTGTCCTTGTCCACCTGGCGCTTGGGGAACTCCTTTAACGCCCACTCCGCCTCCTGCCTCTGCCTGTTCACCAGAAAGACCTGCGCTTTCGCCAAAAGGTACCACTGGTTGTCCGGGCGCAGGACGTGAAGCTCGTCCAGCTTCTGCACCGTCAGCTTCGCCCATGCCCCCGTCACCATCTGGCGCAGCCCGAACCGGACGTACGCCTCCCCGATCTCCACCATCTTCTTCCGGATCTTTGACTCCGTCCTGTCATGCTCCTCCTGCTTTTGCAGGACGCAGATCTGCACCTGCTTTGTCTGGAACATCGTGCAGAATGTGATCCTCGCGTAATTCCTGCCTGGATGCAGCTTCTCCACGTCAATGACGTATTCCGCCGCCGCGCTGCTCCCCACAAAATCGTCCGACGTGATCCTGCTTTTTACGGGCCTCGCCCATTCGGCGTCGCTTGCCATCTCGATGGACAGATAGCCCGCCTCTTCTTTTTTCAGCGTGATCTGCTGCTTCGCGCTTTCCCGCAGCTTAGAAAACTCCCGCTCTGCTTCCTCCACCTGGAAAGATGCGCGCTCCTTCTTCTTGGCCGCGATCAGGAATTCCTCGACCTGCGCCTCCGTGCAGGGCTTGCGCGCCAGCATCCGGCAGGCCATGCGAAGCTCCTCCTCCTGCCTGCCAAAGACATGGAAAAACTCCGGCTTCCCAAAAACCTTCGCCGCTTCCTTGTAGGACTGCCCCGCCAGGTTGGCGAACTGCAGCACGCTCGTGACCTTCCCCATCGGGCTGTCCGCGTAATCCTTTGAGACGGACACGGAAAACGGCACGTCGTATTCCCCCAGGCTGCATATGATATGGAAATTCCCGTCCTGGACGTCCCCCTCGGACAGCCCCTCCGCCTGAAACTCAAATTCCTGCCTGACCTTGATCCCCTGGAACCGCGGTTCCCTGCACCGCATCCGGGGGTTGGAAGAATAGACCATGCCCGCGACCTTCGTCCCGTCCATGCTCTCTAAGGAAAACATTCCGCCCGCCGCGCCGCCTTCCATTACTTCCAGCTCCAGCCGATCCGGGGAAATCTTTAAGACGGACGCCGCGCCGCCGCACTTCCCGGCCGCCAATTCTTTGATCCTCTTTTGCAAATCGTCACCCGCTCCTAGTTGCTTTTTTTGATAATGATCTGAATTATTATAACACATATTTCCATTCAGAAATAGTCAGAACAAATGTTCTTGCAACAGTTCAGCCTTCCGGCCTCACAGGCAATATTCCCTGATATAATCCGCAAAATACGGCAATGCCAAAGATACATAGGCCTGACGGCTCTCCAAGATCCCGCGCTTGATCAGTCTGTCCCTGTACATGGAATAATTGCCTGCTTTGTCTCCCATCAGGCGAAGCACTTCTTCCCGCTTATACTCCTCTTTCTCTACCAGAAGCGACGCCAAAAACCGATCCGCCTCTGTCATCTCTTCCCAAACTTTCTCATAGGAATAGGCAAACAATTCCGCCTTGAAATCCGGCAGAATGTCCGATAAGCTTTCCTCGCTTTTCTTTTTGAAATACAATACGCCAAGCTGCTGAAACGCATAGGCATATCCCTTTGTGCATTTCGCCATTTCACGGGCTTCCCGGATGTCAACCAAAAGCTGTTTCTTATACATTTCAGACATCCGCACCATATTAAGCGGTTCCGTTTTTATGGTTGCCGCTCTTCTGAAAAACGTAAGATTCTTAACATTGCTGACTTCCTGTATATTCTCATAAAGGCCCGTGCATACAAGGTATACCGGGTAGTTCGCTCTCAGCCATCTTCCGTATTCTGAGGCAAACTTTATCATTTCCGGCGTTTTGGATACCTCGTCAATGCCGACAAGTATTCGCTTTCCCTTTTTCTGCGCCTGCAAAATCATGGTTTCCACTTCCACGCCAATATCAAAGAATTCGTTCTCTTTTTCTGACGAGTAACCAAAGCTTCCCCCGCTTCCCAAAACAGTCG
>CANQTH010000018.1 GCA_947626795.1 uncultured Lachnospiraceae bacterium
ATAAGCAAAAGTCCCAAAAGCCGCTGTTTAAGCGGGCTCTGGGACTTTTTTCTCAAAATACTGTCAAAAACCGGATTATAGTATATATTGGCAGAAGATTCAACAACTATTTTAAAATTTTTTCCAATATTTCCGACATTTCGTAATAAAGGTTGTTGCGGCTGTCCGACTTGTACACGATCGAGATGTAAGGCGAACCGTCGGACTGCTTTTTGCTGTACAGCGCGAGGCAATACCCGGCGGCGTTCGTCGTCCCGGTCTTTCCGCCGACGACCTCGACGCCCTCCGGCGCCTGGGCGTCCCCGCTGATATACTTATTGGTGTTCGACCATTCTTTGGAAACCGTCTCCCCGGCGGCGTTCGTGACCGTCCCGGTATGGGAGGGCGTGTGGATGATCTCCACGAACTTCTCTTCCTGGACCGCCGCCTGGAAGATCAGATATAAGTCGTATACGGTCGTATAATGCTCTTCGTCGTGCAGCCCGTGCGCGTTCACGAAATGCGAATTGGTCGCGCCAAGCGCCCGCGCCTCCTGGTTCATCCGCTCCGCAAACGCCTCCGTGCTGCCGGAAACCAGATCGGCGATCACGTTCGCCGCGTCGTTCCCGCTGCAGAGGAGAAGCCCGTAGAGCAGATCCTCCAAAGAGATCGTATCCCCAACGGAAAGCCCGCAGGTCGTCGAGCCTGCCTCCAGCTGCAGCTCCTCTTCCGTCACCGTCGCCTTCGCGGACAAGTCGCCGTATTTTAACGCGACATACGCCGTCAGGATCTTAGTCGTGCTGGCGGGATACAGCCGTTCATGGATATTTTTCCCGAATCTCAATTTTTTCCCGTTTAAGTCAAACAGCCCGGCGGCCTCGGAAAGGGAATCCGTGATGGCGGGGTCGGGCAGATCCTCGTCTCCGGCCACGCATAAGCCCTCGGCAAAAAAAGACTGCGCATCGGAATCCGCTTCTTCCGCGGACGGGACGTTCAGCCCGTAAGCCCGCGTCGTCTCATAAACGTCATAGGCGTCCTCAGGCACAGCTTCCCGCCCGCAGCCGCAGCAGAGCAGCACAAACGAGAGCAGCAGGCCAAGCGCGCCGGCCATTCTTTTTTTATCGATACATTTCACGCCACTCTAAATCTCCTCTGTCCAATGATTTGATCAGCAATTCCGCCGTCGCGAGGTTGGTCGCCAGCGGGATGTTGTGGATGTCGCAGATGTGTACGACGCCGTTCACATCCGGTTCATGGGATTTTGGCGTCAGCGGGTCGCGCAGGAAAATGACCAGGTCGATCTCATTATGTTCGATCTGCGCGCTGAGTTGCTGGGAACCTCCAAGATGCCCGACTAAGTACTTGTGGATGGAAAGGTTCGTCACCTCTTCGATGAGCCGCCCCGTCGTCCCTGTCGCAAACAGTTCGTTCTTGCAGAGGATCCCGCGGTACGCGATGCAGAAGTTCTGCATCAGTTTCTTTTTGGAGTCGTGCGCTATCAATCCAATGTTCATGTATAAAATCCCTCCATATGATATTTTAAAGGCTGCAGCCCCACGTTAAGCACCAATCCTATGCCGATGAACAGGCTTACCAGGGACGTAAGCCCGTAGCTGACGAAGGGGAGCGGCAGGCCCGTGTTCGGCATCATCCCCGTCACGACGCAGATGTTCACGAACGTCTGGAACCCGATCCAGGTGGCGACGCCGCCGCAGATTAGCTTGCCGGACAGATCCTTCGCTTTGCGCCCAACCCAGATGCATTCCAGGACGATCAGCAAAAGCAGCCCCAAAATGACCGCGGCTCCGACGAAGCCAAGCTCCTCTCCCGCCACCGCGAAGATGAAGTCCGTCTGCGGCTCCGGGATGAAATTCCCGTTTTTTACGGAAAACGCGGTGTCGTTGTTCAAGCCCTTTCCCCAGAGCTGGCCGGAACCGATCGCCATGATGGAATTCTGCTGCTGGAACACGTCCGACGCGTATTTGCCCGGCTGGAGCCACGACATGATGCGCTTCCACTGGTAGTATTCCAAGATCTGCTGCCCCGGCTGCATGATCAGGTAGATGAACAGCGCGGCCGCGGGAAGCAGCACGGCAAGCGCGCCGATGATGATCTTATAGCTTAAGCCGCCCAGGTACAAGAGGGACAAAAAGATCACGGCGATCACGATGCTCGTCGACAGATCCGGCTGGTCTTCCACCATGAACCACGGGATGAAGATCAAGATCCCGGACGACACGATCACGCGCAGCGTGTTGAGCTTTTCCGCGTATTTCCCAAAAAACCAGGCGAAAAAGAGGATCAGCAGGATCTTCGACAGCTCCGAAGGCTGAAACCGCACCCCGCCGACGTCGATCCAGCGGACGGCCCCTCCGGCGTCGTCCCCCATGATATGGAAGGTGATCAGCCCCAAAAGCCCCAAGTTGAAGATGTAGATCAGCCAGCTAAAGCGAAGGAGGAACGAATAGTCGATCAGGGAAAAGGCCACCATCAAGAACAAGCCGAGCAGCAGGCCGAATACCTGCCTGCCCTGCACGGACTTCTGCGCGCTCCCGATCACGCTGATCCCGATCATGGTGATCGCGAGCACATATAGGATTAAGCGGAAATCATAATTCTTGATCTGGTATTGTTTGAACATAACGCCTTCCCTTCGCTCCCTGCCGCCTGCCTTGGCCTATGTACTATGTACTACCTCGCCGGCCCGGTATGTTTCATGTCCTTGATCGGGATGTTTGCGTACAGCGCGGGCACATTCCCGTTGTTTCCTTCGGATTCCGTCTGCGTGATCTGGATATCCAGCCCTTCCGCGTCGATCTCCATGTACTTTGAGATGACCTGGATAATGTCGTTCTTGATCATCTCCATCACATCCGGGGAGCAGTTGGCCCGGTCGGAGATCAATACCAGCTTTAAACGGTCTTTTGCGATGTCACCGGAGTTTTTCTTTTTAAATAAATCCATTAAGCTCATTTGGCTTCCTCCTAATTTTTCTTAAAGATCTCTTTAATCTTGTCCCAGATGCTCGTCTTGATCTCCAGATCCAGGAACGGTACGTCTTCCCCTAAGATCCGATGGCAGATATTCTCAAATGCCTTCCCAGCCAGGCAGTCGGAGCCGACCAGCGGCTCGCCCTGGTTCGTGGAAATGACGATCTGCTCGTCGTCCGGCACGGCGCCGATCAGGTCGATGGCCAGGATATCCGTCACGTCGTTGATGTTCATCATGTCGCCGCGCTTTACCATGTCCATGCGCAGGCGGTTCACGATCAGCTCCACTTTCTTCAACTCGTTCGCTCCAAGAAGCCCGATGATGCGGTCCGCGTCACGGATCGCGGACACTTCCGGCGTCGTGACGACCAGCGCGCGGTCGGCCCCGGCGATAGCGTTCTTAAAGCCCTGCTCGATCCCCGCCGGGCAGTCCAGGAGGATATAATCGTATTCTTCTTTCAGCTCCTCGATCACCTTGATCATCTGCTCCGGCGACACGGCTGTCTTATCCCGCGTCTGCGCCGAAGGGAGAAGGGAGAGGTTCGGATAGCGCTTGTCCTTGATCAGCGCCTGTTTCATGCGGCAGTTGCCTTCTACCACATCGACCAGGTTGTACACGATCCGGTTCTCAAGACCCATGACGACGTCCAGGTTCCGAAGCCCGATGTCCGTGTCGATCAGCACGACTTTCTTGTTGAGCTGCGCAAGCCCCGTCCCTACGTTTGCGGTGGTGGTAGTCTTCCCTACCCCTCCTTTTCCTGATGTTATTACGATCACTTCACTCATTTTTTGATATCCTCCTGTTATTAAATGTTGTTCAAAAGACCCTTTGTGATAGGCTCGATATAAATATTTCCTTCTTTCACGATCGCGATCTGGGGTTCCGCAACCTCCTGCTGTTTCTTGCCCTTCTTTTTCTCAGTCGCCGTCTTATCCGCGCTCCTTCCTATGACGTCGCCGATCTTCACCTGAATGGGATCCATCTCCAATGCGGCCACGAATGATTTTTCATTGCCGTTCGACCCTGCGTAAGCGATTCCCTTCAGCGCGCCCAAGATCACGATGTTCCCCTTGGAGATCACTTTCGCGCCGGGATTGACGTCCCCTAAGATGACGATGCTCGTCTCGCAGTCCAAAAACTGGCCGGAGCGCAGCGTCCCTTTGTAAAACTCCCCCGCCTTTCCCGCCTGCTCCTCTTCAAAATGCTCGATCTGACGACGGATCAGATCCTCCTTCCATACGTCGTTATCCAGGATGCATACGATATTGAGGGACGTATGCTCCGTGATCGAGTCGACGATCCGAAACTCCTCCTCCTGCGTCAGCTTCCGCCCCTCAAAAGAGACCCCCACTTTCGCATCCCGGAAAAAATGATCGGACTCCTTGAATTTCTCTATAATGCAGCCCAGCAGCTCTTCAAATTCCATATCCTTGTCCAAAATGATGTTGATCCCGTGCTTATTGCTCTTCAATACTACTGGCTTTGACAATTTCATCCCTCCAAACTTTAATCTGTGAATCCATTCGCGCTCGCCCCGATCTCTTCCGCCTGCCCGTTGAGCAGGGAATCCGTATCCGCCAGCTTGAAATAATACTTGAGGATATTGGCCGAGACTTCCGCCGCGTTCGCCGAAGTGTAGCCGTATGCGATCCGCGTCGTAATGGCGATCTTCGGTTTTTCGTAAGGCGCATATCCGATGAACAATGCATGGTTCGCGCGCGTCGTGATCTGCTGCGCGGTCCCTGTCTTCCCGGCTACCGCGATCGGAAAATCCGCAAAAGACTTATTGTTTTCCACGACCATCCGCATCCCGCTGTGGATCGCGTCCCAGGACGACTGGGAGATCTCGGAGATCGTCCGTATCGTGTCCGGCTGGAACTCGCGCACCAGCTCCCCGCTTGACGTCGTCTCCTTATCCAAGAGCGTAAGCCCATAGATCTTCCCGCTGCTCGCCACCGCGGCCAGGTACCTTGCGAGCTGGGTCGTCGTATAGTTGTGGTCGCTCTGCCCGATGGCCGCCGTGATCGGATATTCGTCCGCGATCTGCGGCTCGTTCTCCGGGATCTCGATCCCGGTCTTCTCATCCAGCCCGAACAACGCGGCGTATTTCCCTATGGCGTTGATGCCGCGGCTCTCGCTGTACGCGCCCCCCGTTGAGCTGAGGCGATAGCCAAGCTCATAGAAAAAGTAGTTGCAGGAATCCCGGATGGCTTCCGAGATATTGATCAGGCCGTGCGTGCTGCCCGGATAGATCCAGCATTTTGGCGGCGGCGTGATGTTCGTGTACTCGCCCTCGTCCCGGATCTTCTCTTCCGTGCTGATCACGCCCTCGGTAAGCGCGGCGGCCGCCGTGATCGGCTTAAAGGTGGAGCCTGGCGCCGTCCGCTGCTGCGTGGCGTTGTTGTACTGCGGCACTGATTTGTCCTCCTGCAGCTTCTGGAAATATTCGGAATCCACGGTGTTCGCTAAGCGGTTCGTGTCATAGCCCGGATAGGTGACGCAGGCGAGAAGCTCTCCCGTCTGCACGTCGATCATCACGCAGCTTGCCGTGCAGGGATCCAGCGCGAGCTGCGCGGGCGTGATCTCCAGATTCTTGATCTTGTCCCGGATAAAATTGTACGCGCTCACGCTCCCGTTCTGGAGCGAGGCGACGTCCGCCGCGTTTTCTTCCAGGACGCCCTGCTCAAACAGGAGCAGGCAGACCTGGGTTCCGGAAATGATGTCCTGGTTGATCATATATTTATAAATCTTCTTGGAAAATTCCGTGTCTGTCTTTAATTCATCCACGACATACGCGATGAGCGCGTCGTAGATCTCGGTGGAGTCGGAATACTTGGAATCCGTCTCAAATTTCGTGATGTCGATCCAATCCTTGGAAATCGCCCGCCGCAGGTATTCGGACAAGCTGGCCGTATCGTTTTTCCACGCCTGGTACACCTCGTCTTCCGTGTCCACCTGCCCCGAGAGGAAAATGCCCTTTTCCGTCAGCATGGACAGGATGTAGCTCATGTAGACCTGCTGCTCCTTGCCGATGTCCCCGTACGCTGTCGGGGAAGCCGACAAAAGCTCCTGCCGAAGCCCCTCGATCACCGAGCCCTGCTTGCCTAAGAACGCGGCGTATACCTGCTTCTCCACGTCCTTCGCGCCCGAGTCCACGAAATGCCCGATGTCGATGACGTTGTTGTCGATCAGCGCGAAATAAACGTCGTCGATCGGGATCCGGATATCGGAAGCCGTCCCGCTGCTGGCGTCGTATTCTTTGATGCTGTCGATCTTCGAGTAGACGATCCCTGCCAGCTCCTGCTCCAGCATCTGGTAAGTCGCCTTCTGCAGGTCGGCGTCAATGGACAGGTAGATGTCGTTGCCCGAGGAGGCGTCCACTTTCTGGATGACTTCCGTCACGCGCCCCATGTTGTCCGTGTAGAACGTCTCCGTGCCTTTCGTCCCCTGCAGTTCCTGATCCATGACCTGCTCGATCCCGGACTTCCCGATCACGTCGTTTAGGGTGTACGAATCGTTTTCTTTGGAAAGCTCGTCGTACTCTTCCTTGGAGATCTTCCCGGTATATCCGATGATATGGGAAAAATACTTGCTGTCCACATACTTGCGGATGCTGTCCTCCGTGATATCGACGCCCTGCAGGATATCGGAATTTTCCTTGATCACGGCGACCGTCTCTTCACTGACGTTCTGCGCGATCGTCGTCAGGACGTATTTCTGGTAGCTGTTCTGGGAAATGGCGTAGCGCAGGACCGTGATCTTGTAGGCGTCCTCGCGGGAATAGACCTCCGCTTCCTCGTCGTCTGGCTCCAATCCTTCCCGGCCTTTCTCATAGATGGAGAACTTGTCCTGCAGATAGGCCATCACCTGCGCGGCTGTTGCGCTTCCTTCGTTATAGCCCAGCTTCTTGTTATAAGCCAGTTCGTCGACGTATTCATGACCGTAGATGTCCGCTAGGAAACGTTTTAACGCCTTCCCGGCGGCGCGAAAAGCGTATTCCCCATCGTCCGCGATGCGTATGTTGAAGTCATTGGAGATCTTGTCTCCCTTTTCCTCGATCATATGGATCACGGTATAAAGCTCTTCGTTCATCAGGCGGTTTTTCTCTTTTGCGGTGTCGTAAACGCCGTTGTCCTCGATCGTCACGGAATAGGAAAGCTCGTTGTAAGCCAACAGCTTGCCGTTCCGGTCAAAGATGCTCCCGCGTGTCCCGGACGTCACGCGCTCCTTTTTGATCAGCAGGGCGTAATTGTCCAGGTATTCCTGCCCGTTGACGATCTGCAGGAAAAAAATGCGCTGGATCATGACAAAAAACAGGAACGCCATGACGATGCCAAGCAAGAGCAGGCGGGATTCCAGTATTTTTTTTCCGAACTTCCTCAATAACTCAAACAAACTTGCTCGCACTCCTTTTCTCAACCGCTTCCAGCCCCTGGTTAATCTTCAGGATGATGAAATAAAGCACGATCGCCACTAAAATGGTATAGACCAGCTCCGGCAGCATAACATACAGCAGGTAATACGTAAACTGGAACCTTCCCCGCAAAAAGAACTGCGAGAGGTACACGGCCATATTGCAGGAAAAGTCGCTCGCCGCGATCAGGGCCAGCGGCAGCTTGATGTCGTCCGGGAAGAACATCTTGCGGAAAAAGCCGTTGGCGTATCCGATGTAAGCATAGACCAGCGCGTAAAACCCCAGGACGCTCCCGAAGAAGACGTCCGAGAGCAGGCCGCAGAAAAAGCCGATCCACATCCCCTCTTTCCGCCCGCGCATGAATCCGAACGAGGAAGTCACGACGACTAAAAGGTTCGGGGAGATCGACGCGAAGGCCAGCGCCTGGAATAAGGTCCCCTGCAACAGGAAACATAAGGCAATTATCACAAATACAGTCAGTTTGCGTCTCATATCGCGCTCCTTTTATCAGATGGGGGATTGCCTCCGCCCCTGTAAGCGGTGAGTAACAGACGGCGCAAGGCGCCTGGCTCCTGCTACGGGGTATCCGGGTCTTCCTGGACCGTTTTCTGATCGAGGATCACAAGCACCTCCTGGAGATGCTGGAAATCCACGGAAAGCGTGATCGTCCCGGAATACGTCAGGTTGTTGGGGTCGCGGGCGATCTCGCTGACATAGCCGATCAGGATGCCCTCCAAATATTTATCGCTGATGTGGGACGTCACGATCTGGTCGCCCACGTCAACGGAGCCTTCTTCGCACTGGAGGTCGGAAAAGCCGATGACCTGCCGCTCTTTCATCGTCGCCAGGTTTCCCTTGACGATGCAGCGGTCCGCCGTGGACAGCACCATGCCGCTCACATTGCTCGAATCGTCGATGATGGACCGGACTTTCGCGTAATTCGGCCCGGTGTCGATGACGATCCCGACCAGGCCGCCCCCTGCGATGACGTTCATGTCTTTCTCGATGCCGTCGTCCGTCCCCTTGTCGATCAGGAACGTGTTGAACCAATTGCCTCCGTCGCTCCCGATGACGCGCGCGCCGATCTTCTCATAATCGCTGTATTTCCGGTCCAGCCCCATCAGCTCGCGCAGGCGGTCAAGCTCATACTGCTCCAGCTTCATCGTGCTTAATTCCTGGGTAAGGCTGTCCACCTCCGCCTGCAGCTCCTTGTTCTGCCGCATGACGTCCCTAAGCGACTTCACGTCGTCCGCCTTGGAGACGATCCACTCCCCGATGGAATTGATCCCTTTCTGCATGGGGACGAACACGTACCCCGCGACGGTATTGAGCGGCCCGCCTGACAGATTCAGGGTAAAGCTCACGAACATCACGAGGACGCAGAACGCCGTCAGGAAAAGGAGCGTATATTTGGTTGGGATCGAATGTTTCTGTTTCCGTCTCATATATGGCACGACCTACTTATAAACTCTTGATTTCATGCTGAACGCCAGCTTTCGGAACTTCTCGTCGGAGACGATCTTGTTCAGCCCCCGCACCGCGCTCTCCTCCGGCATATCGCAGGTATTCACCTGGATGTTCGTGATCTCCTTGAACAGAAGATCCAGCTTCCGGATCTTGGATGATCCCCCTGTGATGTAGATGCCAGAATGGATGATATCCCGCGCAAGCTCCGGCGGGGTCTTCTCTAAGATCATCTTGATCGCGTTGCAGATGGAATTCAGATTGTCCTTGATCGCCTCGTATACGACGGAGGAGGACACTTCCATCTCGATCGGAAGCCCGCTCACCACGTCGCGCCCCACGATCACCGCGCTCCTGGCCTCTTCTTCCGCCACGGCGCAGCCAAGCTCCTCTTTTAAGTACATGGCCGTCTTGCGCCCCACGACAAGGCTGAAGTTGCGCTTCAGGTGGCTGATGATGGATTCGTCGATCCGCTTCCCGCCCAGGTAGAGAAGATCGCTCAGCACAAGGCCGCCCAGGGAAATGACAGAGATCTCCGTCGTGTCCGCGCCGATGTTCACGATCATGAACCCGGTCGGGGAATTGACGTCCAGCCCAAGCCCCGCGGCGTCCGCGATCGGCTTTTCGCAGAGCAGCACGCTCTTCGGCTTGAAGCGGCTCTTGTAGAACAAGTCAAAAAACGCTTTTTTCTCCACTTCCGTGATGTCCGTCGGCACGGCGACGATGAACTCCGCGCCCTTGATGTGGCTCTTGACGTGCTTGTCCAGAACCTCCCCGATCAAGGTCTGCATGTTGTTGTAATCCGCGATCACCCCGTTCACGACCGGGAAAGACACCTGGATCGCGTCCGGCGCCTTCTCATACATCGCATAAGCGTCGTTCCCGAACGCGTAGAGCTGGTTCTTGTTCACGATCGCGATCGTGTTTTTCTCATTGACCACTTTTCCGTTCGCCTTGCAAAATACTTTTAAATTGAAGGTGCCAAGGTCAACCCCATAAACATTTGTCGACATAATCATGTTCCTTTCCTCAGCCTAACAGGCCTTCTTCTCTAAAGCTCTTGTATCGGTTATTCCCGATGATGATATGGTCCACAAGCGCAATCCCGATTAGATCCCCGCCCATCGCCACGGATTTCGTCACGCGGATGTCCTCGCCGCTCGGCTTCGGATCCCCGCTCGGATGGTTGTGCAGGAGCACGATCTGGACAGAACCGTACGCCAGCGCCTTTAGGAAGATCTCCCTCGGGGAGACCAGCGAGGCGTTCACCGTCCCGATGGAGACGATCTCGTCCGCCAAAAGCCTGCTCTTGCTGTCGAACATCGCCAGCACCAGCTTTTCTTTCGGCTCATGCCGGAGGGACTCCATGTAGTAGGCGGCGATGCTGCCCGGATTGTCCAGCCTTACCCTTTCCGCGCGCCGGGTTCTCGCAATCCTTTTGGAAAGCTCAGCGACACACTTTAGCTGCACCGCCTTGACCTGCCCGATCCCCGGGATCTTCTGCATATCCTCCAAGTCCATGTAGACCAGGTTCAAAAGGTTCCCGTCCCCCTGAGACAAGAGGAGCTGCGCGAGCTGCAGCGCGGACAGGCTCTTCGTCCCGGTTTTTAGGATCACCGCCAGCAATTCCGCGTCAGAAAGCATATGCGCCCCGCCGCGGACGCACTTCTCCACGGGCTGCTCGGACTGCGGCATCTCTTTCATTGTGATATGTGTGTCCATGTCATATTCTTCCTTCCACTCTCTCAAAGCCAAGGAAAAAATTCTATATTTGTTTATTCTATCACAAAAGGCCCCGGATGTATACAAATTTTGGAATTTTTTTATAGGAGCGCTTGCCAAGAAGATCTTCGCGTAAGATATCCTGCCGCCGCCCCCCTATCCTCACAATGTCAGGATCCCGGCGTCATAGAGCTTCTGCAGGGACATCAAGATCCCGAGCTTCGCATGAGGCCAGGTCAGCCCGCCCTGGAAATAGACGTTGTAAGGCTCGCGCAGCGGCCCGTCCGCGCTCAGTTCAATGGACGAGCCCTGGACGAACGCGCCCGCCGCCATGATGACTTCGCTGTCGTATCCCGGCATTGCCCACGGCTCCGGCGTCACATGGCTGTCCACCGCGGCGGCCGCCTGGATGCCCTTGCAGAACGCGATCAGGGCCTGGGGCGAGCGCAGGGTCACGGCCTGGATGATGTCGTGCCTGCTTTCCGAGCCGTTTGGGACGACGGGGAACCCAAGGCCCTCATAGAGATTCGCCGCGAAGACCGCGCCCTTTAACGCGCTGGCGACCACGGTCGGCGCCAGGAACAACCCCTGGTAGAAGGACTGCATGACGCCAAGCGACGCGCCGACCTCTTTGCCAAGCCCGGGGGAGGTCAGGCGGTAAGCCGCCTGTTCCACGCATTCCTGTTTTCCTGCGATATAGCCGCCGACCGGGGCCAGCCCGCCGCCGGGATTCTTGATCAGGGAGCCGACGATCATGTCCGCCCCCGCCTCCAGCGGCTCTGTCCTTTCCACAAATTCCCCATAACAATTGTCCACCATGCAGATCACGTCCGGCTTGATCTTTTTCACAAATGCGACAAGCTCTCCGATCCGGCTTACCGAGAGCGTCGGCCTGGTCTGGTACCCTTTTGAGCGCTGGATCGCCACCAGCTTCGTTTTCTCGTGGATGGCGTCCCTGATCGCGTCATAGTCGAAGCCGCCGTCCTCTTTTAAGTCCACTTGCCGATACGTGACGCCGTATTCCGCCAGCGAGCCTTTGGACGGGCGGATGCCGATGACTTCCTCTAACGTGTCGTACGGCTTCCCGACCGGGGAGAGAATCTCGTCCCCGGGGCGAAGGTTCGACATCAGCGCGAGCGCGAGCGCGTGCGTGCCGCAAGTCACCTGCGGCCGGACAAGCGCGGCTTCGCCCTTGAAGCAACTGGCGTACACTTCTTCCAACGTGTCCCTCCCAAGGTCATTATACCCATATCCGCTGCTTCCCATGAAACATTCCGCGCTGACTTTCCGGGACTGCATCGCCCGGATGACTTTTAGCTGGTTGTATTCCGCCGTCTGGTCGATCGCCGCGAACCGCCCCCTTAATTTCTCCTCGCAGGCCTGCCCAAGCTCGTAAACCCTGTCCCCAATGCCCATTTCCTGATAAATTTCCCTCATATGGCGTCCTTTCCACAGTATATCTGCTTTTTCTCCAATTCTTCCAATAGATACGCCAGGATCCTGCCGTCGTCCTGCCCAAGCTCCTGCCGATCCACCCAGATAACGTCGCGCTCCCTCCGGAACCAGGTGAGCTGACGCTTGGCGAAATGCCTCGTGTCGCGCTTGATCCGGTAAGCGGCCTCTTCAAGTGTGGCCTTTCCATCGAGGAAATCCAGAATTTCCTTATATCCAAGCCCCTGCATGGAGACCATCTGCCGCTGGCATCCCATCTCCTTCAGCTTTCGGACCTCCTCGACTAAGCCCGCCTCCAGCATGGTGTCCACCCGCGCGTCGATCCGCGCGTAGATCCGCTCTCTGGCGTCGTTTAAGACAAAATAGGCGAACTGATACGGAGAGCTTCGTTCGCGCTCCCTTTCATTGTGTTCCGAAATCTTCTGTCCGGAAAAGTGGTAATATTCCAGCGCGCGGATGACGCGCTTCACGTTATTTTCATGGATCGCCGCTGCCGCTTCCGGGTCGGACCGCGCCAGCATGTCGTGGAGCGCGCGCGGGCCGCCTTCTTCTTTCGCAAGCTGTTCTAATCCCGCGCGGTAAGCGCGGTCCCCTTCCTGGCTGGTGAAATCGACGCCGTATAAGAGCGCCTGGATGTAAAAGCCTGTCCCGCCTACAACGATCGGGATCCGGCCCTCTTGATAGATCTCGTCCAGATAACGCCTTGCGAGCGATTGGAACCGGACGACGTTAAATTCTTCCGTTGGCTCTAAGACGTCCACCATATAATGCGGGACGCCCTGCGTCTCTTCCGGCCTGATCTTGGCCGAGCCGATGTCCATGTGGCGGTATACCTGCATGGAATCGGCGGAAATGACCGAGCCGCGCACCCGCTTGGCCAAAGCGATGGAAAGCGCCGTCTTCCCGACGGCTGTCGGCCCTGTCAGTACGATCAATGGTTTTTTCATCACAATACCCGCTTAAATTTTTTCTCGATCTCATGCTTCGACATGGAAATGATGGTCGGCCGCCCGTGGGGGCAATGGTAGGGATTCTCCAAGGTCAGAAGCTCCCCGATCAAAGCCTCGGCCTCCGGACGGGAAAGCGCCTGGTTGCCCTTGACCGCCGCCTTGCAGGACATGGACGCGATCTTCTCCAGGACGATCTGCGGCGTCTCCTTGCCATGGAAGGCGGAAAGGCCGTCCAAGACTTCGATGACGAGGGCTTCCCCGTCTATCCCGAATAAATTTGCCGGGACCGCGTTTACCGCGTACTCCTTCCCGCCGAAATGCTCGATCTCAAACCCCAGCTTCTCAAAATAGCTCATGTATTTTTTTAGGAGCGTCTCCTCTTGCATATCCAGCGTCAAAAGGATCGGCGGATAGATCGCCTGCGAGGCGCGTTCCCGCTCGTCCATCCGGGCAAGCGTCCGCTCATATAAGACCTTCTCATGGGCGGCGTGCTGGTCGATGATATAAAGGCGGTCGTCAAATTCCACCAGCCAATATGTCTCGAAAAGCTGCCCGATGATCTTATGATCCTTTCTGGAGGAAAGCTCCAAAAGCTTGCGCGCGGCCCCTTCGTTTGCCGCGTAATCGGATTCCTCGCGCAAGACCCCGGGGGAAGCCGCCGCATCCGCGCCCTCGCGCGCCAGCGCGACGCCGGGGAGGCTTTCCTGCTGAAAATATGCCGCGTCGCCCTGAGCCGGATCCGTACTGCCGGATCCATCCCCTGGCATGGGATCCCGGCCACCTTGCGGGGGATTCCATCCGCCGGGCGTCCTCTCTCGCATAAGATCCTGCCCGTCTTGCGCGCGCACCTGCGCTGGATCCCGGCTGCCGGATGGATCCTGCCCATCTTGCGCAATGCCCTGCGCCGGATCCGTACTGCCGGACGCACGGCTCTGCTCCCCTCCACTCGCCTGTCCCGCCGGGCTTGGCCGCCCGCCGTATTTTGGCTCGTAGGGGCTGTCTTTTTGGACGGCGCGCCGCACGGCTTCCAGACGGTTCTTCTCAAAGGGTTCCGGGAGCCTGGCCCCGTCCGCCTTGCGCCCCTCTTTTTTCCCCTGGCTTTCCCGCAAGCTGACCTGGTAGACCAGCTCGCTTTGGTTGATGGCGTCCCGGAGAAGTTTTTCCAGGAACTCGTATACGGCCTCCCCTTCGCTGAAGCGAAGCTCCATCTTCGTCGGATGCACGTTCATGTCCAGCAGGTTCCCGTTGATCGAGATGTGCAGCGCCGTAAACGGGTATTTGTGCTGCATGACAAAGGACTGGTACGCGTCCTCAATGCTCTTCGCGATCAGGCTGCTCTTCACATAACGCCCGTTGATGAAATAATTCTCAAAATTCCGGTTCCCGCGGGATATCAGGGGCTTTCCGATATACCCGCGGACGGACAGCCGCTCGTCCTCGCCCTGGACTTCGATCAGGTTCGAGGCGATGTCGCGCCCATAGATATGGTAAATGGCCTCCTTCAAGTTGGAATTGCCGGACGTGTGAAGCTTCGGCTGGTTGTTCACGATCAGCTTGAACGAGATCTCCGGATGGGACAGCGCCAGCCGTTCCAGCAGGCTGCTGATGTATCCGGCTTCCGTCTGCGCCGTTTTCAGGAATTTTTTCCGCGCCGGGGTGTTGTAAAACAAGTTCCGCACCAGGAAAGTCGTCCCTTCCGGCGCGCCGATCTCCTCCGAGAGTTTTTCCGCGCCGCCCTCTATCACATAGCGCAGCCCGCTTAGGCTCTGCGCCGTCTTGGTGATCAGCTCCACCTGGGAAACCGCCGCGATGCTCGAGAGCGCCTCCCCGCGGAATCCTAAGGACGACACGGTGAGCAGATCCTCCACTTTTCGGATCTTGCTGGTGGAATGGCGCAAGAACGCAAGGGCGACCTGGTCGCTCTCCATGCCGCACCCATTGTCCGTAATGCGGATGAAAGAGATGCCGCCGTCCTTGATCTCCACCGTGACCGCGCTGGATCCCGCGTCTATGGCGTTCTCTACCAGCTCCTTTACCACGGAAGAAGGGCGTTCGATGACTTCCCCTGCCGCGATCTTGTCGATCGTCTGCTGATCCAGCAATTCTATCTTTGGCATGCCTTTCCCACCTTCTCTCATTTGGCGAATTTATAGCGGTTCTTTATCTTGCTTTGGATCTGGTACAATTTGTTCAAAGCGTCGATCGGGGTGACGTTCCCAAGATCCATTTCCTGCAGCTCCAATAAGATATCGTCGTCCGTCACCGTGTCGAACAGGGACATCTGCGCAAGCTCCATCTCGCCCGGCTTCTTCCGGCTTTTCTTCCGGCCGCCCGCTTCCATGACCACGGGGCCCGGCGCGTCTTTTTGGGATCCTGCGCCTTCCTGGGGCGCGTCCTTTTTGTGGCCTGCGCCCTCTTGGGACGCGTCCGTTCCGGGGATCCCGGCGATCTCATGGGCGCTCAGTTCCTCCGATATCGCTTTCGCGCGCTCGATCACGCTGTCCGGCACGCCCGCGAGCTTCGCCACCTGGATGCCGTAGCTCTTGTCCGCGCCGCCCGGCACGATCTTCCGCAGGAACACAATGTCCTCGCCCTTCTCTTTTACGGCGATGCAGTAATTGTTCACGTTGTCGAGCTTGCCTTCCAGCTCCGTAAGCTCGTGGTAATGCGTGGCGAAGAGCGTCTTCGCCCCCAAAAGGCCCGGGTCGCTGATATGCTCCACGACTGCCCAGGCGATGCTCAGCCCGTCGAACGTGCTGGTGCCGCGCCCGATCTCGTCCAGGACAAGCAGGCTGTCCTTCGTCGCGTTCCGCAGGATGTTCGCGACTTCCGTCATCTCCACCATGAACGTGCTTTGCCCGCTCGCAAGGTCGTCCGACGCTCCTACGCGCGTGAAGATCCGGTCCACGATCCCTACCTTCGCGCGTTCCGCCGGGACGAAGCAGCCGATCTGCGCCATCAGCACGATCAGGGCCGTCTGCCGCATATAGGTGGATTTCCCGGCCATGTTCGGCCCGGTGATGATCGAGATCCGCCGCTTCCCGTTGTCCAGATACGTGTCGTTCGCGATGAACATGTCGTTGGGGATCATCTGCTCCACGACCGGATGGCGTCCCGCCCTGATATCGATCACGCCGTCCTCGTTGATGGCGGGCCTGCAGTAATGGTTCTGCTCCGCCACCAGCGCGAACGAGCAGAGGACGTCGGCCAGCGCGACGGCCTTGGCCGTTTTCTGGATCCGCGGGATCTTGTCGGCGATCTCATCGCGGATGTTCCGGAATACGTCGTATTCTAAGGCGACGAGCTTGTCCTCCGCGCCCAGGATGATGTCCTCCAGCTCCTTTAGCTCCATCGTGATGTAACGTTCCGCGTTCGTGAGAGTCTGCTTCCTTGTATAATAATCCGGCACCATGTTCTGATAAGATTTCGTCACTTCGAGGTAATAGCCGAACACCTTATTGTACCGGATGCGCAGGTTCTTGATCCCGGTCTTTTCCCGTTCCTTCGCCTCCAGCTCCATGATCCAGGTCTTGCCCTCGGTCTTTGCCCTGCGCAGGCTGTCGATCTCATCGTCGTACCCATCCTTTATCATGCCGCCGTCCCGGATGGAGATCGGCGGGTCGTCGAGGATCGACGCCTCGATCAGGCTGCAGATGTCCTCTAAGCTGTCGATGTCCGCCCAGATCTCCCGTAACAAGGGCACGTCAAATTCCTTCAGCAGGCCGCGGATGAACGGGAGCATCTTTAAGGAGCTTTTAAAGGCGATCAGATCCCTGGGATTCGCCGTCTGGTACGTGACCCGCCCGATCAGCCGTTCCAGGTCGTAGATGGGATTTAAGTATTCCCGGATCTCCTCCCTGGCCAGGGCGCCAACGTGCAAGGCCTCCACCGCGTCTAATCGTTTCTCGATCTCCTCCCGGTCGATCAGGGGCTGCTCCACGAAGCCGCGCAGCATCCGCGCCCCCATCGCCGTCTTCGTCTTGTCCAGCACCCAGAGCAGGGAGCCGCGCTTCTGCTTTTCCCGCAGCGTCTCCACCAGCTCCAAGTTCCGCCTGGTCGCGCTGTCTAATACCATATATTTGCCCGTCAGGTAAAACTGCAGGGACGTCATATGGGAAAGGTTGTTTTTCTGCGTCTCGTAAAGGTATTTTAGCAACGCCCCCGCCGCGACCGTTCCGTTCCGGTAATCCCCGATCCCCAGTCCCTGCAGGCTTGACACCTTAAAATGGCTTAAAAGCGTATTTTCGGCGGTCGCATAGTCAAAATACCAGGAATCCAGCGGATAGACCGCGATCCCGAGCCGTCTCTTTAACTCGTCAAATTCCAGTCCGCTCCCGTACAGCGTATCGTTGCATACCATCTCGGAAGGGGAAAATTTGTAGATCTCGTCTAAAAGCTTCGCCTCCCCCTCCACTTCCGTCATGTAGTAATCCCCCGTCGTGACGTCCGCGACGGACACGCCGTACGTCTGCCCCTCGAAAGCCGCGACGCAGATGATATAATTGTTCTTCGTCTCGTCCAGAGCCTGCGTGTCCAAGTTCGTCCCCGGCGTGACGATGCGCACCACTTCCCGCTTTACCAGGCCTTTCGCCATCTTGGGGTCTTCCACCTGCTCGCAGATCGCCACCTTATAGCCTTTTGCCACCAGTTTGTTCAAGTAGCCCTCCGCGGAATGGTAAGGCACGCCGCACATGGGCGCGCGCTCCTCCTGCCCGCAGCTCTTCCCGGTCAGCGTGATCTCCAGCTCCTTTGAGGCCGTCAAGGCGTCCTCAAAGAACATTTCGTAAAAATCCCCCAAACGGTAAAACAGGATGCAGTCCGGATAATCCTGTTTCGTTTCTATGTATTGCTGCATCATTGGCGTGTAGCCTGACGCTGCCATAAACGTTCCCTCCTTTCCCCGCGGGGCCGATCCCTCGCGGCTTCGGTACTTCCTGGCGGCCTGTTTTCCGCCGCCTTCCCCAATCCCGGGCCCTCGCAGCTTCGTACTTCCTGGCGGCCTGTTTCCCGCCGCCTTTCCCAATCCCGGGACGTCGGTCTTATCCCTCGCGGCTTCGGTATTTTCTGGCGATCGCCTCCGCGACCTTCATCCCGTCCATGGCCGCGGACAAGATGCCTCCGGCGTATCCCGCCCCCTCGCCGCACGGGTATACCCCTTTTTTGCTGCTCTCGAAAAATTCATCCCGCGGGATCCGAACCGGGGAGGACGTCCGGCTCTCGACGCCGGACAAGATGGCGTCCTTCCGGTCGAACCCGCGGATTTTTTTGGAAAATTCATGCATCCCCGCGCAGAAGGAATCCCGGATCTCCGTTGAAAATAATTCATGCAGCGCGCCAAACGCGCTCTGCCCCTTCACTGCGGAGGGGAATCCGCCGTATCGGGCCGTCGCCCTGCCGTTCTCAAAATCCCCGAAAAGCTGCTGCGGGATCTTCCCGTTCCCGAGCCGGTACGCCTTTTCTTCCAGCCTCCTTTGGAACGCCACGCCGCTTAACGGGCCGGACGCCCCGAAATCCTCCGGCGACACGGTCACGATGATGGCGCTGTTCGCATTCGCCCCATCCCGCCCGCTGTAGCTCATGCCGTTGACGGCAAGCCGCCCGGCCTCCGAGGAGGCGTCGACGACGTATCCGCCCGGACACATACAGAACGAATACACGCCCCTGCCGTTCCCAAGATTGGCCGTCAGCTTATAAGACGCCGCCGGGAGCTTTCGCGCCGCGTCCGCCCCGTACTGCGCCTCATTGACCGCCGCCTGCGGATGCTCCACGCGCAGCCCGACGGCGAACGGCTTCGCTTCCATCCAGAATCCTTCCTCCAAGAGCATCTGGAAGGTGTCCCGCGCGCTATGCCCGATCGCTAACACGGCAAGTTCCGTCTCCAGGACCGCGCGTTCCCCGGTCGCCAGATCCCGGCAGGCCAGCGCCTCCAGACTCCCGCCGGAGAAGCGCATCTTTTCCACGCAGGTCCCGAAGCGGTACGTGCCGCCCCATTCCTCGATCTGCCTGCGCATATCCGCGACGACCCGTTTTAAGACGTCCGTTCCGATGTGCGGCTTGCCCTGATAGCCGATCGCCTCCGGCGCGCCGTGGCGGATCAAGATCTCCAGCGCTTTTCGGTTCCTGCCCTTCGCGTCCTTGACCAGCGTGTTCAGCTTCCCGTCGGAAAAGGCCCCGGCCCCGCCTTCGCCAAACTGGACGTTGGAGCCTGGATCCAGCTTTCCTCCGGCCCAAAAGCGGGCGACGTCCTCTGTGCGCTCCTCCACGGGCTTCCCGCGTTCGACCACGATGGGCGCGTACCCGTGTTCCGCCAGAAGATAGGCGCAGAACAGCCCGGCCGGCCCCGCCCCGATGACGACCGGGGGATGGCGCAGCTTTGCCTCCCCTTCCGGCGGGAACTGGTACGGGACGTCTTTTGCCAGGGAAACGTGTCCGCCTCTGGCGCGCCTTAATACGGCCGCCTCCTGCCTTACCTCCACGTCCACCGTGTAGACGAATGCGATCCGGTCCTTTTTCCTTGCGTCAATGGACTCTTTCCGGATGCGGTATCCTAAGATCTCGCCGCTTTTTACCCGCAAAGTCCCGGCGATCTTCCCCAAAAGGTCTTCTTTCGTATGGGAAATGGGAAGTTTTAGCTGTTCAATCCTGATCATGTTCCTCTCCTTTTTTGCCGCCTGCGGCGGAGTCCCCGGCCACCCAGCCGCTGGACCAGGCCCACTGCAGGTTGTACCCGCCGCACATCCCGTCGATGTCCACGACCTCGCCCGCAAAATAAAGCCCTGGCACGAGGCGCGACTCCATCGTTTCCGGGAAGATCTCCTCTGTATCGACGCCCCCGGCCGTCGCCTGGGCGCTGTCAAATCCTTTCGTTCCGATGATGTCCACCGTCAGTTGCCGCGCCTTGCGCGCAAGGGCGGCGCATTCTTTCTTAGAGCAGCGCGCGGCCGGCTTTTCGCAGGGGACGCCGCTTTCTGACAGCAGCACGCGGCCCAGTTTCTTGGGGAAAAGCCCCGTTAAGGCCTCTTCCGCGGTCTTCCCGTCCCCGTGGGCGGAGAACCGCCGCCAGATCCGCTCGTTTGCCTGCTCTGCCGTCCATTCCGGCAGGAAGTTGAGCCGGACAGCGACCTGCTCCCCGCGCGCAAGGGCGTACGAGGCATAGCGGCTGACCTGGAAGACGGGGATCCCGGACACGCCGAACGCCGTGAGCTGAAGTTCCCCAAGATCTTCCGCGATCTTCTCCTTTCCGACATAAAGTTCCACGCCGCATTCTGCACGGATTCCTGCAATTTCTTTCAAAAATGACTGTTTTCCCTGCAATTGTACAAGGGCAGGCACAAGATCTGTCAATTTATGTCCGAATTTCTCTATATATCGATTTCCGCTCCCGTCGCTCCCCGTCTTCTTCGCCGCCTTCCCGCCTGTGGCGAGGATGCAGGATCTCCCCTCAAAGATCCCCTGCTTCGTATGGAAAAAGAAGGAGTTACCTTTCTTTTGGATGGAGCGGATCCCGATCTCATACAAGATCTCAACCCCGAGCCTCCGGCATTCCATCAGCAAAACCTCCACGACGGAAGAAGCCTGCCCGCTGGCCGGATAATAGCAGCCGCCGCGCTTTTCTACGGGCTGCACCCCCAGCCTCTCAAAAAAGCGCAGCGTCTCCGCAAGCCCGAACCGCGCAAAGACAGGCAATACAAAGGCAGGGTTCTTGCCACGGTAATATGCAATGCCCTGCTTTTTGTTCGTAAAATTACATTTTCCATTTCCGGTAGCCAGGATTTTTTTCCCTGCCTGCCCCATGTGTTCCAAGATCAGGACGCGGGCGCCTCTCTGCGCCGCCCGAACCGCTGCGGTCAGGCCCGCCGCGCCAGCCCCTGCAACAATGACATCATACGTTCTGCCCATAGTCTTATTCTAACGCTAGCTTGAGTAATTTTCCAAAAAACTGTAAAGTTCCTCTTCGCCTTTTATGAATTTCCCCTCCGCGATCTCCCGCTGCAATTCCTCCGGGAGACGTTCGAGCGGTATTCCAGTGGCCGAAAAATATGTCTCGCGGTCGGCAAGGTAGACCGTCACATACCCGTCCTCCGCCAACAGCACGTAGGCGTACGGCTCTACCATCTGGATGCTCTCCGCAGCCTCTTCCCGCGCCGGGCCTTCTTCCGCCTGCTGCGCGCGAAATTCCTCATTCTGCTCTTTTAATAACGCGATCCGCTCCTCATACGCCTGCCACCGCTTTTGCGTCCCGGCGAAAAATCCGGCAACAGCCCCAAGCGCAAGGGCTGCCAGGACGCCTGAAAGGAACAGGCGGATACTACATCTTCTTCTCATCTCAAACTCCTTTTTATGTAGTATCTGCCATTTCCCCGGTTTTATTCAGGAAAGTTCCATTTATTCTATGTTGGAGCAATTGTGGTAGACTGCCTGGACGTCGTCGTCCTCGTCCAGAAGGTCTAACGTCCGCTGCAGGTTCTTGAGGGCCGTCTCGTCCGAAAGCTCCACAAAATTCTGCGGGATCATCGTCACCTCGGCGGACGCCATGGCGATCCCCTCTTCCTCCAGCTTCTGGCGCACCTCGCTGAACGCGTCCGGATCCGTGACGATCTCGAAGCTGTCGTCCTCTTCCGAAAAATCCTCCGCGCCCGCGTCTAAGGCCAGCATCATCAGATCGTCCGCTTCCATCTCGCATTCTTCCCGGTCAATGATGATCTGCCCTTTTTTGTCGAACATATAGGACACGCACCCCTGCGCGCCGATGTTGCCGCTTCCTTTTGTAAACGCGCTCCTGACGTTCGCAGCCGTCCGGTTCTTATTGTCCGTGAGCGCGTCCACGATGATCGCCGTCCCGTTCGGCCCGTATCCCTCGTAAGTCACGGATTCGTAATTGACGGATCCAGCGTCCCCGGCCGCCTTCTTGATCCCGCGGTCGATGGTGTCGTTGGGCATATTGTTCGCCTTCGCCTTCGCGATGACGTCGCGCAGCCTGCTGTTATTCGCCGGATCCGCGCCGCCTTCCTTCACCGCGACGGCAAGCTCCCTGCCGATGATCGTGAATATTTTCCCTTTTGCCGCGTCATTCTTCTCTTTCTTGTGCTTGATGTTGGCAAATTTAGAATGTCCTGACATATTGTTCCCTCTTCCCTTCCTGTCTTTTCCTATGGTTTCCTGCGAAGCTGGGCGCTCATGCCCCGGCGGCCTCCTCTTCCTTTGGCGCCCCGTCTTCCGGCGGCTCCTCCGCCGCCTTCGTCACCCGCACCGTGTGGATGGTCTTGTCCCGCACGGAAAGCACATGGAAATGCCATCCGTCCGCATCCAGCTCAAACTGCTCCTGCTCCCCGGGGATCTTCCCGATCAGGGAGATCAGGTAGCCGTTCAGCGTCTCATATTCCGTATCCTTCGGCGTGATCTGCAAAATCTCGCAGACGTCGTCGAACGGCGCAAGCCCGCGCATGAGGTATCCCCCGTCTTCCTGCCGGGAGATCATCGTCTCTTCCTTGTCATACTCGTCAAAGATATTCCCGACGATTTCTTCCAGGATGTCCTCCATCGCGACGATCCCCGCCGTCTGCCCATATTCGTCCACAACGATGGCGATATGGTTCTTCTGGGACTGCATCATCTTGAACAGGTCGTTGATGTTGCGCGTCTCCGGGATGAAGACCGCCTCCCGCACCAGGCCGGGGATATCCTCCACCGCCCAGTCTAAGTACGTCCCGTTCCTGCTCTCGATCATGACATCCTTCATATGTATGATCCCGATGATGTTGTCGATGTCCTCTTTATATACCGGGAACCTGGAATTATTCCCCTGCAGGATAAATTCCAGCACATCCCTTAGCTGCGCCTTGCCGTCGATCGCCGCAACGTGCTTGCGGTGCGTCATGATGTCCTTCGCCTCTTTTTCATCGAACGCGAAGATGTTGTGGATCATTTCCGCCTCGCTTTCCAGAAGGACGCCCTGTTCATGCCCTTCCTTTACCATGGAAATGATCTCCTCTTCCGTCACGTCGTCGAAGCTCGCGTTCGGATCGACCCCGGTGAGCCTGACCGCCAGGTTGGAAAGCAGCTCCGCGAGCGCCGTGTAAGGCTTCAGCAGCCGGACGGCTCCCCGGACAGGCCCGGCCAGCGCGAACAGCCATGCCTCCGGTCGCCTCGCCGCGATCTTCTGCGGCGCGATGATCCCAAAAACCGCGAGCAGGAACACGCAGGCCAACATCGCAAGCACATAACACAAAGCCGCTAAGACCGGATCCGGGCTTTTGGGCAGGAGCGCGTTTATGAGCTGATTCCCCATCACGCGCGCCAAAGAGATCCCCAGGACGCAGTTTAAGAACGTCGTCATGACCTGGATGGAATGCTTGGTCTTGTAGGGGGAATCCATGACGCCAAGCAGCCAGGAGGCGTGCTTGCTGCCCTCTTCTTCCCGTTTTCTCACCTGATTCTCCGTGATCTCCTCAAGCGCGGCCAGGAAACCGTACAAGATCCCGTTCGCCGCCGCCAGGAAGACAAATATCGCCAGCCCTAAGAGAGGACTATCACCATCATCCATTCTATTAACTCCTTTTTCCCTTTGTATTTTACGATGGCCATCCGGCCGGACGCCTGCCGCCAGCTTTCGCCGCAATCATTTGAAATATACCATTTTAAGGCGGAATAGTCAAGATTTATGTATATAATTCCAAACTGATCTCCAGCGCCTTGTCTACTTTTCTCAAGATTTCCTGGTCCAAACGGCAGACTTTGTCCTTCAGCCGCTGTTTGTCGATCGTGCGGAGCTGCTCCAGCAAGACGACAGAATCCTTCACCAGGTCGTAGCGTTTCGCGTCCAGCTCCACATGGGTAGGCAGCTTCGCCTTATTCATTTTCGACGTGATGGCCGCGCAGATGACCGTCGGGCTGTGCCGGTTCCCCACGTCGTTCTGTATGATCAGGACCGGACGGACGCCTCCCTGCTCCGAGCCGACCACCGGGCGTAAGTCTGCATAATAAATGTCTCCTCTGCGAATCACCATTTTTCTCACACTCCAAAACTTTTATAGGTTGTTCTTTCCTATTCTTCCCAATTTTTTCGTGTGTATGCGGCCGATTCCCAAAAATAGCGGCCATCCCGCCCTGCGGCGGGCGCAAAGCCACGCGCGGAAGCTATTCCCCGAAATAATCTTTTGTCTCCGTGACCGTCCCGCCTTTTTTGTATACGCGCGGGATGCGCTTCCCCAAGTCGCAGGCGAATTCGTAATTGAACCGCCCGGACAAGTCCCCAAGCTCCTCCATCGTGATCCGCTCGTCCCCGTCTTCCCCGACCAGGATGACGGCGTCGCCTTCCCTTGCTTCCGGGATATGGCTGACGTCCACCATGAACTGATCCATGCAGATCCGCCCGCAGATCGGGGCCGCCTTCCCATGGATCAGCACATGGCCGCGGTTGGAAAGGCTCCTGGGGTATCCGTCCCCGTACCCGACCGGGATCGTGGCGATCCTCTGCCGCTTTTTCGTCTCATAAGTCGCGCCGTAGCTGATCGTGCGCCCCGGCTCCAGCTCCTTTAAGAAAACGATGCGGCTTTTTAAGGAGAGCGCCGGGCGAAGATCCAGCCGGCTCCGGTCCACCTCGTCCGAGGGCCACATCCCGTATAGGCTGATCCCCGCGCGCACCACGCTCATGCAGGTTTTTGGCATATCAATGATCGCCGCGCTGTTCGCGCAGTGGGACATCTGGAACGAGACGCCCTTCTGTTCCAAAAGCCGCCGCATTTCCAGGAATTTCTCCAACTGGCCGTTCGCCATCCCCTTGTCCTTTGCGTCCGCCTTCGCGAAATGCGTAAAGATTCCTTCTAATATCATATGGCGCATCCCGGCGATCTGTTCTAACTCTTCCGCGGCTTCTTCCGTCGCCTGGAACCCCAGGCGGCTAAGCCCCGTGTCGATCTTGACATGGATGAGAAGCTCCTGCCCCGTCTCCTGCGCAAACTGTTCCATGGCGCGCGCCTGCGCGAGGGAGTAGACGGTCGGGCGGACGCCCAGCTCTGCCAGCTTCCCATATTGCTCCGGGAACGTCGCCCCCAGGACAAGGATCGGCTTTTTTAAGCCGTTCCTGCGCAAAATCTCCGCTTCCTCCACCGTCGCGGTCGCGTAGCCCCAAACGGACTCCCGCCGCTCTAATTCCCTTCCGATCGGCACCGCCCCATGCCCGTAGCCGTCCGTCTTGATGACGGCCATGATCTTCGTGCCTTTTGCGATGCGCCGCTCCATCTGCTCCATATTGTGGAGGATCGCGTCCAGATCCACCTCTGCATAGACCCTGCTGTATGTTTTCATGATCGTTGCCTTTCTTCCTGTTCTTTCATCACCTGTCCGACTCCGTCGATGATGTCCCGCGCCATCAGCGCGTATTTTCCTTTAGCCTCTGCGCGCCTGTCCGCCCCGGCACCATGGAGGTAAACGCCGACGACAGCGGCCTCCCATACGTCCATCCCCTGGGCGATCAGCCCGGCGATCACGCCCGTTAAGACGTCCCCGGAGCCTGCGGCAGCCATCCCGTTGTTCCCGCTGGCATTGACATAGGCGCGCCCGTCGGGCAGCGCAGTCACCGTCCTCGCGTCCTTTAGCACGCATATTACATTATATTCCTTTGCGAAATCCCGCGCAACCTGCGGCAGGTTTTTTTGTATCTCGGGGATGCTTAGGCCCGTCAAGCGCGCCATCTCCCCTAAATGCGGCGTCACGATAACGGGCGCGCCCGCCTGCTTTAACCAGCCTAAGTTCTCCGCGAGGACGTTCAGCCCGTCCGCGTCCAGGACGACGGGGACGGAAGTATGGCCAAGCACGCCCTGCACCAGGGCCTTCGCCGTCTCTCCCGTCCCGATCCCAGGTCCTGCGACGACCGCCGTGGCCCACTCCAGTTCCTGCAGAAGCGACTGCTCCAGTTCTTTTTTCTTCTTTGGCTTCAGCAAGGGGCTTGGCTCTTCCTCATAAGTCGCGAGGATGGCTTCCGGGAGAAGCTGCTGCAAGATCACGCGGTTTTTCTCGGACGTGAACGCCTTCACCAGCCCGGCTCCCGTGACATAGGACGCCTTCGCGCTTAAAAACGCCGCGCCCGCCATGTTCCTGCGCCCCGCCACAGTCAGAACCTTCCCGTAGCTCCCCTTGTTGGTAAAGCCGCGCCGCTTGGGGATCCGCGCAAGATCTGCTTCCTCGGTCCGGTACAGGGCGGGCGTCTCTCCCAAGAAGCTGCGCTCGTCTATCCCGATGTCCTTCACGCGGACTTCCCCGGCGTATTCCGCGCCCGGGTAAAACAAAAGCCCGGCCTTGGTGTACGCGAACGTGACCGTCACGTCGGCGCGAAACGCGGTCCCCATGACCTCCCCAGTATCCGAATGGATCCCCGAGGGGACGTCCACGGCGACTTTCAGCCCGCCCCGCCCGTTCATCCGCTCCAGATAGTCGCGGTAAACGCCAGCGACGTCGCGTTTCAGCCCGATCCCGAACAGAGCGTCCACCGTGACGGAAAAGTCCCGCTCAGGAATGCTGTCCAAAATGGGGATCCCGTAGCGTTTCGCGATCTCCATCTGCGTCTTCGTCTCCTCGGAAATGCGCGCGCGTTCCGGCGGCATAACGATCGTGACGTCGTATCCCTTCTGATAAAGCAGGCGGCCGACCGCGATCCCGTCGCCCCCATTGTTCCCAAGGCCGCAGGCGCAAAGCACCGTCTTCTTTTTTCCTGTCTGCGCCCCGTCTTCTGTGAGGCGCGCGTCGATCTCCTCCGCCGTCCCGAGGGCCGCCCGTTCCATCAAGACCAGGGACGGGACCCCGAAATGCCCGATCGTATTTGCGTCGCATTGCTTCATCTGCCTGCTGTCGGTTATGATCTCCAATTTCTTTCCCCCTTTCACAAAAATCCGGGGCAGCGGACGCCCCGGATAAGGGAAAAGCAGCCTTAGCGCCTATTCTGCTAAGACTGCCCCTCCTGCTTTTCCGCCTTCCGGTATTCGTCGCCGTATTTTAAGTCGAACGCTTCCAGGATGCGGGCGCCGAAAATATCATGCAGATATGCGTAGATCTCCCGGTTTTTCTCTTCGACCGTCTCCTTGCGTATGATATTCTTCTTCAGCTCCACCCTGGCCTTCGCGATCCAGGAGGCCAGCTCGTCCCGCTCCTTCTCGTTGCTGCCCATGACGCCGTAGCAATATTCCATCGTCTCGGCCATCAGCTTTCCGTTATCCTCGGCGAGCAGCCCCTGCAGCTCGTCCAATTCCTTCTTGCAGGCGTCCATGCGATCGTTGACCTCCGTGATCAGCCGCCCGTTCTCCTGAAGGCGCAATGACTCATGGCCCGCTTCTTCCATGTTCGCTACGATATTCTTCATCAGCTTGTTCTTTAAGCCTTTCAATTCTTTCCATTCCTGGTTCAGATGCCCCTGCCGGGCCAAATGCTTATTTACCCGTTTCTCCAGCTTCTGCACTTCTTTCGGCTTGCCGTCCACGGAAAAAAGATGGTGCCACTTCTGATCCAGGACCAAAGGCGCGAGCGTTCTGCTCTGCGCAAGGGCAAAAAAACCATGATCCGTGCTTTTCTTCTTCCCCATACCACCACTTCTTATCTTCTGCGGCAGCTTTGCCTTTCGGATCTCCTGCCGCGGTCTTTTCATTCCGGATCCGCAAACGATGCGGTGCCTTCCCCGTCCGCCCTGCCCGCGCAGGGCCGCCCGAAGCCGGGCTGTCATGTCTATTATAAAGAAAAAAGAATCCTCTGTCAATTCATGAGTTCTTCCCACTTGTCATACAGCAGGTCCAAGGCCTCTTTCTCCTTTTCATATTCCTGCTGCAGCTCCTGCAGCCGCGCGGCGTCCGTGGCGATCGCCCCATCTGAGAACTCCGCCTCGATCTCCTGGATGCGCGCCTCTTTTTTCTCAATGGCGTCCTCCGTCCGCTTCCGGTCGTTCTCCAATTTGCGGAGCCTTGCCTGTTCCTCTTTTTTCTGCTTCCAGGCCGCCTTGCCCTCGCTCTCGGCGGGCGGCTTCCCGGCCGAAGGCCCGCCCGCGGCCCCGGCAGCCGCCGATTCTTTGCTTTTTTCCAGGTAATAATCGTAATCCCCGAGGTAATTAATGAGGCTTCCATCCGTCAGGCTCAAGATCCGAGTCGCCGCCTTGTTGATAAAATAGCGGTCGTGCGACACGAAAAGGACGGTTCCCGCGTAATGATTTAACGCCTGCTCCAAAATCTCCTTGGAAATGATGTCCAAATGGTTCGTCGGCTCGTCCAAGATCAGGAAATTCGCCTCGGAGAGCATCAGCTTGGCGAGGGCGACGCGCCCCTGCTCGCCGCCGCTTAGATCCGCGATCCGCTTAAACACCTCGTCCCCGGTAAAAAGGAAGGAAGCGAGGACGTTCCGTATCTTCGTATTCGTCAGCGTCGGGTAGTCGTCCGAGATCTCTTCAAACAGCGTCTTTTCCGCGTGCAGCACCTGGTGTTCCTGGTCATAATACCCGATATGCACATTCGTCCCAAGGCGCACTGTCCCCGCGTCCGCGTCCGTCATGCCGTTGATGATCTTTAGGATCGTCGTTTTCCCCGTCCCGTTGTCCCCGATCAAGGCGACGCGCTCCCCGCGCTTGACATCAAAGGAAAGGCCGGAAAACAGCGGCTGACCCGGATACGACTTTGCTAAGCCCTCTACGCCCAGCACGTCGTTTCCGCTGACGACCCGCGGTTCCAGCGTCAGATGGATCTCTGCGTTTTCCTCCGTCGGCTTTTCTATCAGTTCCATCTTATCCAACATCTTCTCCCGGCTTTCCGCCCTTTTTATGGACTTCTCCCGGTTGAAGGACCTTAGCTTCTCAATGACTTCCTCCTGGCGCTTCTTTTCCCGCTGCTGGTTGTAATACTGACGCAGGAGCGACTCCCGCATCTGCGCTTTCTTCTTGGAATAATCGCTGTACCCGCCGGAAAATACTGTCGCCTTCCCGCCGCTTACCTCGATCACTTTTCCCACCACGCGGTCCAGAAAATAGCGGTCGTGGGACACGATCACCGCCGCGCCCTTGTAATTGGAGAGGAACGTTTCCAGCCAGGAAATCGAGCCGATGTCCAAGTGGTTCGTCGGCTCGTCCAATAAAATGACGTCCGGCCGCGCCGCAAGGAGCTTGCCTAAGCAGATCCGCGTCCGCTGCCCGCCGGACAATTCCTGCATATGCTTCCCAAACTCTTCCTCGGAAAAGCCAAGTCCCTTCAGGACGCCGACAGCCTCGCTCTTATAAAAAGAGCCGCCTTTCTGCTCAAATTCGTGGCTGAGCCGATTGTAGCCCTCCATCAGGCGCTCCAGTTCTTCCCCGGCGCATCGGCTCATCGAATCCTCCATGCGGACAAGCTCTTCCTGCATGGCGATCAAGTCCCCCCTTGCGGACAGAACCTCCTCGTAAATGCTCCGGTTGCCCGAGATATCGGGGTTCTGGGGCAGATAGCCCAGAGTCTTGCCCTTTGAGAGGACCGCCGCTCCGTCGTCCGCCTCCAGATCCCCGGCCAGGATCCGCAGCAAAGTCGTCTTCCCGGCCCCGTTGACGCCTACGACCGCGGCTTTCTCATAATCTTCGATCTGGAACGACGCGTTCTGTACGATCTTGTCAGCGCCAAACGACTTGCTGACATTCTGGCAGGCTAAAACCATGCTTCTTTTCTCCTTTATCCTAAACTTTCCAGCGTCTTGCGGATCTCTTTGATGAACCCTTCGCTGTTTAAGACGGTCGGGTTCTCAAGCGTCGTGATCAGCGCGAGATCCTTCGTCATCTTCCCGGACTCGATCGTGGACACGCACGCGCGTTCCAGCCGATCCGCAAAACCGCATAATTCCGGGATGCCGTCCAGCTCCCCGCGCTTGCGCAGCGCGCCCGTCCAGGCGAAGATCGTGGCCACGGAATTGGTGGACGTCTCCTCGCCCTTTAAGTGCTTGTAGTAATGGCGCTGCACCGTCCCGTGCGCGGCCTCGTACTCATAATAGCCCTGCGGGGAGACTAAGACGGAAGTCATCATCGCCAGAGAGCCGAACGCGGAGCTTACCATGTCGCTCATGACGTCGCCGTCGTAATTCTTGCACGCCCAGATGAAGCCGCCCTCCGCTTTCATGATGCGCGCGACGGCGTCGTCGATCAGCGTATAGAAATATTCGATCCCGGCCTCCTTGAATTGCGCGTCAAATTCCTTCTCATAGATCTCCTGGAAGATATCTTTAAACGTGTGGTCGTATTTTTTGGAGATCGTGTCCTTCGTCGCGAACCACAGATCCTGCTTCGTGTCCAGCGCGTAATGGAAGCAGCTTTTCGCGAAGCTCTCGATCGAGCCGTTTAAGTTATGCTGTCCCTGGACGACGCCCGGGCCGTCAAATTCATGGATCAATTCTCTCGTCTGAGAGCCGTCCGCGGCCGTAAAGACAAGCTCGCATTTCCCGGCGCCCGGGATCTTCATCTCGCTCGCCTTATATACGTCGCCATAGGCGTGGCGGGCGATCGTGATCGGCTTCTTCCAGTTCTTCACGCACGGCTCGATCCCCTTTACCGTGATCGGCGCGCGGAAGACCGTCCCGTCTAAAATTGCGCGGATCGTCCCGTTCGGGCTTTTCCACATCTGCTTTAAGCTGTACTCCTCCATGCGCGCGGCGTTCGGCGTGATAGTCGCGCATTTCACGGCCACGCCGTATTTTTTCGTGGCGTTAGCCGAATCGAACGTCACCTGGTCGTCCGTCTCGTTGCGATGTTCCAGCCCCAGGTCGTAATACTCCGTCTTCAAGTCCACGAACGGGCAGATCAGCTCGTCCTTGATCATCTTCCAAAGGATGCGGGTCATCTCGTCCCCATCCATCTCCACTAACGGCGTCGTCATCTTGATCTTTTCCATTTTCCTGTCCTCCTGTTACGATATTTTATCCCATCCATATGTATCAATGTATTGCATGGCATGCCAAACGTGCGCGCAGGCGGCCTCTTCCGCCCGTCCTTCCTCCCGCGCCTTCACCGCCGCCAAAACGTCCTTATGCTCCGCCAGCGACTGCGCCGCGCGCTCTTCCGCCGCCAGGATCGCCCTGTGCGCCTGCCGCAGGTAAGAATAATAATTCCTCAGCGCATATTCCAGCATCTTGCTGTTGCCCGCCTCATAAGAAAAGGCGTGGAACGCGCGGCAGCATTCCTCCACCTGCGCAAGGTTCCCTTTCCGGGCATGGAAATCCGCCAGGCAGGCGGCCTCTTCCATCTTCTCGATCTGTCTTTCCGTTGCCATGCGCGCGGCGCGCCTTGCGCACATCCCTTCCAGCAGAGCGCGCATCTCATAGATGTCCCGGATATCCTGTGCCGTGAATCCCACGACGTACGCGCCTTTGTTGGGGATGATCCGGGCCAGCCCCTCCAGCTCCAACTGCCGCAGCGCCTCCCGTACCGGGGTGCGGCTTACCCCAAGCTCCTGTCCGATCGAGACTTCCTTCAAGGCTTCTTCCCGTCGGTACCGCCCCGACAGGATGTCTTCCCGGATCGCCCGGAAGACTTTTTGACCCAAGGAATCGTTGACGGCATTCCCTAAAAACTCTCCCCGCAACATGACAACCTCTCATTCCGCTTCATGTTTCCTGCCTGTAATGCAATTTTGCAGAAAATCCTGCATCTTTTACCTCTAATTCCATATGATCTGACATTTTTCCTGCAATTTCTTCTAAAAATCGGCGTAGCCGGAAGCGGGCTTCCTCCCCGAACAGGAAGACATCCCCGTCCGTCGGATGCTCGCAGTCCATCTGCAGCGCGTAATACGGCCCCTCTATGCTGATCTTGACCGACGCGCGGTATTTTGCCAGCGCCTGCCTGCAGTAATATCCGCCCAGGAAGATCCCGTAGGAGAGCTTCTGCATCGTGGCCTGCGGGATATCCTTCCCCGTCTCGTTTAAGATCTTGAAGCTGCGGGACTTGCCCGGGAAATGGAACAGGTTCAGCAAAAAATTGATCTGGAACACGCTGTTCCGCTCCTCGAACAGGTAATAATGCATAAATTCATGCAGCAGATCCACGCAAAATCCGGTGATCCGCTTATTTTCCTCCGGCGTAAGGCGCGCCGCTTCGGAATGGATGTTCCCGCGTATGATCCCGGCCGCCACGTCGAAAATGCCGTCGTACCGCTGCTTTTTCTCCTCCATCCCCGCGAGGATCTGATCCTGCTTCCGGTTCACCGCCGCAAACTCCTGGATCATCTCCCGGTAATGCCTGCCGCTTTCGATCTGTTCCCGGTAATGGGCCAGGGCGGAGCGGATCGGCCCCTGGATCTCTTCCGGGAACGAGAACGGCTTCACGATCAGCTTATGGATCTGATGCCGATTGAAGATATCCAAGGCCTTCGCGGCCTCCCTTCCCTGCATGATGGCGATCCCCACCGTATCCGGGGACATCATCTCCACCATGCTCAAGGCCTCGTCCCCGGACATGAGCGGCATATCCATCTCGCAGGCGAACACGGCCGCCTGGTTGGACGACAGGTACTCCATCGCCGCCTCCGGCTGCTGGAAAAAGCGAAACTCCGCTTCTTCCGGAAAATTGGATAACATCCGCTTATAATTGAGGATCCACTTGTTGTCATTGTCCAGGATCACAACTGTATCCATGCGCATTTCCCCTTTCGGAAGGCCCCTGGCGTCTTTGCCAGGATGCTTTTCCTTCCCATTATAACAGACTATCGGGATTTTTACAAAAAAATTTTTTGATCCGCTGAAACACATACAAGCCGCGGGCATATGATACAGTGTAATCAAAAATTTGGAGGATTCAGACATGAGTGATTTAGCTGCGACAAACTGTGGATGTGGGTGTGACGACAACAACAACGGGTGCTCTTCCCTTTTGTGGATCATCATCCTGCTCTCCTGCTGCGGCGGAAACGGCAGCAGCCTGATGAACAACGGGGACGGCTGCGGGAACGGCAATAACTGCCTGTGGCTCATCCTGCTGCTCTGCTGCTGCGGCGGCTTAGGCGGCGGCAACAACGGCTGCGGGTTCTAAGCGAAAAGCGGCCGCAAGAACATCTGCCTGGGGGACGGCGCCATTTGGCGCGCCGTCCCCCGTTCTCTTGGCCAGATGGATGCCGTAATTGTAAGGCCAAAAGATGAACTGGTTACTCAATGCATGGGACAAGCCCGCGCGCATCCTGTTTTCGGTCGATCAAAAACAGGGCCGCGCATATGTCGTTCCATGCGCGGCCCGGCCTTATGGGCTGTTTTCGCGCCCGTTTTTTCTCTTAGGCATTCTGGGCGTTCAATGCCGCTTCCTGTTACCGTCCTGATCCGGTTTCCAGGGCTTGCCCGGCTCCGGCCTGCCCCAGATGCCGCCGTCTTTTTGGCCCGCCTGCGGCAGAAGGCCTTTCTTCCGAAGGCAGTCTTCATCCAATTCGTATACGCTGTTGCCATCTATCACTAATCTTCCCATAAAACCGCTCCTGACCCAGTATCTTCCATCATGATCTAAGCGGCGCGCAAAATGGCTTCCCACTGGCGCATCCCGACCGCCGCGCGCATCCCGCGCGGCCCTGAAAGCCAAAAAAGCCATTTGCGCCCGCCATAAAATATAATATGAAGATCCGGGGGACTGTTGCCTCCGCTCACGGCATATAGATATAATTGCATTTCACCACATCGGAGCGCATGCCGTACGAATCGAACAGCGCAACGGAAAGGATGTTGTTCCCCTCCGGGACGGCGATCGGCTGCGTATACCGGGCGGAGCTTTCGGTCGGGACCGTTCCGTCCCATGTATAATAAGCGTCGCATCCTTCCGGCACGTAGATGGAGATCGTCTGCGGCCCGTAGAAATTCCCGCCATCCGGCGTCACCTTAGGCGGGCCTGGCTTCTGGCGTTCTACCCAAAATTCCCCGCTTGCCTCTTCGCTGTAGATCCCAAACTCGTTGCAGGCGATCGCGCGGATCGTAACGTCTTCGCCCGGCATGACCGAAATCGGCCCGATATACGTAGCACCCTGCTTCGGGTCCGAGCCGTCCTTCGTATAGTAGATCGCGCTCCCTTCCTCACCGGAGATCCGCACTTCCGTCTCCTGCTGGAAATTCCCGCCGTCCGGCGTCAGGACGGGCGTGTCCGTGAGGTAATCGTCAAACAGCGCGAGCAGTTCCGCATCCGTCACGCCGTCCGAAAGCGCGATGACCGCGTCGTAATCCTTTTCATCCGCATAAATGCCGATCAACTGGCGATACGCTTCTTTGTTCTTCCCGTCTATCTTCAAGATCTCCTCCAGCATGGATTTCGCGTCGTCCTCGTTCCCCTGCGAGAGCGAGATCTCCGCCAGCATGAAACGGGCGTCCAGGCTGTCTTCCTGCAATTTTAACGCGCGGTCAAGGCATTTCTTCGCGCGGCCGTAGTCCTTGCTCTTCTGATATTGCCCTGCCTGTTCCATCTGGTAATCGTAAGAGTTCTCGTTTTTGAGCCGCACGGCCAAGATCAGACCTGCCACCAGCACAAGCAGCGCAACGATCGCCACGATCGGCCATTTCAGCGAGCGTTTTTTTGCGGCCTTCGCTTTTGAAACCTCTTTTTTCCCGTCTTTCGCCTTCGCCGCCTTCTTTGCCTTCGGGCTTGCCGCGCCTTTCTCAAACGCCTCCTGCTCTTTTTCCTTTAATACATCCCGTAAAAAATCATCCTCCAAAAGGTTGTAATCCGAAACGATCTGGGCTTCCTTCCCGCAAACAGGGCAATAGACGCAGCCCAACCTGATCTCCGCCCCGCAATTTGCACATTTCATCCGTTACCCCTCTTCTATGCTCTGCACGCAATTGGCCATCAGCATCGCGATCGTCATCGGCCCGACCCCGCCCGGCACAGGGGTGATCGCGGACGCGATCTTCTCCACCTCGTCAAACTTCACATCGCCGCACAGCTTATTGTCCGCGTTCCGATGAATCCCAACGTCAATGACGACGGCTCCTTCCCTGACATACTCCGTGCCGATCATCTGCGGCTTGCCGACCGCGACGATCAGGATATCCGCCTGCCTGCAGAGTTCCGGCAGATTTTTTGTCCTTGAATGGGCGATCGTGACCGTGGCGTTCTCGCGGAGCATCAGAAGGGCCATCGGCTTGCCCACGATGTTGCTCCTGCCGACCACGACGCAGCGCTTCCCTTCGATTTCCACGCCGGAACGCTTCAAAAGCTGGATGACGCCCGCCGGGGTGCAGGAAACGAAGCCCTTTTCCCCGATCACCATGGATCCGACGCTCTGCGGATGAAACCCGTCTACGTCCTTTTCCGGACGGATCGCAAGGATGACTTTTCCTTCGTCAATGTGCGGCGGGAGCGGGAGCTGCACCAAGATCCCCCTCACTTCTTCCTTCTCGTTCAGCTCCTCGATCAGGCCAAGCAGCTCTTTTTCCGACGTCTCTTCCGGAAGCTCGTACGCCAGGGACTCTATCCCTATGTAGGCGCAGGCGTTCTTCTTGTTCCTCACATAAACGCTGGAAGCCGGGTCCGACCCCACCTGGATGACCGCCAGCGCGCCTGTTTTCCCTTCTTTTTTCAATGCCGAGACTTTTTCTTTCAGCTCGTCTTTTATCTGTCCTGAGATTTTTTTCCCATCTATGATCGCCGCCATGATTTCCTCCTTAAACACAGCCGTTTCCTTCGGCTTCCTCAAACACAGCCGTTTTCCTCTTGCAAAGCCCGCCCCTTCCAACGCTGTCAAGGCGCGGGTCTGGCCCTTTTTCCTTACGTTGCATATTTGCCGCTGCCCCTTAGAACAGTATGCCTAAAACAGCCCGGTGATGACCCCGTCGTCGTCCACGTCGATCTGATATGCCGCCGGGGACTTGCCAAGGCCCGGCATCGTCATGATCGCTCCCGTGATGGCCACCACGAATCCCGCGCCCGCCGAGACGTAGGCCTCGCGGACATGGATGGAAAACCCGGTTGGCCGACCGAGCTTCGTCTGGTCGTCCGACAGGGAATACTGCGTCTTCGCCATGCAGACCGGAAAATTCCCCATGCCGAGCGCTTCGATCCGCTTTAATTCCTTCAGCGCAGCCGGGGCGTACGTCACACCGTCCGCGCCGTAGATCTCTTTCGCGACCGTCTCGATCTTCTCCGTAAGGGAAAGACCGTCCTCATAAAGAGGCTTGAAATCGCTTTGCTTCGTTTCCAGCGTCTCTAACACTTTTTCCGCGAGCGCGATCCCGCCCTCGCCCCCAAGCTCCCATACCCGGGAGAGCGCGAACGCGCAGCCGCGCGCTTTGCAGAACTGCTCGATGAAAGACGTCTCGGCTTCCGTGTCCGTGACGAAGGAATTGAGCGTCACGACGACCGGGACGCCGTATTTCTGCAGGTTCTCAATGTGCTTTTCCAGGTTCGCGATCCCTTTTTCCAGCGCGGCGAGGTTCTCCTTCCCAAGATCCGCTTTCGGTACGCCGCCGTTGTATTTTAACGCGCGCACGGTCGCCACCAAAACGACGGCGTCCGGCTTTAGCCCGGCCATGCGGCACTTGATGTCCATGAATTTCTCCGCGCCCAGATCCGCGCCGAAGCCCGCCTCCGTCACTACATAATCCGCCAGCTTCAAGGCCGCCTTCGTCGCGCGGACGCTGTTGCAGCCGTGGGCGATATTCGCAAACGGCCCGCCATGCACGATCACAGGCGTATGCTCCAAAGTCTGGACCAGATTCGGCTTCAAGGCGTCCTTTAACAGGGCCGCCATCGCCCCCGTCGCCTTCAAGTCGTCCGCCGTTACGGGCTTTCCGTCAAAATCATACGCGACGATCATCCGCCCAAGCCGCCGTTTCAAGTCCGCCATATCGTCCGCCAGGCATAAGACCGCCATGATCTCGGACGCGACGGTGATGACGAAATGGTCCTCCCGCGTCATGCCGTCCGCCTTGCTCCCAAGCCCCACAACGATATTGCGCAGCACGCGGTCGTTCATGTCCATGCAGCGCTTCCACACGACCTGCCTCGGGTCGATGCCCAGCTCGTTGCCCTGCTGGATGTGGTTGTCGAGCAGCGCGGCGAGCAGGTTGTTCGCCGACGTGATGGCGTGGAAGTCCCCGGTAAAATGCAGGTTCAAGTCTTCCATCGGGACGACCTGCGCATAGCCGCCCCCGGCCGCCCCGCCCTTGATGCCGAAGCACGGGCCTAACGACGGCTCGCGCAGCGCAAGAACCGCCTTTTTCCCCATTTTCCCAAATGCCTCTCCAAGGCCCACGCTCGTCGTCGTCTTCCCTTCCCCGGCCGGGGTCGGGTTGATCGCCGTCACTAAGATCAGCTTCCCGTCCTTTCGGTCCTTGATCTGCTCCATCAGGCGGTTGGACAGCTTCGCCTTGTATTTCCCATACAGCTCCAGATCATCTTCCGAAATCCCCAGCTGCGCCGCCACATCCGTGATGTTGGCCATTTCCGCCTCTTGTGCGATCTGAATATCCGTTTTCATATTCCCTCCTGTATCTTATGCGTGCCTTGCATGGCAGCCCGCCTTTTTTGCTCTGGTTCTTTAGGCCTGGCTGTCATGCTCTCCCAAATAAGTTTCAAATTCTGTCATCGTCATCAAGATCTTCCGCGGCTTCGTCCCCTCTTCCGCGCCGACCACGCCAGCCTCTTCCAACTGGTCCATGATCCTCGCCGCGCGGTTGAAGCCGATCTTGAACATCCTTTGCAGCATCCCGATCGAGCCTTTGTCCTTTTCAATGACAAATTTCCCGGCCTCTGCAAAATAGGCGTCCCTGCCGTCCACGCCGCCCGCGTTCTGGCCGGACGGGCCGGATAAGGCTGTGTTCACCTTTTCCGCGATCTCCTCATTGTACACGACGGAGCTTTGCTTCTTTAAGAAATCCACGACCGCCTCCACTTCGGAATCCGACACGAACGGCCCCTGGACCCGAAGCGGCTTCGGATATCCCTGCGGGTAAAAGAGCATATCCCCGTTGCCTAAAAGCTTTTCCGCGCCGATCATGTCCAGGATCGTCCTGGAATCCACGCCGGAAGAAACGGAAAAAGCGATCCGCGATGGCATATTCGCCTTGATCAGCCCGGTAATGACGTCCACGGACGGGCGCTGCGTCGCAATGATCAAATGGATGCCAGCCGCCCGCGCAAGCTGGGCCAGGCGGCAGATCGCGTCCTCCACGTCGCCCGGGGCTACCATCATAAGATCCGCCAGCTCGTCCACGATCACGACGATCTGCGGCATCTTCTGGGGCTTCGTGTCGTCTTCCACGTCCGCGATGGCCGCGACTTTCTGGTTGTAGCCCTTTAAGTCGCGCACCTGGTAATCGGAAAACTTCTGGTAGCGGTCCGTCATCTCCGAAACCGCCCAATGCAGCGCCCCGGCCGCCTTCTTCGGATCCGTGACCACCGGGATCAGCAAATGCGGGATTCCATTGTATACGCTCAGCTCCACGACCTTGGGGTCGATCAGGATCAGTTTCACGTCTTCCGGGTTGGCTTTATAGAGGATGCTCATGATGATCGTGTTGATGCACACGGATTTCCCCGAACCTGTCGCCCCCGCGATCAGCAAATGCGGCATCTTGGCAATGTCCGCCACGACAGCCTGCCCGCCGATATCCTTCCCCGCCGTGAAGCAGATGTTGGATTTATGGCTCTTAAATTCCTCGGATTCGATCATGTCGCGGAAGCGCACCATGACCTTCTCTTTGTTGGGGACTTCGATCCCAACGGCCGCTTTGCCCGGGATCGGTGCCTCGATCCGGATATCCGTCGCCGCGAGGTTCAATTTGATGTCGTCCGAAAGGTTCACGATCTTGCTGACCTTCACGCCCATCTCGGGCTGTAACTCGTACCGCGTGACGCTCGGCCCGCAGCTTACATCCGTTATGGTAACATTGACGCCGAAATTTTTCAATATCTGCTGTAATTTCAATGCCGTTTCCTGCAAAAGTTTTCGGGAGTCGCCCTGCCTGCTGTCTCCTTTCTCCAATAACGAGACGGGAGGGAACTGATACGGCTTCCTGACCGGACTTGGCGCGGCGTTGCCTGCCGCGGCCTGACCCATGGCGCTGCCTGGCGCGGTTTGGCCCATGGCGCTGCCCTGTGCGGTTTGGCTCATGGCGCTGCCTGGCGCGGCCTGGGCTGGCGCACTCCCCGCAATCTGGTCTGGCTCATCCCAAGGCGCATCCGGCGCGCTTCCGTCCCATACGGACTGGCTCATCCCGGCGTCCGTCTCCTGTGAAAACGCATCCGGCGCGGCCGTCCCAAAATCTGACGTCCCAAGATCCGATATCCCAAGACCTGACGTTCCAAAATCTGACGTCCCAAGATCTGATGTCCCAAGATCCGATATTCCAAGATCCGACGTTCCAAACGCGTCTCCCGACGGGATCTGCCCCTCTGTTTCCGTCCCGGCAAACGCCTCCGCGCCGCCGCTTCCTGCCGCGTCAAAAGACGTCTTGGATAAAAATTCCATTTCTTCCCCGAAGGAACTGTTTCCGCCCATGCCTCCGGACGCCTGCGCGTCCGCGCTCCCGTCGTCGTATTCCAAAATGGAATTTAAGATCTGGTCAATATCCTCGTTCATGGCGTCCTCCGCTTCCGACGCTGGAAAGAGTCCCCCGTCCGCGCCGCCTTCCGCAAAGTCCGGCAAAGTCCCGCCGCCTGCGCCCGGCTCCTCAAACCCGGGGATCTCCAGCGAGGAAAGCTCGTCCTCGGTCACGGGCTTCGGCTCTTTGCGGCGGTTGAATTTCCTATGTACTTTTTCCACGACGATCGGCTCCGCGATCGCCTCCTGCACGATATCGTCCAGCGGCTTTTCCTCTTCCGCCTTTTTCTCTTCCAAAGGCTTCGGCTCCGCCGGGGCTTTCAGCTCGCTGATGTTGCTAAGGGACGTTTTCCTCGCCGGGGTGATCTTCGTGTTTAGCGCCACGCCTTCCGCTTTTTTGTCCATGCGCCTCTGCGCGCGCTCCTCCCGGCGCGCTCCCTTCGCTTCCCTGCGCTTTGCCGCATCTTCTTTCGCCGTGTCGTACACCTTCCGGCTGCCGCGCGTAACGCCGCCCAAAAAAGAGCGTTCCGTGATCAGCACCAGGGAAATGATGAGCGCGATCAGGTCGATCACATAAGCGCCTACCGTGCCGACCGCCGGACAGAGCAGGGCCGCCAATATGCCGCCCAGCGCCCCGCCGCCCGTCTTATGTTCCGCGGAACGCAAAAAAGACTCCCCGATCTTGTAGCCCTGCGGGTTTTCTGCGAGCAGCTCCAAAAACAGGCATAAAAACGCCACGAAGACCACGCCCGCGGCAATTTTCACATATGCGGCCCCGTTGTCGCGGTTCGACACAAAAAAAGCCGCCCCGACAAAAAAACATACGGGGAACACATACGCCACCAGGCCGAACAGCCCGAAATTCAGATAGCTGATCTTTTCCCCGAGGAATCCTCCGATCCCAAAATTGCTGATAAATAAGATCATGCATACCGCTAAGATCACCAAAAGCGCGATCTCGCTTTTGAACGACGGCTTTGGGGCGCCCTTCCCCGCGTTCCCGCCTTTCTTCGCGCTTTTTGCCTTTGCTGTATTTTTAGCTTTTGACGCCATGGACTTTCCTCCTAAACTGTATCTTGCATTTCCAAGGAAACGCCGCACAACCAGCGTTTCCATAACAGTTTAGCACATTTGCCCAAAAATGTCATTCAAATTTTATACAGTTTTTTCTTCGGTTTTTTCTTCCGCCCTCTCCGTTATCATCTGATGGAGCTTCTTCATCGCCTCGTCAATGCCGCCGACCTCGTTGATGATGCCCTCGGAAACGGCCTCGCTCCCGACTAAGATCGTCCCCAGGTCCTTCGTCAGCATACTGGTGTTCATCATCATTTTTTCCAACTGCTCCTGGGTCGCGAAGCAATGGCTTGCGACAAATCCCGTGATCCGGTCCTGCATCTGCTGAAAATAATCGTAAGTCTGCGGCGCGCCGATCACCAGCCCGTTTAAGCGCACCGGATGGATGACCATGGTCCCGGTCGGCACGATATAAGAATAATCGGTGGAAACGGCCAGTGGGACGCCGATGGAATGGCTGCCGCCCAATACGAGCGAGACGGTCGGCTTGCTCAAGGACGCGATCATCTCGGCGATCGCCAGCCCGGACTCCACGTCCCCGCCCACGGTATTGATCAGGATCAGCACGCCGTCCACGCTGCTGTCGTCCTCGATCGACGCCAGCGTCGGCAGGACGTGTTCGTATTTCGTCGTCTTCGCATTGGGCGAAAGCGTCTCATGCCCCTCGATCTCCCCAATGATGGAAAGCAGGTGGATCTTGTGCCGCAGCGCCTCGTTTTCCAGGGTGATCTGCCCCATGTCCTCGATCGCTTCGTTCCTGCCCTGCTCTTGCTCCTGTTCCTGTTGCTTTTCCTTTTCTTCCATAAAATAAAATTCCCTTCCCGCGTACATCATATTTTCCATAATTAGTATGTACGTTGGAAGAGAATTTATTCTTGCGGGCATGAGCCAGGCCCGCTAACATATTTTACTTCTTTGTTCTCACATTCTTTGCCTTCGACCAGCTTGAATAAAGGTTGCTGGAGCTTCCGTTTATCTTCACCGTCTTATAAGTACGGATCCTCGCATAATATTTCTTCTTCGCTTTCAATCCGGAAACCGTCCTGGACGTCCTGCCCTTCTTCGCGGTTACGGTCTGTGTCGCTTTCTTTGCAAACTTGCTGCTGGTAGAATACTGGATCTCGTAGCCCGTGACCTGGACGGGCTGCTTTTTCCATTTCAGGGCAAAACCATTTTTTTTCGCGGTGAGCTTGGAAAGGCTGGTTCCTTTCGGAACGACTGTAAAACTTGCCTTCCTGCTTCCTGTATAGTTCCCCTTGAAGTGGATGGTTACTGCGTAACTGCCCACGTCCTTGCAGCCGGACGGATAGCTTACCGTGTAATCCGTGCCGGATCTTAATGCTTTGCCTTTGCTGTCCCTTACGGTGACGGCGGGTTTATGAGCCTTGCCGTTATAGGCATAGGAGGCTTTCGCGAATTTCACCGTCTTTGGCGCATAGATCACGGTTTCTGTTTCTTCGCCGCAGACGGAGCAGGTTTTCGTGATCTTGCCATTTTTGCCCGGGGCGGCTTTTGCGACCTGAACAGAATACACATGCTCGCTCATGAAATTGACGGAATAGGACACATCTCCATCCGGAAGTCCCGTTATCGTCACGTCATAGGTGTCACCGTCGGCATATTCCCTGACTGAACCCTCTTCCGGTCGGAAAATAATGCAGCCCTTCTGTCCATACCCGCCATTGTTTACATTAAAATAACCGTCTGCGGATTCACTGGAAAACCGCCAGGTCTTCTGGTCTTTTCTCCGCACCAGCGTTACCTGGATGTCTTCTTTGTTAAGCGGGATTCCCATGGAAACGGACCATGGGACATAGGGGTCGATCATATAAGTCGGCATATTTTGTGCCGGCCATGCCACTCCGCTCTGCCATGCTGTTGTATTGCTCTGGTCACATATGGAAATCGCAAAATAGCTTTCCCGTAACCCGCCTTTTACCATCCCAAATCCAACATTTCCCAAAGAAGGGTTCAGGATCCAACGCCGATGCCCGACACGGTCAATATTGACGTCATCTCGATCCGCCATCCAGGACCACAACAGCGTGGCATTTATGTTGATCATTGCATCGGCGAGATTCGACGACTGGCTTCCCGCATATCCCAAAGCATATAATGCGTTGTCCATATCGCCCGGTTTTTTCGGCGTATGGCTCAATTCGCCATTCACGCAATTTAAAAGAGCGGCCGCCTGCGCCTCTTCATTCAGCTTGTCGGAAAGCTTGACCTGATATGGAACTCCTGCGATGTAGCGGATCAGATTGAGCATCTGAAGCGAGCTTTCCAGCGTCTGGCTTGACAGCTTCCCCGGCTCGTAAGGATTATGGGGATTCGGCTCTTTTTCAAAAACCGCTTCATCCCTCAATCCCGCGTCACATTCCTTGATATAGTTCCTGATCTCATCCTGCGTATGGTATTCTACATTCAGCCCCTTTCCATTTTCATCCGCATAATCTGCCGCCGCATCCGCGACGCTCAATCCGGGCAGCCCGTCTTTGGCTGCCTCGATTGGCGTCGGAGCCTGTGTCAGCAGAATACTGCACAATATACCAAAACTCAATATGGCTTTTTTCATGATACGCCCCTTTTTATTTTTTCTTTATCTTTACGCTTTTTTTGCCGCTCCACCCGCTGTAATACGTCTTTCCATCGGCTTTTTT
>CANQTH010000019.1 GCA_947626795.1 uncultured Lachnospiraceae bacterium
AAAATATATAAAATACGCCAAATTTTAAAGGGCGGTGGAATTTACTTTTTCACTGGAATTTCGGATTGCAAGTCAGCTAAAGCAGCGGTTTCGAAAAGCGGTTTGATATTTTATGATCTATGGTTTTTGTCATCCCCTGCCGAATCCTGTCGCACGAAAATTTGAAATACCCCTGGATTTCAGGCCGGGGGTATATTATAATGTTCCAGGCAGGAAAAATTTGGACAGCCCCGGGGAAGCGGCGCGGTTTTGGCGGAAGGCGGCCCCTTGAGGAAAGGTAAATGCGGCGGATGACATATGAGGAAATGGTAGAGTGGATTTTGGGGATACCGAAGTTCACGTCAAAGAATACATTGGAACATACGAGGGATTTTCTGGGAAGGCTGGGGGATCCGCAGGAGAGCTTCAAGGCCATCCATGTGGCGGGGAGCAATGGCAAGGGCAGCGTCTGCGCCTGCATGGAGAGCGTGCTGCGCGCGGCGGGGAAACGGACGGGATTGTTCACGTCCCCGCATTTGACGCGCATAGAGGAGCGGTTCCGGCTGAATGGGCAGCCCTGCAGCCAGCGGGAGTTCGTCTGGGCGGCCGGGCGGGCAAGGCGGGCGGCCGAAAAGATGCGGCGGGAAGGCCTGCCGTATCCGACATTTTTCGAATGCATTTTTGCGATGGGCATGGTATTGTTTGAGAAGTGGCAGGTGGAATATGCTGTGATCGAGACAGGGCTTGGCGGAAGGCTGGACGCCACCAACATCATCCGGCGGCCCATCCTTACGGTGATCACATCCATCAGCCTGGAGCATACGGAGATCCTGGGAAGCACGGTCCGTCAGATCGCGTCGGAAAAGGCGGGCATTTTGAAAAAGGGGACGCCTGTCGTCTATGACGCGTCTGAGCCGGAAGCGGAACAGGTGATCCGGGCGCGCGCGGCCGAGCTGGGCTGCCAGGTGTTTCCGGTTTGTTTCAATAAGATTAAAATTTTATTAAACACAGGAAAAAAGATTGCTTTTTCCTATGATTCTGGGTATGATGTTACTAATGTTGAAATCCCGTTCGGCGCGCCGTACCAGGCGCAAAATGCGGCGGTTGCGCTGCAGGCGGCGAGATGCCTCGGGGAAGAGGCGGGGATCGGGCTGGAAGCTGTCCGGGCGGGTTTTGCGAACGTGTCCTGGAAAGGGAGGATGCAGGAAGCGCGGCCGGGGGTATATTTTGACGGCGCGCATAACTTGGCGGGGATTGAGAGATTTTTGGAAGCAGTGGAGCAGGTGACAGAAGACTCTGCTGTTTTGCTGTTTTCCATGGCAAAGGATAAGGATTACGGGAACGTCGTCCGGCGTCTGACGGAACGGGGGAACTGGGAAACCGTCGTTACGACGTCCATTCCCGGCACGCGCGGCGCGGACTGCGCGGAGCTGGCGGAGCTGTTTGGGAAGGCGGCGAAAGACGCGGGGAAATGCATGGAAACGGCGGCGGTCCCGGAGATCGGAGCGGCGTTCGCGCGGGCGTTGGGCGCGCGCAAGGAGGGGCAAAAAGTGTTTTGCGCAGGCTCCCTGTATCTGATCGGGGAATTGGAGCGGCTGCTGGAAGAAGAGAAAGACGGGAGGGGTCGGAATGATTGATTTTGAGGAAGAACTGAAACGGTTCAAGCCCAGCTTGGAAGTGGAAGAAGCTGAGGATGCCATATATGACAGGGATCTGACGGATATGACGGACATCATGCAGGAGATTTTAAAAGAGGCGAGGAAGCAGCCGCGCTAACGCGGCCGCACGGCTAAGGGCCGGGTCGGCGCGCGGCAAGGGGTTCGGGAAGCCTTTGCGCGTTCGGCGGGGCTGTTGTCAGGGATATTAAGGAAGGGTAGCAATGGAATCATATAAAAAAATCATCCGCTTATCCAATTCGTTGTACAACGACGGGCTGGAAAAAGCGAAAGTGCGTGATCTGTCAGGCGCAGTCGTCTCGCTGCGCAAGAGCCTGAATTTTTATAAGGCGAACATCCCGGCGCGGAATTTGCTGGGGCTGGTCTATTATGAGATGGGGGAAGTGGTGGAGGCGTTGAGCGAGTGGGTGCTGAGCCGCAGCCTGAAGCCGGAGAATAACCCCGCGGAGCGGTACCTGAACGAGATTCAGTCCAATCGGGGGCAGCTCAATTCCGTCAACCAGACGATCAAAAAATACAACCAGACGCTGCAGTATTGCAATCAGGACAGCAAGGACCTGGCTGTGATACAGTTGAAGAAAGTGCTTTCCATGAATCCGAAGCTGTTAAAGGGATACCAGCTTTTGGCGCTGCTGTATATGGAACAGGGGGAATACGGGCTTGCCCAAAAGCAATTGCAGGCGGCGGCGAAGATTGACGCGAGCAACATCACGACGCTGCGCTATATGCGGGAGGTGGATGCGCATTTAAAAGACGACGCATATGTGAAGAAAACGAAGCGCAGGGAAAAAGAGAAGCGGGCGGCTGCTTATAAGAACGGCAATGAGATCATTATCCAGCCGACGAATATCAGGGATAATTCGGCGGCCGTGACGATCTTCAATCTGCTGATCGGCGTCGTCATCGGCGTCTTGATCACTTGTTTCCTGGTGATCCCGAGCATCCGGCAGCAGTCGGTTTCCGAAGCCAGGAAAGCGGAGCTTGAGGCGAACGATTCCCGCACGACGCAGGATCAGGAGATCAAGGACTTGGAGAGCCAGATCGAGGCGTTGAACGGCCAGATCGGCGATATGGAGAAAGAGGAAAAAGATACGGAAAAGACGGTGGAGAATTATGAACAGTTCGTCGCGGCGTACGCGGCGTACGCGCAGCAGAACATCCAGGGGGCGGGAGACTTGCTTGCCAATGTGGACGCCAATCTGCTGGGGGCGCAGGCGAAGGCGGCGTACAACGCGCTGAACGGGCAGGTGGATGAGCAGTATATCGGCGCGGTTTACGAGCAGGCGGAAAGCGACTATGAAGCCAGGAAGTACCCGGAGGCGGTCGAAGGGCTGGAAAAAGTCGTCCAGGCGGAAGAGGATTATGACGACGGATATGCCATTTACCATTTGGCGCAGTCTTATTACGAGACCGGGGACATGGAGAACGCGAAAAAGTATTTTGAGCGGATGGTGGAGCTTCATCCGGGAACGCAGCGGGCGGCCCGGTCGAGCCAGTATCTGAGCCAGATCCAGGCGGGAACCCCGTAGCCGCGCGAAATAATTTCAAATAAGGTTACAAAAGACATCATGGCGCATGGTGTCTTTTTTTCTGCGGTCGGAAAGCTGCCTCGCGGCTTGGCCATTTGGAAAGGAAGGAAGTTTATGGAACACAGATTTGAAAAGGAATATGGGTGCCTGGTGTTGAAAATGCCGGCGGAACTCGACCATTATCAGGCGGAATGCTGGAAGGAGGAGGCGGACGGCCTGATCTTGCAGTATCCGGTGCGGAGCCTGATCTTTGATTTCGCGGACACGCAGTTCATGGACAGCTCCGGGATTGGCGTGGTCATCGGGCGGTGCAAAAACGTGCGGTTTTCCGGCGGGTATCTCAAGGCGGTCCATCTAAACGATCAGATCCGGCGGATCTTTCAGTTGTCGGGCTTAAAGAAGATCATGGAAGTGGAGTGACGCCAGGCGGTTGCGTAAGGATGGACAGTTCATCAGGGGGAAGATTCAGACGGGAGGGAATCCGCCTCTGCGGAAGGCAATCGAAAGCGGGCGGAAGCCGCAGCAGGGAAGCCGCAAGGCGGAACTGTCACGAAGGAATTGCAAGGAGGATCATATGGAACAATTAAAAAATGAGATGAAGATGGAATTTCAGGCGTCGTCATCCAACGAAGGATTTGCGCGGGTCGCCGTGGGGGCGTTCGTGGCGGGGCTGAACCCGACGGTGGACGAGCTTGCGGACATCAAGACGGCGGTCAGCGAAGCGGTGACGAACTGCATCATCCACGGGTATGAGCAGAAGGAAGGCAGCATCTGGATCGAATGCGGCATAGAAGGGAACCGGGTGGAAATCTCGGTGGTCGATACCGGGAAGGGGATCCGGGACATTCGGCAGGCGCGCGAGCCGTTGTTCACCACGAAACCGGAGCTGGAACGTTCCGGCATGGGTTTTGCGTTTATGGAAGCGTTCATGGACGAGGTGGAAGTCGTTTCGGAGCCATGGAAAGGGACGTGCGTCACCATGCGCAAGACCATAGGGGAAGGGTGAGGCGGTTGGGGCCCAATGAAGGCGCGGGCAGGGAGGAACAGGCAAGAGAGCTGCTGCGGCTGGCAAGGGGCGGCGACAGCCGCGCAAGGGACGCCATGGTGCAAAACAACATCGGCCTGGTATGGAGCATTGCACGCAGGTTTGCGGACCGGGGGCATGAGCTTGAGGACTTGTTCCAGGTCGGCAGCATCGGCCTGGTGAAAGCCGTCGATAAATTCGACCTGTCCTTTGAGGTAAAATTTTCTACATATGCGGTGCCTTTAATCGCAGGGGAGATCAAGCGGTTTTTGCGGGACGACGGCATGATAAAAGTCAGTCGCAGCTTGAAGGAGAGCGGGGCGAAGCTGAAAAAGGCAAGGGAAAGCCTGCAGGGCAGGCTTGGACGCGAACCGTCCCTGCAGGAGCTTTCCGATGAGACCGGGCTTGCGCGGGAAGAGATCGTCATGGCGCTGGAAGCGAACGGGGAAGTGGAATCGATCTACAAGGCGTATCCGCCCGGGGATGGGAATGAGACTTGCCTGGCGGACCGGCTGCCGCAGGAGACGGACAGCCAGGAGGAGCTTTTGGACCATATGCTGTTAGAACAGCTTTTGGGCGAGCTTGAGGAGATGCAGCGGCGCCTGATCGAGCTGCGCTATTTCCAGGACATGACGCAGAGCCAGGTGGCCGAGCGGCTCGGCGTCAGCCAGGTCCAGGTGAGCCGCATGGAAAAGAAGATCTTGCTCGGGATGCGGGAACGCGTGAAAAAAGCGTGAATAAATTTAAAAGAATACGGCATACTACTTCCAAAGAGAAAAGGAAGTGAGAGCATGAGATACCGTACAGCATATCGGATATGCCTTCTGGCAGTCGTGATCTTCACCATTGCGGGGGGCATTTTCTATTATACGAGCTATATGAAACGTGAGGCGCCCGCAGTGGAAGGCACGCTGGTGAGAGAAGAAGGCCGCGCCGCGGATGAACGTCAGGAGTTTGGGGCCGAGGCGCCCGCGGCGGAAGGCACGCTGGTGAGGAAAGAAGGCCGCGCCGCAGATGAATGTCATGATCTTGGGGCCGAGGCGCCCGCAGTGGAAGGCACGCTGGTGAGAGAAGAGGGGCGAATCGTTCCGTTCGGAGGTGTGAGATGGCAAGAGACACCGTATATTTGAAGATCGGGCGGAACGTCCTGGTGCATACGCCCGCGGTGACGTTAAAAGACATTGCGAAAATGACGTCCACGGACAGCGCGTTGGTGGATCGGCTGAAAACCCTGAAGGTGCATACGTTCCATGCGCCCAGGGGCGGAAGCCGGAACCGAAAGCAGGAGCAGGTATTTTCCGTCCTGAAGATCATTGAGCTGATCGGGCGGGAATGCCCGGGGGTTGAGGTTCAGAATATCGGAGAGCCGGATTTTATCATAGAATATGAGCCGAAGCCGGAAGAAAAGTGGATCCAATATGGGAAAACGGCGGTTTTGTGCGTGCTGGTATTCTTTGGCTCGGCTTTTACGATCATGACGTTCAACAACGACGTGGGCGTGGGCGAAGTGTTCCGGGATTTTTACCGGCAGGTGATGGGGACGGAATCCGACGGCTTTACCGCGTTGGAGGTCTGCTATTCCATCGGCCTGTTTGTCGGGATCATGGTCTTTTTCAACCACATTGGCGCGAAGAAAGTCACGCATGACTTGACGCCGCTCCAGGTGGAGATGCGCACGTATGAGAAAGATTCGGATTCCGCCTTTATCGAGAATTGCGAGAGAAAAGGGAGCGGCAGCGATGTGGATTAAGGAAGCGTTTTTGGGAGCGGTCGGGCTGGCCAGCGGGCTGGCGGTCGCGGCGGGGCTGTTCAGCTTTATCATTTTTGTGGGCATCATCCCGCGCATCGTCGGGAAGAGCCGGACGGCAAGGGACGTCATGGCTTATGAAGACGCGGCCCTTTTGGGCGCGTCGCTCGGAAACCTGATATCCGTGTTCGGCCTGGAAGTCCCGCTCGGGACGCCGCTTATCGCGGTATACGGGATTTCGGCTGGGATCTTTACCGGATGCCTCGCGGTCGCGTTGGCGGAAATCTTAAATGCCTTCCCGATCCTGTTCCGGCGGTTCCGGATCAAGGAAGGGCTAAGCTGGGCACTGTTTTTCATGGCGCTGGGGAAGGCGCTTGGTTCATTATATTTTTATTTTAATCATATGCAGCAGGCATGAGGGCCGCTTTGCGCGGCTGCCAGAAAAGAGAAAGAGAGGGATTGCCATGGCGCAGGAGAGCAAGGTGCAAAAAGAAGCGAAGAACCAGAGGTATCAGGAGTATGTGAAGCAGGTGACGCCGACCCATCCCCTTCCGGTGAATATGCTCAAGGCGTTTGTGACAGGAGGCGTGATCTGCACGATCGGGCAGGCGATCCTGGATTTTGCGGAAAATTCCTACGGCCTGGATCCGGACGCGGCGGGCGCGTGGTGCAGCATGACGCTGGTGTTTTTGAGCGTGCTGCTGACGGGGCTTAATATCTATCCGCTGGCCGCCGATTGGGGCGGCGCGGGCGCGTTGGTGCCGATCACGGGATTTGCCAATTCCGTCGCGGCCCCTGCGATCGAGTTTCAGAAAGAGGGGCAGGTGTTTGGGATCGGGTGCAAGATCTTTACGATCGCAGGCCCGGTGATCTTGTATGGGATCTTCACAAGCTGGCTGCTTGGCATAGCTTACTGGGCGGCGCGGTCATTTGGATGGATATGAGAAGCGGAGGGAGCGGATGGCCGGGGAACAGCTTGGCCCGGCTTGGCGCAAGGCCCGCAAAGGAACGAAGATAGAGGAACGTCGCGGCATTAAGGAGGGATAGCATGGACGGGGATTATGAGGAAATGCCGATCGGGCTTAGTTTTCAGCTCGGATTGAGCAAAAAAGCGCTGTCCGCATATGCGAGATTGAGCGAGAAGGAAAAGCGGCAGGTGACGGAGGCGGCCAGGCAGGTGAGTTCCAAATCGGAAATGAAGCAATTGGTGTCCGGCCTGGAACATTCTTTTTACGATGCCGGGCTGCAAAAAAAAGATTGAAGGATAGGAAGCGCAATGGTATGATACCATAGGAATATGTAAATTTTGCCGGGAGGGAATCCGGCTCTTTGCCGAAGGCAAACTTGAAATGAGCCGGATTCCGTAACAGGGAAGCCGGAAGGCTGACCAGTTACAATTTTCGTAAGACGGGAAGGGTGGCATTATGGCAAGAAGCGTGACAAAAGATATGACGGCGGGTTCGCCGCGGAAACTGATCCTGCAGTTTGGCGTCCCGTTGTTTTTGGGGATGCTGTTCCAGCAATTTTACAATATGATGGACACGATGATCGTAGGGAGATTTTTGGGCGTGGACGCGTTGGCGGCGGTTGGCGCGACGGGATCGGTCAATTTCATGGTCATCGGGTTCTGCATGGGCGTGTGCAACGGGTTTGCAATCCCGGTGGCGCAGCAGTTCGGCGCGAAGGATTACCATGCGCTCCGCAAATACGTGGCGAACAGCGTCTGGCTGGCAGCCGCGTTTGCGGCGGTCATGACGGTTACGGTCTGCGTGCTCTGCCGCCAGATCCTGCTGTGGATGAATACGCCCGCGGATATCATCGACGGCTCTTATCAGTACATATTTGTGATCTTTTTGGGGATCCCGGTAACGTATCTGTATAACCTGCTTTCCGGCGTGATCCGGTCGCTCGGCGACAGCAAAAGCCCGCTGGTCTTTTTGGTCATTTCTTCCATATTAAATATCGTCCTGGATTTTGTGCTGATCCTGGCGTTTTCCATGGGCGTGTCCGGGGCGGCCTGGGCGACGGTGATCTCGCAGGCGGCGTCCGGGGTCGCCTGCCTGGCTTATATGGCAAGGCGGTTTGAGATGCTCAAGATGACGAAAGAGGAATGGGGCGTGGATCTGGGCTGCATGGCGACGCTCTGCAACATGGGAATCCCGATGGGGCTGCAGTATTCCATCACGGCGATCGGAAGCGTAATCCTGCAGACGGCCGTGAATACGCTGGGGTCGCTCTATGTGGCGGCGGTGGCGGCAGGCACGAAGATCAGTATGTTCTTCTGCTGCCCGTTTGACGCGCTTGGCTCGACGATGGCGACCTATGCCGGACAGAACGTAGGGGCGGGGAAGTTAGGGCGCGTCTCCCAGGGCATGAGGTCCACCTGCGCCATGGGGCTTGCGTACGCCGTCGCGGCCTGCCTTGTCCTGATATTGTTTGGCGAGAAGATCGCGCTGCTGTTCGTAGATGCGTCGGAAACGGAGGTCTTGCGGAACGTGGGGCGGTTCCTGACGGCGAACAGCCTGTTTTACTTCCCGCTTGCCCTGGTCAACATCGTGCGCTTTACCATCCAGGGGCTGGGCTTTAGCCGCTTCGCGATCCTGGCCGGGGTGTGCGAGATGGCCGCGCGGGCGTTGGTGGGCATGGGGCTTGTGCCGGTGTTTGGATATGGCGCCGCGTGCCTGGCAAGCCCTGCTGCCTGGGTCCTGGCGGATCTGTTTTTGATACCCGCATATATCCATGTGATGCGCAAGCTGCGCCGTACGATCGGGGCGGATGCGGGCGTAACGGAAACGTAATAAAATTTAAGAAAATATTCATAGAAGATGGTTGATTTTTTTGCGGCGTTCATCATATGATAGGAAAGATGAATTTACAACAAACGGGAATCCGTTTAGGAGAAATGACATGGAAAAACAGCGGAATGAGAGGGAAAAAAGCCGGAAGCCGGGAACGGACCGGAGGTATCTGCAAAAGAAGAGGATGCGCTCGGCGCTCCTGCTGCTGTTGGCCATCAGCGCGGCGGGGATCCTGGCCGGAGCCATAGCCGCCAGCCAGGACGGCGGGCAGCAGGAGGCGGGCCAGCCGGACGCGGTGGAGACAGGCGCGAGGCCGGCGGGGCAGGGCAGCTCTGGCGGCAGCCGGGAAGACAGCAAGGCAAAAGAGGAAGAGGAAAAGAAGAAGGCGGCGGCCAGGGAGAAAGAGAAGAGGGACGCGCTTTTGAAAGAGGCGGGAACGCTGGCGGCGGGATACGACTACGACGGCGCGGTCGAGCTGATCAAGAGCTGGGAAGGCTATGAGGGCGACGCGCAGATGCAGGAGGCGATCTCTGACTATGAGGCGCAAAAGGCGGAATGCGTCCCGGTCAACGTGGAGGAGATCACCCATATTTTTTACCATACCCTGGTGGTGGACCCGGAGCTTGCGTTCGCGAACCAGGAGACGGATCCGCAGGCAGTCGGGAATAACCAGTGGATGACGACGGTGGATGAGTTTAACAAGATCACGCAGGCCATGTATGAGCAGGGCTATGTGCTGGTGGATCTCCACGACATCGCGAAGGAGACGGTGGATGCGGACGGGACGCCCCACTTTACGCCGGGGGAGATCCTGCTTCCGCCGGATAAGAAAGCATATGTGCTTTCCCTGGACGATCTGTCCTATTACCACAGCTATGACGGGTATGGGTATGCGTCGAAGCTCGTGCTGGACGAGGACGGGAAGCCGAAATGCGAGTACATACAGCGCGACGGGACGGTGGCGGTCGGGGATTACGACGTGGTGCCGCTGATGGACCGATTTTTGGAGGAACATCCGGACGCCGCTTACCACAAGGCGCGCGGGACGATCGCGCTGACCGGGTACAACGGCGTGCTGGGGTATCGGACGGACATCTCTTACCAGACCGTGCCGGACGACATCGACGCGGATAAGAAGAAATGGCTGGAGGAACATCCGGATTTTGACCTGGAGACGGAGCGCGCCAATGCGAAAAAAGTGGCGGATGCGCTGAAAGCGGAAGGCTGGAGGTTCGCGAGCCATACCTGGGGGCATCTGCGGGTAGGCTCGGTTTCCCTGGAACGGCTGCAGAACGACACCGTGCGGTGGCGCGAGAACGTCGAGCCGATCGTCGGGGCGACGGACACGATCATCTTTGCCCATGGGGAGGACTTGGCGGGCTGGGAACAGAATTATGAGGATGGCAATGAGAAATATAATTATCTGAGGGATCAGGGCTTCCATTGGTTCTGCAACGTGGACTCCAAGCAGTATGGCGTGCAGATCTGCGACCATTATGTAAGGCAGAGCCGGAGGAATCTGGACGGGTACCGGATCTACTTTAATTCGATCGGGGAGCAGGACAGCTTGTCCGATCTGTTTGACGCGGCCAAGATCATCGATCCCAAGCGCCCTCCGGTGCATCCGCTGTAAGAGCGGGAGGGGATAGGACGGGTAAAATTTTTTACGGATGAAAAGCAGGCAGGTTTCTTGAAAAAGAGGCTTGCCTGTTTTTATATTCCGGGAACGCCGCTTCCGGCCGGGCAAGGGCGCGCGGGCGGATCCTGAAAATGGATCGGCGCGAATGAAAATGAAAAAATTGGGCAGAATAGTTCGCATAGCAAAAGGTTTTCTGCGGGCCTTGCGCCATCCGGCGGCCCGGGAAGACCGGAAACGAGGAGGGAATCTTATGGCAGAGGCAATCGGGGCGCAGAGCATTCAGTTTTCGCAGCCGCCGTACATCTTAAGCAGCGCGAGCGTCGTAGGCACGAAGGAAGGCGAAGGGCCGTTAGGGGAATTGTTCGACGTGGTGGGCGCGGACGATAAATTTGGGGAAGAGAGCTGGGAAGAGGCGGAAAGCACGCTGCAAAAAGAGGCGGCGACGTTGGCGTTTGGGAAAGCGGATCTGGCGAAGGAGGACGTCCGGTATATTTTTGGCGGGGACCTGTTAGGGCAGAATATCGCGACGACGTTTGGCCTGATGGAGCTTGGCATTCCCCTGTTCGGGCTGTACGGCGCCTGTTCTACCGCAGGAGAGGCCCTTATCCTGGCGTCCATGGCGGTCGCCGGGGGATATGCGGACAACGTCCTGGCCGTCACGTCCAGCCATTTCGCAAGCGCGGAAAAGCAGTTCCGTTTTCCCCTGGAATATGCCAATCAAAGGCCCTTATCATCTACCTGGACGGTTACGGGAAGCGGAGCCTTTGTACTTGGGGCAAAACGGGGCAATGTGAGGGTCGCGGGCGCCACGCCCGGGAAAGCGGTGGATTACGGCGTGAAGGATTCCATGAACATGGGCGCGGCCATGGCCCCGGCGGCCTGCGATACCATTTATCGGAATCTTGTTGATTTTGGCAGGAAGCCGGAGGATTATGACAAGATCGTAACCGGGGACTTGGGGACGGTCGGCCGGGAGATCCTGCTCGGCCTTTTGAAAGAAAAAGGCTTTGACATTTCCGACGTGCATATGGACTGCGGGATCGAGATTTACGATAGCAAAGAGCAGAATACGAACGCGGGCGGAAGCGGCTGCGGCTGCTCCGCCGTGACATTGAGCGCGGCTATTTTGCCGAAGTTAGAACATGGGGCGTACCGACGCGTTCTGTTTGTCCCGACCGGGGCGCTGCTGTCCACGGTCAGCTTTAACGAGGGGCAGAGCGTCCCTGGGATCGCGCATGGCGTGGTTTTGGAATACGCCGGGGAATAAGGAGGGAAACGATGGATTATGTGAATGCCTTTTGGGTAGGCGGGCTGATCTGCGCGTTGGTGCAGATCCTGATGGAAAAAACGAAAATGCTTCCGGGCAGGATCATGGTGCTGCTCGTATGCGGCGGGGCAGTGTTAGGGGCGCTGCAGATTTACGGGCCGCTGAAGGATTTTGCCGGGGCGGGCGCGAGCGTCCCGCTCTTGGGGTTTGGAGACACCCTGTGGGAAGGGGTAAAAGAAGCCGTGGACACAGACGGGTTCATCGGGATCTTCAAGGGCGGCTTTACGGCAAGCGCGGCAGGGATCTCGGCGGCGTTGGTGTTTGGGTATCTGGCGAGCCTGATCTTCCAGCCAAAAATGAAAAACCAAGTATAAACTTGAGAAGATTGCCCATAATTAATGTGGTAACAGAATATTTTCGCAAAGGAGAGCTTATTATGAGACAGTTAAGGAAAATCTTAGTGGGATGCTTGATGGTATTCGTGTTGGGCAACGCGACGGCTTGCGGGAATGTCAGCGACTCTGACACGAACGACGCGACCGACAACACGAATGGACAGACCGATCTGCCGGACAGCGCGGAGGACGACGCGGACGGCGACGCGGCAGGAATTGCGGACGGCGGCAAGGTCAAAGGGGCGAGCGACGTCAATGAGAGCAATAAGGACGGCGTCTTAAACGACGTCGGCGACGAGATCGTGGACGGCGTGGAAGACATCGGGAACGATGTGAAAAACGGCGTGAACGAAATAACGGACGAGAACAACGCGGACGACGGAACGGGCAGCAAAGCGTCCAATCCGTAATCGGAAAGAGATGGGAAGCGGACGGCAGGCCGTCCGATCCGAGACAGGGAATGAACGGATCGAAAAGCGGAGTGGCAGGCCATTCCATCCGCGGTCCGAAAGAGATGGAAAACGGAGCGGATGGCCATTCCATCCGCGGTCCGAAAAGAGGACAGGGAAAGGGCTGCATGGCGTATGAGGCCATGCAGCCCTATTTTGCGCGTATGCACAGGCAGCAAATGTCAGAAAACTGCCTGCGGTTTGCGCCTCAAAGCAAACAGACGCCCAGAAATTTGAGAGTTAGGGGAATAAAGACGCCTGCCGCTTTGGTCTGGTATTTCTTTATTCATCAATGCTGTAGTTTGGCGCTTCTTTTGTGATGTGGATGTCGTGCGGGTGGCTTTCCTTCAGGGAAGCGGCGGAAATCTTGACGAACTTTCCGTTCTCCTTGAGGCTTTCGATATCCGGCGCGCCGCAGTAGCCCATGCCGGAGCGGAGGCCGCCGATCAACTGGAATACGGTGTCTTCCACCGTCCCTTTATATGCCACGCGCCCCTCCACGCCTTCCGGCACGAGCTTTTTCGCATCCTGCTGGAAATAGCGGTCCTTGGAGCCGTTTTCCATGGCGGCGAGGGAACCCATGCCGCGGTAAACTTTATATTTCCGTCCCTGGTACAGCTCGAAGGTACCCGGGCTTTCGTCGCATCCGGCGAAAATGCTTCCCATCATGCATACGTTGGCGCCTGCGGCAATGGCCTTCGTCATGTCGCCGGAATATTTGATGCCGCCGTCCGCGATGATGGGGATGCCATATTCCTTCGCTACATGATAGCAGTCCATGATGGCGGTGATCTGCGGCACGCCGATCCCGGCCACGACGCGCGTCGTGCAGATGGAGCCAGGCCCGATCCCGACCTTCACGGCGTCCGCCCCGGCTTCGATCAAAGCCCTGGCGGCCTCCCCGGTCGCGATATTCCCGGCGATCACCTGCAGGTCCGGATAAGCGGCCTTGATCTTCCTGACTGCATCCAGGATATTTTTGGAATGCCCGTGCGCGGAGTCCACAACGACGACGTCGACTTTCGCTTCGACAAGAGCGGCCACGCGCTCCATCATATCGCCCGTGATGCCGATGCCCGCGCCGCATAAGAGCCTGCCCTGCGCGTCTTTCGCGGAAGATGGGTATTTGATCTGCTTTTCAATGTCCTTGATGGTGATCAGGCCTTTGAGGGTGAAATTGCCGTCCACGATCGGCAGCTTCTCCTTGCGCGCTTTTGCAAGGATCTTCTTGGCTTCTTCTAAGGTGATGCCTTCCCACGCCGTGATAAGCCCTTCGGAAGTCATGGATTCCTTGATCTTCTTGGAAAAATCTTCTTCAAACTTCAAGTCGCGGTTGGTGATGATGCCGACCAGTTTGCCGTTCTCCGTGATCGGGACGCCGGAAATACGGAACTTCCCCATGAGGTTGTCCGCATCCGCCAAGGTATGCTCCGGGGAGAGGGAAAACGGATCCGTGATGACGCCGTTCTCGGAACGCTTCACTTTGTCCACTTCCTCCGCCTGCAGCTCGATGGACATATTTTTATGGATGATGCCGATCCCGCCCTGCCGGGCCATGGCGATCGCCATCCGATGCTCGGTAACAGTGTCCATGCTCGCGCTCATCATGGGGATATTCAGCCGGATCTTCCCGGTGAGGCTCGTCGTCAAGTCGACCATGTTCGGGGTGACTTCTGAATATGCAGGAACTAATAATACATCGTCAAATGTGATGCCTTCGCCGATAATTGTACCCATCCTATACCTCGCTTTCTTTGGCATTTGTAGATAGTTATTTTTTCGATTTTATCAAAAAAACAGGGGCGTGTCAATATTTACTTTGAAAAAAAAATACGATATGATTATTTTGGAAGGAAAACCATTCAGCCTTCGGAATTTTGAGGTAGGAGGAAGAGGGACATGAGATTTCGGCCGTGCATTGACATCCACAATGGAAAAGTGAAGCAGATCGTAGGCGGCAGCTTGCGGGACGAGGGCGGCTGGGCGGAGGAAAACTTCGTGTCGGAGCAGGACGCCCCTTTTTTTGCGAGGCTGTACCGCAGGCATGGCTTAAAGGGCGGCCATGTCATTTTGCTGAATCCTGCGGAGAGCGAATATTATGAGGCGACGAAGGCGCAGGCGATGGCGGCCCTTGGCGCGTATCCCGGCGGGATGCAGGTCGGGGGCGGCGTCCATGCGGGGAATGCGCGGGAGTTTTTGGAGGCCGGGGCGAGCCACGTCATCGTGACTTCCTACGTGTTCCAGGACGGGAAGATCCACTATGGGAACCTGGAGAAGCTGTGCCGCGTCGCCGGGAAGGAACGGCTGACGCTGGATTTGAGCTGCAGGCGGCGCGGGGACGGCTATTACATCGTGACCGACCGCTGGCAGAAGTTCACGGACGAGAAGCTCGGAGCGCCGCTGTTAGACCGCCTTTCGGCCTATGCGGACGAATTTTTGGTCCATGCCGTGGACGTGGAGGGAAAGGCGCAGGGCATTGAGAGGGAGCTTGCGGAGCTTTTGGGGGACTGGGGGAAGATCCCGGTCACTTACGCCGGGGGCGTGGGGAGCTTTGAGGACTTAAAGGAGCTGAAGGAGCTGGGAAAAGGCAGGCTGGACGTCACGGTCGGCAGCGCGCTGGATCTGTTTGGCGGGGAGATGCCGTTTGAGGAAACGCTGCGGTTTTGCAGGCAAGGATAAAGGAGGATGAGGAATATGGTAAGGATCATAGCGGATAGCACTTGCGATCTGCCGGAACAATTGCTGCGCGAATATGAGATCGCGACGGTTCCGCAGCATATTGTTTTAGGGGAGAATGAGTATCAGGACTGGATCGGGATTTCCCCGGAGGAGATCTTCCGGTGGTCGGACGAGAACAAGACGACCCCGAAAACGTCCGGGGTGAACTTGGAGGACGCGATGGCGATGATGGGGCCGATCGCCGCGGCCGGGGATGAGATGGCCATCTTCACGATTTCCGGAAAGATGTCAACGACTGCCAACGTGTTCCGCATGGCGGCGGAGGAGCTGGGGATCAGTGAGAAAGCTGCGGTCGTGGATTCTGGAAGCCTTTCCACGGGGAACGGGCTTTTGGCGATCGAGGCGGCGATCATGGCGCGGGAAGGGAAGCGGCTGGATGAGATAGCGGAGCGGATGGAACGTCTAAGGCCGCTCGTCCGCGCGAGCTTTATCGTGGACACGCTGGAATATCTGCATCGCGGCGGCAGATGCAGCGGCGTGGCCGCGCTTGCGGGAGGCATATTGAAATTGCATCCGAAGATCGTCGTAAAGGACGGGGCGATGGAGGCGGATAAGAAATACCGCGGGAAATTGGAGAATGTGATCCTCGATTATGTGAGGGATCTGGAAGGCGACTGGAAGGCTGCGGCTTCGGACCGGGTATTTATCACGCATTCCGGCTGCCGGAGGGAGATCGTGGATGCGGTCTACGGCTGCCTGAAGGAGTCCGGCTGCTTCCGGGAGATCTGGGAGGCAAGGACGGGCGGCGTGACGTCCTCCCATTGCGGGCCGGGGACGCTGGGCGTGATGTATCTTTTGAAGGAGTGAGGGAACTAGAAAAAATGCATGAATGTTTTGAAGTTGCTAAGTTGCTGAAGTTAAGGAAAGAGAAGGAGAGACACAGGATGAAAAAGAAAAGGTTATTGGGCTTAGGGCTGGCATTTGCGCTGGCAGTTTCCACAATCCCGGCGGGAGGCGTGAAGGCGGCGCAGGCAGAAAGCACGCAGGGCGCGGAAGAAGAGCAGTGGGAGGATGCAGGAACGCAGCGGAAGGCAGAGCAAGAAAAAGGATCAGAGAAGGAAACGGGGCTTGCTCTTTTGGCAGGGAGGATGGAAGAGGATCTGATAAGTGCGGATGGGGATTACCAGTACAGGGAAAATGAAGATGGGACAATTTCCATTACCTGCTATATAGGAAATAAAAGTGATATTGTAATTCCGGAGGAGATTGATGGGAAAAAAGTAACGAGGATAGAAGAGGCATTTGATGAAGCGCAGCATGCGGAAAGGATAGAGATCCCGGAAAGCGTGAGAGAGATAATAGATGGTACGTTCCACGGTTATGGCTGCGGTGGATTAGAAGAGATTGTGGTAGCAGAAGGAAATAAAAATTATAGCTCGCAAGATGGTATTTTATATGACAATGGAAAAAAGGAATTGCTCTGTTGCCCCATGGACAAAAGGGGCGAGGTCATGATTCCAGAAAGTGTGGAAAAAATAGGAGATCACGCATTTGAGAGATGCGCTTTGAAAGAAATAGAAATTCCAGAGAATGTGCTGGAAATAGGGGAAAGGGCATTTGAGGACAGCGATAGGCTGGCGCATGTGAAGATTCAGGGGAAAGTGAGGGTTTTAGGAAATGATGCATTTAACGCGTGCTTTAGCTTGAAAAGCATAGAACTTCCGGAAAGCATGATTGAAATAGGAGAAGGAGCATTTTACGATTGCTACGGCTTGGAAGAGATAGAGCTTCCGGAGAATGTGGAGAAGATCGGAGACTTGGCATTTTATGGCTGCAGCAGCCTTTTGCATATTGAAATTCCGAAGGGCGTGACAGAGATAGGAAATCGAACATTTGGGGAGTGCAGTAATTTGGAGAGCATAGGGCTTTCACGCAATATATCGGAGATAGGATATCAGGCGTTTTGGGCATGCTCCAGCTTGACAAGCGTTGAGATCCCGGAAAGTTTGAAAGAAATCGGGAAATTGGCATTTGAATCTTGTTCCAGCTTGACGAGTATAGAAATCCCAGGGGGAGTAACGGAGATTGGTGAAAGAGCATTTTATAGATGCACAAGCCTTGCAAATGTGAAGCTGGCGGAAGGCGTGACGTCCATTGGAACATTGGCATTTCGTCACTGCACAAGCCTTGAAGAGATAGAAATCCCGGCAAGCGTGACGTTTATGGGGAAAAATGCGTTGCCAAGCCACAAAAATGTGATCGCGGTCGTCAGCAAGGAAAGCCAGGCGGAGACGTATGCCGTTGAAAACACGATAAGATACCGCTATGTCGGGGAATCCTTCATTCATGGCCCGGGCAGGGTGGAAACCCCGGACGATGGCAGGGAGGGGATTTCCAGCGTGGACTTTGCAGGGGACTGCGCCGTTGGCGGGAGACAGGTCTTTTTCAACGGGATTGATTCCATCCGCGTAAGAGTAACCTATGGAGACGGGAGCAGCGAGGATCTGCGGGATGGGGATACGACAAGATATGGGGAGGATGTTTGGATCGACCTAAGCTATGGGAAAATAGAAGGGGAGCTGAAATACCAGGATGTGGAGGCAGAGGCCCAGATCGGGAAGAAAGAGTATTCCTTGGGGGAGGCTGACGTATGGGATCTCAAGGGGGAAGTGTTGGAATTGACGGAAGGAGGGACAGGCCTTGAAGTGAGCCAGAAAGAAGGCGAGACGAGATATTTTATCGCGACGTGCAGGGATGGCGGGAAGTATGCCCTGCGGTACGAGAACGATGATAAGGATGCGCGGTTGGAGGCTTCCCTGTATGGCGGGCAGGATGGGTACTACGACGAGGGATATGAGGTTAAGCCATTCAACGGATTTACGGGAAGCAGCGAGTACAGTGCTTACCATGAGGCCAATGTGCCGATGGAGCTGGAAGCGGGCGCGTATGCCGTCATTGCCCTGGATCTGCAGAACGTAATGGGGGAAGGGGCGTATCGGCTGTATTTTGGCAAGGAGCCGAAGGTCACAGGCATACAGGTGAGAAATGACAGCTATGTCGTGCAGGCAGGCGGGTACAACTGGTGGGGGCTGGATGGATTCGCATTTGAAGTGGAGTACAGCGATGGGAGCGTGCAGCATCTTCATGGGCCGCGGGGGCATTTTGCATTCTCGCATCCAGAATTGACAGACCCGTATATGCCGTATGATGACTATGGGAATTATTTTGTCTTTCAATTGAAAGATGAGAGCCAGGCGGAGAGGTTTTATGATTCCGCCGCGGGAGATTATCCGGTGACGATCACGGTAAGCGACGGGCAGGTGTTTGAAGATGTGCTGAAGATACAGGGGACGACGCCGGGCGGAAGCGAGGCAGGAAGTACGGAAAAAGGATATACGTATGAGAAAAAGGAAGATGGGACAGTAACGATTACAGGATACAGCGGAAGTGAGACGGAATTAGAGATTCCTGGGGAAATTGCGGGAAAGAGGGTAACAGGCATAGGGGCATATGCATTTGAATGGGGCGGCATTACGAGCGTGGCCATCCCGAACGGAGTGACGAGCATAGGGGAAGGGGCATTTTATAGTTGCGCCAGCCTTGTAAGCGCAAAGATCCCAGGGAGTGTGGATCGTATAGGGAATAGCGCATTTGAAGAGTGCAGCAGCCTTACGGAAGTGGAAATGCCAGAAGGCGTGTCGCATATTGGAAATCGGGCGTTTTATTGGTGCATTAGCTTGGAACGCATTTCTATCCCGGAGAGCGTGGAGAGCATAGGGGAGGAGGCGTTTTATTGTTGCGGCGGCCTTACCGATGTAGAGATTGGGGGAAACGTGACAAGCATAGGGGATTGGGCGTTTGAAAGCTGCAGGAATTTGGAAAATGTGTCTATCCCAGGGAGTGTGGAAACTATAGGGGACGGGGTATTTGGAGAGTGTGTCAGCCTTGCGGGAGTAGAAATAGGAGAAGGGATGACAAGCATAGGGAGTCATATGTTTTCGGGCTGCGCAAGTTTGGAAAACGTGTCCCTTCCAGACAGTTTGGAAAACATGGGGGAGGGCGCGTTTATAGGCTGCGTCAGCCTTGCGGGCGTGTCTATTCCGGGAAACGTTGAGAGCATAGGCGAAAGGGCATTTGAAGGCTGCAGCAATTTAGAACACGTTTCGATTCCGGAGAGAGTGAAAAGCATAGGATACCGGGCATTTTATAAATGCACAAGCCTTGCAGGTGTGAAGCTTGCGGAAGGCGTGACGTCCATTGGGACATTGGCATTCCGTCGCTGCACAAGCCTTGAAGAGATAGAAATCCCGGCAAGCGTGACGTTTATAGGGGAAAATGCGCTGCCAAGCCATAAGAGGGTGATCGCGGTCGTCAGCAAGGAAAGCCAGGCGGAGGCGTATGCCATCGAAAACAAGATAAGATACCGCTATGTCGGAGAATCCTTTGTCCATGGCCCGGGCAGGGTGGAAACCCCGGACGACGGCAGGGAGGAAGAGATGTATGCATATCGTGAAAATGAGGATGGAACGATAACGATCACGGGGTATGGAGGAAGCGGAACGGAGCTTGCGATCCCGGGAGAGATTGATGGGAAGAAGGTAACAAAGATAGGGGATTATGCATTTAGCGAGTGTGGAAGTTTGGTAAGTGTGAATATGCCAGATGGCTTGTCTGAAATAGGTTCTTTTGCATTTAGTGGATGTGGCAGTTTGGCAAGCATAAAGATACCGGGAAGCGTGTCTGTAATCGGGCAAACGGCTTTTGCAAGATGCACGAGTTTAAAAAACTTAGAGATACCGGGAAGTGTTTCGGATATAGGATATACGGTATTTGCAGGTTGTAGTGGATTGGAGAGTATAGTGTTTGGGGAAGGGGTGGAGAGAATAGGGGATCAGGCCTTTGCTAATTGCAGCAGCTTAAATAATGTGACGATGCCGGAGAGCCTGACAGAGATAATAGGAAATTCATTTTGTGAATGCAGCAGTTTGGAAAGCGTGAAGATTCCGGGGGGCGTAACATATATAGGGCCAGAGGCATTTGGCAATTGCGTTAGGCTGGAGAACGTGGAAATACCAGAAAGTGTGACAGATATAGGAATGCTTGCGTTTGATGGGACAAAATGGCTGGATAACAGGAGAAAAGAAGAGCCGATGGTGGTAGTCAATCATATTTTGATAGATGGGAGGATTTGCACGGGAGAGATCAAGATACCAGAGAACGTGGAGCGAATAGGAAATGGGGCATTTTACAGATGCAGCGGCTTGGAGAACGTGGAAATCCCGGAAAGTGTGACGAGCATAGGATTTAGGGCTTTTCAAGGATGCAGCAATTTAAAGGGAGTACGGCTTCCCAATAATATAAAAGAAATTGAACAAGCGTCGTTTGCGGATTGTACTAGTTTTACAAGTATAAAGATCCCGGGGAGCGTGACGACCATAGGATCTGATGCATTTGTTGGGTGCAGTAATCTTGTGAGCGTAGAAATACCAGAAAGCGTGACAGATATAGAAGGGGCATTTTCGGAATGTGATAAAGTGACTTTTTCCGTCGTTCCGGACAGTTATGCGGAAACTTATGCAAAAGAGAATGGCATTCCGTATAAGTACATAGATAGCACGGCGCAGGAATCTCATGCTCACCAGTATCAATCCCAGATGATCAAGGCAACCCCTGAAAAGAATGGGAAGATAACAGAAGTTTGCAGTATCTGCGGCGATAAGAAGGAAACTGTTATCTACGCGCCAAAATCCATGATCCTTTCCGCGTCGTCCTTCACGTACAACGGCAAAGACCAGAAGCCGTCCGTCACGATCAGGGACAGCCAGGGCAGCGTGTTGAAAGAAGGAACGGATTACACGCTAAAATACCCGGAAAGCAGCAAGAACGTGGGGAATTATATTGTGACAGCCGTCTTCAGCGGCAAGTATTCCGGCACGATGCAGGCGAGCTACACGATCAAGGCCGCGCCGTCTAATGGCAAGGGGAATGCGGCGGCCAAGGCGAAAGCCCCGAAAGGAACAAACTTCACGAAGGTTACGGCGAAAAAGAAGGGCTTCACCCTAAAGTGGAAGAAGCAAAGCCAGGCGACGGGCTACGAGATCCAGTATTCCACGAGCAAGAAGTTCGCGAAGAAGGCGACCAAGACCATAATCGTGAAGAAGAACAAAACCGTGTCCAAGACCATTTCCAAGCTGAAAGCGAAGAAAAAGTACTATGTGCGAATCTGCGCTTACAAGACGGTGAAGGAAAATGGGAAGAGCAAGAAGCTATGCTCGAAGTGGTCGAAGGCAAAGACAGTGAAGACAAAGAAATAATGGAAACGGGAACGGCGTCCGGAGGCAGAAATGCAGCCGGACGCCGTTTCATTGGAACAGGAGGCGCTGCAAAGAGGCAGGCGGTTGGCTGATAATATATGTAAAACGGGTTGGAATATCAATACTTAGCCAAGAGGGGATTTATCATTGCCGAAGGTAATCTGGAATGGGCGGATCGCGTAATAGGGAAGCGGGATAGATGAACTGCCGCGAAGAATACGGCCTCATTCCTCTTGCAAGGCGGCGGATTTTTTTCGTATAATGAAAGAAAAAAGAGGGGGACAATAGAACTATATGGATAAGGCATTTGAGGAACTGCAGATCAAGGATGACTTCATGTTCGGGGTCATCATGCGTGATGCAAAATGTTTTCGCTTGAGCCGCACAGCAAAAAATCAGAAAGATTTTAAAGTTGCGAATTTGAGTGACTGGAGAGGATCGGAGAATGAATATGCTGTTTTGGTAGCACCATATTTTCAATATCCACAGACGAAAAGCCAAATTTACTCGAAAGCATTGGAATATAATGTGTGTTTATTAACGTGGGAACATTTTTCTCTCATGCTGGAGCATGGGGTCAGGGAGACAGATTCATTTTCGCTGGAATCTTTGTGGAATGCTTCTCAAATGATGGCGCGTGATAAAAGTCTTGCATTCGCAAATGCTCAGAGTTGTTTTTTGCCTAAGATGGATACGTTTGTTGCGAAAAAGATAGGGATCGGTGATTCGGATTATAGAGAAGAGCTGTTTGCATATAGAAGGTTTATCGTATATCGAGGGAAGATAGAGATATCATTTTGGGAGAAAAAAATACAGGAAATAAACGGATACACACGTGAAAAAGCCATAGAGGAATTGATTTTAGCTAAGAAATTGAATGAGAAGATAGGGGCTATACGATCGTATATGGGCAAAGTTGGAATGGAGGAGTAAAGGTCTTATGGGCAGAATTGAACTGGGTGATTCCATTGAGCTTATAAAGGAAATAGGGGATGAATCGATTCATCTTATTTTATCTGATATTCCATATGGGATTAATTATGAAGGATGGGACGTGTTACATAACAATACGAATAGCGCGCTTTTGGGCAAAAGCCCGGCGCAAGAAAAAAGCGGGAGTATTTTTAAGTCGCGGGGGAAGCCGTTGAACGGTTGGGCCCAGTCTGATAAAAATATTCCGATGGAATATTATGAATGGTGCCGTAAGTGGGCAGATGATTGGTATCGTGTTTTAAAACCCGGAGCCAGTTGTTTTGTTTTTGCGGGGAGAAGGATGGCGCATAGGTGCATTTGCGCGCTGGAGGATGCAGGTTTCATTTTTAAAGATATGATTGCCTGGGAAAAAGATTCCGCAGCTTATCGGGCTCAGGGAGTGAGCTGTGTTTTTGATAGAAGGGAAGATGAAATAAACAGCAAAAAGTGGCAGGGATGGAAAATAGGAAATTTAAGGCCATTGTTTGAGCCTATTTTGTGGTTTATGAAACCGTATCCGCAGGGAACTACACTGACGGATAACATTTTAAAATACGAAGTGGGCGCTTATAATGAAAGTAAATTGAGAGAACTTACGGAGTTGAATGAGGGATTAGAGGTATGTTCTAATATATTAAAGGTTCAAACTCAAAAATCAGACCGGGGCTTACATCCAACGCAAAAGGCTGTAAAATTGATGGAAATATTAATTTCCATGGTAACAATAGAAGGCCAGGTTGTCTTGGATCCTTTTTGCGGTTGCGGGACGACTCTTGTGGCAGCGCAAAATATGAATCGGGATTATATTGGGTTTGAGATTGAAAAAGAATATTATGATAGCATGATAAGGCGATTGAATAGCTTACATACCATTTCAAGTGAGCAAGAGATCAATAGGCAGTAACGATCATGATGAGTTTATTTGACGAATTAAAAGAAATTGAAGCCGAGGTTATGCATCTGGCATAACCGACAATTTCAGGACAAAATGACGGACAATGGCAAAGAGGCGCATGGAGCAGAAAATGGTAAGCCATGCGCTTTGTTTGTTGGAAAACCCCCTGGGACGTTTTTCGATATTTAAACGCGCTTTGAAAAATCGGGCCTCCTGTTTAAATTGACTTGCCGGGGAAAATTCATTATAATGGAAAAAACACCGGGCGGCCGCCTTTGCGGGGCAGGCGCATCCTGCGGCTTCCCGGAAGAATAGAAAAGGAGCCGTGCATGATGGGAAAGTATACGAAGCAGGACATCATCCGCCTGGTGGAGGAAGAAGACGTGGAATTTATCCGCCTCCAGTTCACGGATATGTTCGGGACATTAAAAAATGTGGCGATCACCAAGAGCCAGCTTGGGAAGGCGCTGGATAACCAATGTATGTTCGACGGGTCTTCCATCGAGGGGTTCGTGCGGATCGAGGAATCCGATATGTACCTGTATCCGGATCTGGATACGTTTGCGATCTTCCCATGGAGGCCGCAGCAGGGCAAAGTGGCCAGGATCTTTTGCGATATCTACCGCCCGGGCGGCACGCCGTTTGAGGGCGACCCGCGGTATGTCTTGAAGAAAACGCTGGGCGAGGCCCAGAAGCTGGGCTATCGGTTCGACGTGGGGCCGGAGTGCGAATTTTTCCTGTTCCATACGGATGAAAACGGGATGCCGACGACGCTGTCGCATGAGCGCGCCGGGTATTTTGACTTAGGCCCGGTCGACCTCGGGGAAAATGCGAGGCGGGACATCGTGCTTGCGTTAGAGGAGATGGGGTTCGAGGTGGAGGCGTCCCACCACGAGGTCGCGCCCGCGCAGCATGAGATCGATTTCCACTATGACGAAGGGCTGGCGACGGCGGACAACATCATGACGTTCAAGCTCGCGGTAAAGACGGTCGCGAAGCGGTTCGGGCTGTTCGCCAGCTTCATGCCAAAGCCGAAATACGGGATCAACGGCTCGGGAATGCACATCAATATGTCGGTCGCGAAGGACGGGAAAAATATCTTCAACGACCCTTCCGACGCATTGGGTTTAAGCCGCGAGGCATATTATTTTATCGGAGGCCTGATGAAGCATATGCGCGGCATAGCCGCGATCACGAATCCCCTGGTAAATTCATACAAGCGCCTTGTGCCGGGATTTGAGGCGCCTTTCTACATCGCCTGGTCGGCGACGAACCGGAGCCCGCTGATCCGCATCCCGTCCTCCCAGGGCGAGGCGAAGCGGATCGAGCTGAGAAGCCCCGACCCGGCCGCGAATCCCTACCTGGTGATTGCCGTGTGCCTGGCGGCGGGTCTTGACGGGATCAAGAATCAGATCGAGCCGCCGGAGCCTGTGACGGCGAACGTGTTCGATATGCACAAAGATGAAAAGATGGCGCATAAGATATCGACCCTTCCGATGAACTTGAGCGAGGCGATCGAGGAATTGAAAAGGGACGCGTTCATCTGCGAGGTGCTGGGAGAGCATATTTCCCAAAAGTATATCAAGGCCAAGAAAGCGGAATGGGACGCTTACCGGGAGAGCATTACCGAGTGGGAGATCAGCAATTATCTGTACAAAATATAATTCCATGGAGGAAGCGGCTTGGTGAACATAATTGTAGCATTTCCGAAGCTGGAAAACGGGAAGAGCATTAAGAATATCCTGGTAAAAAACGGGTTTTCCGTCGGCGCGGTCTGTACGGCTGGCGCGCAGGCGCTGCAGTATGCGGATATGTATGAGGACGGGCTTGTGGTATGCGCCGGGCGGCTGCAGGACATGATGTACACGCAGCTTCGGGAATATCTTACGGCCGGGTTTGAGATGCTCGTGCTGTCGTCGCCGGGCGTGTGGGAAGAGCAGGCGGAGCATGTGGTCTATCTGTCCATGCCGTTAAAAGTCCATGAGCTTGTCAGCACGGTGGAAATGATCGCATATACCCTGGCGCGGCGGAAAAAGAAGAAGCGATCCAGGCCCAGGGAACGCAGCGCGGAGGAAAACAGGATCATCCGCAAGGCCAAGGAGATCCTGATGGAGCGTAACCACATGACCGAGGAGGAGGCGCACCGCTATATGCAAAAGAGCAGCATGGACAGCGGGACAGGCCTGGCGGAAACAGCGCAGATGATACTGGCGGGAAGCGGGTACGCGAGGGATTAGGCAAAAAAGAGCAGATGCCCCTGGCGGGAAGCGGGTACGCGGGGGATCAGGCAAAACGGCGCAGATGATACTGGCGGGAAGCGGGTGCGCGAGGGATCAGGGCATCCGTGCGGAAGGAGCAGACAAAACGGCGCAGATGATACTGGCGGGAAGCGGGTACGCGGGGGATCAGGGCATCCGCGCGGAAGGAGCAAGGGAAAGGAGTGGCGGCATATGAGATTTACGAAAATGCATGGGATCGGGAACGATTACATCTATGTGGACTGCCTTGCGCAGACAGTCAAAGATCCCGGTGAAGTTGCGAAATTTGTCAGCGACAGGCATTTTGGGATCGGGGGAGACGGGCTGGTCTTGATCAGCCCCTCGCAGACGGCCGATTTTGAGATGCGGATGTACAATGCGGACGGCTCCCAGGGGGAGATGTGCGGGAACGCCATCCGATGTGTGGCAAAATACGCGTACGACCGTGGGCTTACGGAAAAGACGCGGATCAGCATTGACACGCTGGCCGGGACAAAATATCTGGAATTGGCGGTGGAGGGCGGGAAAGTCGCCCGGGTGAAGGTGAACATGGGCGCGCCGGAGCTGGCGGCCGAAAAGATCCCGGTCGTCGCGGACGGGGAGCGGGCGGTGGACGTCCCGATCGAAGTGAGCGGGAAGACGTACCGCATGACCTGCGTTTCCATGGGCAACCCGCACTGCGTCGTATTTTTAGACGAGGACGTTCGGCAGTTTGGCTTAGCGGGCGTCGGCCCGTCTTTTGAGAACCATCCGCGTTTTCCCAAGCGGATAAACACGGAATTTGTGAACGTGATCGACAGGCATACGCTGCGGATGCGCGTATGGGAGCGCGGAAGCGGGGAGACGCTTGCCTGCGGCACGGGGGCCTGCGCGTCGGTCGTGGCGGCGATCGTGAACGGGAAAGTGGAAAAGGAAGCGACGGTCCGGCTGCTGGGCGGCGAGCTGTCCATTTCCTGGGAAGGCGGGGACGCCCCGGTCTACATGACAGGCCCTGCGGCGACGGTATTCGACGGGGAGATCGAGCTTCCGGCAGGCCTGCAGTGAAGGGATTCCATCCCATTAGATGAACTGTGCAACAGTTCAGTCCGTAAGAATGTGTAAATTTTGCCAGGTGGAAATCTGGCTCTTTGCCGAAGGCAAACTTTCATGTTGCTAATGTAAGCGGCGTATTCATGCGCCGGATGAGAAAAGGAGAGAGAGATGTACAAGATCAACACAAATTATCAGAAACTTCCGGGGAGCTATCTGTTCAGCACGATCGCGAAGAAAGTGGCCGCGTTTTCCGAGGCGAACCCGGACAAGAACGTGATCCGGCTCGGGATCGGGGATGTGACGCAGCCGTTGGCCCCGGCGGTCATCGAGGCGCTGCACCAGGCGGTGGACGAGATGGGCAAGGCGGAGACGTTCCGCGGGTATGCGCCTGATCTGGGCTACGAGTTTTTGCGGAACGCCATCGTGGAAAACGACTACAAGCCCCGCGGCTGCGACATCGGGGCGGACGAGGTGTTCGTTTCGGACGGGGCGAAGAGCGATTCCGCCAATATCCAGGAGCTGTTTGACGTGGAGAACAAGATCGCGGTCTGCGACCCGGTTTACCCGGTATACGTGGATTCCAACGTCATGTCCGGGCGGACGGGGACGTATGACCCGCAGAAAGGGACATGGAGCGACGTGATCTATATGCCCTGCACGATGGAGAACGGCTTTGTGCCGGAATTTCCGAAAGAGGCGCCGGACATGATCTACCTGTGCCTGCCGAACAACCCGACCGGGACGACGATCACGAAGTCCCAGCTCCAGGAATGGGTGGATTATGCGAACAGGGTCGGCGCGGTCATCATCTACGACGCGGCTTATGAGGCATATATCTCGGAATCTGACGTGGCGCATTCCATTTACGAATGCGAGGGCGCCAAAACGTGCGCGATCGAGCTGAAGAGCTATTCCAAGAATGCCGGGTTTACCGGGGTGCGCTTAGGATATACGGTAGTGCCGAAAGAGCTGAAATGCGGGGACGTTTCCTTAAATGGGATGTGGGCGCGGCGCCACGGGACGAAATTCAACGGCGCGCCGTACATCGTGCAGCGCGCGGGCGAGGCGACGTACAGCCCGGAAGGGAAGGCGCAGTTGAAAGAGCAGGTCGCTTATTACATGAAAAACGCGTCCGCGATCAAACAGGGATTGCAGGACGCAGGGTATACCGTGTTCGGCGGCGTGAACGCGCCGTATATCTGGCTGAAGACGCCGGGCAGCATGACGTCCTGGGAATTTTTCGACGACCTGCTGGAACGCGCGAACGTCGTGGGGACGCCGGGATCCGGATTTGGGCCGAGCGGGGAAGGGTACTTCCGCCTGACCGCGTTTGGGACATGGGAAAATACGCTCGCGGCATTGGAGCGGATCCGGAAATTGTAAGACCGGATGGAGGAAGCTGGGGCTGTCGCGCGAAGGGACGTAAGCGCAGGAGATTGCCGTCAATGCTGGTAGTAAAAAACGGCAAGCTGCGTCCGGTCGCGCAGTCCCAGCTTTTCTAGTACGATGCTGAGGTAATTCCGCACGGTGCCTTCGCTTAGGCAGAGCTGCTCCGCGATCTCGCGGTTGCTCAGCCCCTCCGCCACGAACTGGATGATGGAAAGCTCCTTGTCGGTGATGCCCTTCCCGCGGTAGTCGTATCGGGGCGTTTCCGCCAGGAAATCCGGGAGGCGCGTGACGATCTCGTTTCCGAAGACGCTCTGCCCCTTTGCCACGGCCTCCAGCGCGGGCAGCAGGCATTCAAAATCCTGTTTTAAAAGGTAGCCTTTCGCGCCAAGGTGCAGCGCGCGGACGATGTACGCGTCGTCCAAGAACGTCGTCAGGAACAGGATCTTCGCGTCCGGGTCTTTTGTTAAAATGGCATCTGCGGCGTCTAGGCCGCTCATGGGACTCATGCGGATGTCCATGAGCAGGACGTCCGGCTGATATTTTTCATATAAGGCGGCCGCCTCTTCCCCGTCCGTCCCGATGCCCAGGACATGGACCTTCCCGGAAGCTTCCAGGATGGTCTTCAAGGAAAGGGAGACAAGGCGGTCGTCGTCTGCGATTATGATATTCATGAGATTGAATATACCATAAACCGAAGGAATTTTCAACGCTGGCATAAGGAGGGACCATGGCGAAAAAGAATTTTTATGCGGTAAGAAAAGGAAAAGAGCCAGGCATTTTTGAAACTTGGGAGGCGTGCAGGGCGTCTGTCGGCGGCTATCCGGGGGCGGACTACAAAGGCTTCCAGACGCTGGAAGAGGCGCGGGCCTACCTTGCGGCCGGGGAAGAAAGCCCGGCTGCAAGCGGGAAAACCCAGCCGCAAGGCGTCGGAAGTCAGGCAGAAAGCGGAAAAATCCAGCCGCAAGGCGTCGGAACCCGGGCGGCAAGCGGAAAAATCCAGCCGCAAGGCAGCGGAACCCGGGCGGCAAGCGGAAAAACCCAGCCGCAAGGCGTCGGAACCCGGGCGGCAAGCGGAAAAATCCAGCCGCCAGACCAGATGATCGCTTACGTGGACGGCAGCTTTGACGAGAAGATAGGAAAATATTCTTTCGGATGCGTGATGCTTTTGCCGGACGGGGAGATCGTGCGGGAATCCGGCAGCGGGAACAACCCGGAATCCGCGGCTTTAAGGAACGTTACGGGAGAGATGTTAGGCGCGATGTTCGCCGTGAAATGGGGCTGCGTCAACGGCTATCCGGCGATCCGGCTCTGCTACGACTATATGGGGATCGAGATGTGGGCGACCGGGGGCTGGAAGGCGAAGAACAGCCTGACCAGGAAATACGCGGCGTTCATGCGGGAACACAGGAAATGGATCGCGGTGGAATTTCGCAAGATCGCGGCGCATACCGGGGACAAATATAACGAAGAGGCGGACAAGCTGGCGAAGGCGGCGCTGCTGGAAGGCAGCGGCATCCCGAAGATCCGGAAAAAAGACGTTGGACTTGTATAATCTCTGAGAAAAGAGTAAAATGAGTAACAGTTCAGGGCAGCCGTCAGACTGGGCTGTCACGAAAATCGTGGTTATGCGGCAGGCGCGGAAGATGCCGGAGGTAAGGAGAGGAAAATGAAATTCATTCACATAGCAGATGTGCATCTGGGGGCGAAGCCGGACAAGGGCAAGGCCTGGGAGAAAGAGCGGGAGAGGCATAGCTGGCAGGCGTTTGTGGACGTGATCGACAAGGCGGAGGAAGAAGAGGCGCAGCTCCTTCTGATCGCCGGGGATCTGTTCCACGGGCAGCCGCTTTTGTGGGAGCTGGAGGCGGTGAACGGCCAGTTTTCCAGGATCCCAAAGACCCAGGTCGTGCTGATCGCCGGGAACCGGGACTACTTGGGCCCGCATTCGCTGTACCATACGTTCACCTGGGGGGAGAACGTGAGCTTCCTGAAAGAAGAAAACATATGCATGCTGGAATTGGCGCAGCTCGGCGTGAGGATCTACGGGCAGAGCTACTGGCATAAGGAGATCCGGCGGAATATCTACCAGGGCGTGCAGGGAAAGGACGAGGGCTTCTTTAACATCCTGCTGGCGCATGGCGGGGACGAGGCGCATATCCCGTTCCGGATGCAGGATTTTAAGGACGCGGGGTTCGACTACGCGGCGCTCGGGCATATCCACAAGCCGATGGAGCATATCCGCGGGCGCGTCGTGATGGCGGGCGCGCTCCAGCCTATTGACTGCGGCGACATGGGGGAGCATGGCTATTTCCTGGTGGAGGCCAAGGGCCATGACTGCCGCGTGCAGTTCCATCCGCTCCGTTACTGCGAATACCGCCCGCTGAACTTAAAGCTGACGGACGGCATTACCGAGAGGAAGCTGGCGGAGTACGTGGAAGAGCGGATCCGGCAGGCCCCGGCGTACCAGATCTTCAAGATCACGCTGACCGGGTTCGGCGGGTTCGGCGCGGTAGACGGGAGGAGCTTGGAGGGGCTTGGCCGGGTGGCGCAGGTGGTGAACCGCTGCCAGGCGGAGTACGACCTTGAGAAACTAAAGATGCAGCACGGGCAGCGCCTGATCGGGAAATACATCCGCGCCATGGAGACGATGCCGCAGGATGAGGTCGCGAAACGTGCGCTGCACTATGGCGTGGAGGCGTTGATGGCGGAATGAAGATTACGGAAATACGGATAAAAAATTTTGGGAAATTACATAATATCAATATCCGGCCTCTTCCAGGGCTGAATGTGATATACGGAGAAAACGAGACGGGCAAGTCCACCATGCAGCGGTTTATCGCCGGGATGCTCTTTGGGGCGGGAGGCCAAAAAGAGTCGGGCGGGCAGTACGCGCCCTGGGACGGCAGCGAGCCATACGCCGGGGAGATCGGTTTTATGTCCGGCGGGAAGGAATTTTCCCTGGAGCGCGATTTTTCCGGGGAGGGGGACGCGCTGAGGCTGCGTGACGGGAGCGGGAAGGAACTCCCGGCTTCCCAGGAGGAAGTGGAGAAGCTCTTCGGCGGCATGACGAAAGAGACGTACGAGAATACATACTGCATCAGCCAGGCGGCTGTCGAGACGAAAAAAGAGTTCGCGGGTGTCTTAAAGAATTACTTTGTCAACGCGGCGTACGGCGGCGAGAAGAAAGTGGACGTGTCGGGCGCGCAGGAACGCCTGCGGGAAGGCCGCGAGAACGCGCAGCAGCGTTACAAGGAGAAAGTCGCGGCGCGCAAGGAAGAGGAAGGGCGCCTTTTGATGAAAGAGAAGCTCTTGGAAAAGGACGCGGAGCAGATCCGCAAGCAGCGGCAGGAGGGGATCCCGGCCCTGCTGCGCAGGAAGCAGGAGACGGTCTGGCCGGAGCGCGAGACGAACCAGATGGCGGAATACCTGAGGGACATACGCCAGCAGAATGAGCAGTTGGAGTACAAGGTAAAGCGCGGCGCCTTCCTGGCGGTCACGGCGGCCGCGTTCTTCGCGTGCTGCTGGAATGCGGCGGCGCACCATCTGTTCCGCAGCCCCACGCTGGGCTGGGCGGCGTTAGAGGCGCTCCTGCTTTTGTGGCTCGCGTTCGGCGTCGCCGGGACGGTCATCTGGAACAAAGAGGCGCGGCGGCTCAAGCAGCTCCGCAAAGAGCAGGCCGAGGAAAAAGAGGCGATGATCCGTTTCGCGTCCATAGAAAAAGAGCGTCACAAGCTGCGGGAACGCCAGGACAAGCAGGCGCGGCAGGAAGCGTTGGAGGAAATGCTGAACACGCAGCTTTTGGAGAAGCAGGCGGAGCTGACGAACCTGCGGGAAGAACTGGCCGAGTGCCGCAGGCCCGCGGAGGACGAGAAAGAAGCCGCGCGCCAGGTGAAGGCATACGACTTAGCGTACGAGGAGATCGGGAAGCTTTCCGACGATATCTGCAAGGAAGCCGACCCGGCGCTCGCTCAGGAGATGAGCCGGATCTTTTCCGAGCTGACGAATGGGAAATACCAGAAGATCGGGCTGGATGAGAAAATGGGGCTGGTGGCATGGGAAGGAGACCGCAGGCTGCGCCCGTGGCAGCTAAGCCGCGGGACGATGGAGCAGATGTACGTCTCGCTGCGCCTGGGCGCGGGCGGGATTTTTACCGGGGAAGACCCCATGCCGATCATTCTGGACGAGGTGTTCGCGGCCTTTGATGAAAAGCGTTTGGAATCGACGTTAAGATGGCTGGGGAAACAGCCCGGGCAGATCTTTTTGTTCACCTGCCGGAAACGGGAGATGGAGATCTTAGAACGGACCGGGATCCCCTACGGGAAGATCATGTTGAGCAGATAGGGCGTAACAGTTCAGCCCGGAACTTTGCACTTGCTGCAAAGTCCGTAAGAACGTGTAAATTTTGCTGAGTGGGAATCCGGCTCTCTGCCGAAGGCAAACTTTAAATGAGTCGGATTCCGTATCAGGGCAGCCGCAAGGCTGAACTGTTACTTACGATAGGGCGCGGGGACAGGAAGGGTTATGGGCAAAAAGAAGAAGAAAAAGAAGAAATACCGCGTATTTTGGTTTTTCGCGAAACTGCAGATACTTTTGATGGTTCTGGTCGCGGCGGCGCTGGGCTGGTATTTTTACGGCGGATATGCGAAAAAAGTGAGCGCGATGCAAAAAGAGGCCAAGGAGTTTGTGAAAAATTCCAGCGACGCGACGTTCCGCTCCGTGCAGACCAGCCTGGCGTACGACGCGGAGGGGACGCTGATCTCCACGATCATTGGGGAGAAGGACGTGTATTATCTGGAATACGACGAGATCCCGGCGTACTTCCCGGCGGCCATGGTCAGCATCGAGGACAAGAAGTTTTACAGCCACAACGGGATCGACTTAAAGGCGATCCTGCGCGCGGCCAAGGCGATGATCGAGAACGGGGAAGTGACGCAGGGCGGCAGCACGATCACGCAGCAGCTTGCGCGCGGCGTGTTCCTGACCCAGGAGCGCACCTGGGAACGCAAGATCGAGGAAATGTTCCTTGCTGTGGAGCTGGAAAAAGTATACAGCAAGAACAAGATCATGGAGTTTTACCTGAACAACATCTATTTTGGGAACGGGTATTACGGGATCCAGGCGGCGAGCCGGGGATATTTTAACCGGGACGTGAAGGAGCTTTCCCTGTCCCAGATCGCGTATTTGTGCGCGATCCCCAACAACCCGACGCTGTACGACCCGGTGACGAACCCGGAGAATACCAGGAAGCGGCGCGACCGGATCTTGAAACAGATGCTGGACGACGGGAAGATCAATCTGGAGACGTACGAGCAGGCGCGGCTGGAAGCAATCGCGCTGAACCGCCCGCCGAGGGCCAAGAACGATTATGTGGAGACGTACACCTACTACTGCGCCATCCGCGCGCTGATGCGGCAGGCGGGCTTCGTGTTCCGGACGGAATTTTCCACGGAGGAGGAGCGCGCGCAGTATGAGGCGGATTACGAGGAGATGTACGGGGAGTACCAAAAGAAGCTCTATACGGAAGGGTACCGGATCTACACGTCCGTGGACTTAAAGATGCAGCAGGCCCTGCAGGACGCCGTCGACTCCAGCCTGGCCGGGTTTACGGAGCAGAACGAGGAGGGCGTGTACAAGCTGCAGAGTTCCGCCGTGTGCATTGACAACCACAGCGGGTACGTCAAGGCGATCGTAGGCGGCAGGAACCAGGACCTGCCGGGCTATACGCTGAACCGGGCTTACCAGAGCTTCCGCCAGCCGGGCAGCGCCATCAAGCCGCTCCTGGTATATGTCCCCGCGCTGGAACAGGGGTATACGCCGGATTCAGCCGTGCAGGACGTCCGGACGGAAGGCGGCCCTGTGAACGCGGACGGGTACTATGAGGGAGAGATCACGCTGCGCCGCGCGGTGGAGGCATCGAAAAATACGGTCGCGTGGAACCTGCTCGAAGAGCTGACCCCGGCGGCGGGGCTGTCTTACTTAAAGGCGATGCAGTTTTCGAAGCTGAGCCCGCAGGACGAGCGGCTGCCGATCGCGCTCGGCGGGTTCACGACAGGCGTGTCCGCGCTGGAGATGACGTCCGGCTATGCGGCGATCGAGAACGACGGGAAATACCGCGAGCCGACCTGCATCGTGCGGATCACGGACGCGGACGGCAACACGGTTCTGGAGACGCAGGAAGAGGAAACGCAGGTTTATAAGGAGAACGCGGCGCGCATGATGACGGATATGCTGGTCTCCGTCATAGCGGAAGGCACGGGGCGCGGGCTTGCATTTGGCGATATGCCCTGCGCGGGCAAGACCGGGACGACGAATGACAATAAGGACGGATGGTTCGTCGGGTACAGCAGCTATTATACGACAGGAGTCTGGGTTGGCTACGATATGCCGCAGGAACTCCCGGGACTGTCCGGATCCAGTTACCCCGGGAACATCTGGAAAACGTTCATGGAGCAGATCCACCAGGGCCTGGAGCCTGCGCCGTTCCTGCCTTATATCGAGGAAAACGCGCCCGCTCCGGAAGATGGCGGGGATGCGCCGGAAGAGCCTGCGCCGGAGGTTCAGCCGGAAGAGCCTGCGCCGGAAGCCCAGCCGCCGGAGGACGGCGCGCAGCAGCCGGAAGCCCAGCCGCCGGAAGACAGCGCGCAGCCGCCGGAAGACAGCGCACAGCAGCCGGAAGACAGCGCGCAGCCGCCGGAAGACGGCGCGCAGCAGCCGGAAGCTCAGCAGCCGGAAGACGGCGCGCAGGGAACGGACGGCGGCCAGAATGGCCAGGATAACGGAGGAAACGGCCAGGACGGCGGCAGCCAGAATAACGGAAACGGCGGCGGCCAGAACGACGGGAATGGCGGCGGCCAGGACAATGGAGAAAATGGCCAGGATGGCGGCCAGGACAACGGGAATGACGGCGCGCCGGACAGTTTTGGAGGGATACGGTCACGATGAGAGAATATGGTTTTGGTGTGGATATTGGCGGCACGGCCTGCAAGATCGGCCTGTTCCGGATGACGGGGGAGCTACTTGAGAAATGGGAGATCCCGACCGACAGGCGGGAAGGCGGGAAGCATATCCTTGCGGACGTCGCGGCTTTTCTGGAAGGAAAGTTGGAAGAAAAAGGGATTCAAAAGGAAGACGTGGAAGGGATCGGCGTGGGGATCCCGGGGCCTGTGCGCCCGGACGGCAGCGTCCCGCTCTGCGTGAACCTGGGCTGGGAAAATGTGAACGTCCGGGAGCAGCTCGGGAGATTGACGGGCGGCATGCGCGTGGAGGCCGTGAATGACGCGAACGCGGCTGCGCTGGGCGAAATGTGGCAGGGCGGCGGCAAAGGCAGCGGGAGCATCGTGATGGTGACGCTGGGAACGGGCGTAGGCGGCGGCGTCGTCCTGGACGGGAAAGTCGTGGCCGGAAGCCACGGCGCGGGCGGGGAGATCGGGCATCTTACCGTCCGTCCGGACGAGAACGTCCCCTGCAACTGCGGCCGGAAAGGGTGCCTGGAGCAATACGCCTCGGCGACGGGGATCGCGCGCATGGCCAGGGAACGGCTCGCGCAGGGGCGGCAGCCTTCCGTCCTGCGGCATACGCGGGAAGTCACCGCGAAAGACGTGTTCGACGCATATAAGGCCGGGGACGCGCTGGCGGCGGACACCGTAGGGGAGTTCGCGCGCGTTTTGGGGAACGCGCTGAGCAATATCGCCTGCGTGGCGGATCCGGAGGCGTTTGTGATCGGAGGCGGCGTGTCGAAGGCGGGGAAGCCGCTGTTAGACGCCGTGGAGGAGCAGTTCCGGAAATCCGCGTTCCCTTCCTGCGCCGGGACGAAGTTCGCGCTGGCGTCGCTCGGGAACGACGCGGGGATATACGGGGGCGTCCGCCTGCTCATGGGCTGATGTAAAAAAGTGAAAAAACGAAAGAAAAGGTAAAATTTCAAAATATGGAAAACGACTGGGAATTTCCAAAATCATAAAAAACGAAAAAACGAAAGAAAAAGCATGGGGACGAGAATGCGGGCAGGAGAAAAATTGACAAAAAAGACAAGAAATGACCGCAAAAAAATGGAGAAATGCCAAAACACGAAAATGAGAAAAGATTAAAATAACATAAAACAGAGTAAAATATCTAAACAAAATCAATGATAAAAATACAAAAAATAAGAAAAACGAAAATCTGTATTGGATATAGTGACAAATATAAAAAAGAGGGAAAAACTTTTGTTGACGAAAGAGGCAGAAGAAATTAAAATAGAACTACAAACGGCAATAATGCCGAGAAAGGGAGGACATGTTAAATGTTAAAGAAGAAATTAGCAACATTACTCGCTGTGACCATGGTTGCAGCATCCATCGTTGGCTGCGGCGGCAGCAACGGGAACTCTGCAGAGACGAACAACGCTACGGACACGACGGACGAGTCTGAATCTCCGGCAGCAGATGATTCCGAATCTCCGGCAGCGGATGATTCCGAATCTCCGGCAGCGGATGATTCCGAATCTCCGGCAGATGACTCGGCATCGAGCGGCGGGACCATCAAAGTCGGCATCATCAACAATGACCCGAGCGAATCTGGTTATCGTACCGCGAACGACGCTGACCTGAAGGCAACCTTCTCCGCAGAGAACGGCTATGACGCATCTTTCGCGTACAGCATGAAGAATGACGAGCAGATCAACGCAGCTCAGAAGTTCATCCAGGACGGTGTTGATTACCTTCTGATCTCTGCAGCAGACACATCCGGTTGGGATACTGTTCTGCAGGATGCAAAGGACAACGGCATCCACGTTATCTTGTTCGACCGTACGATCGACGCAAGCGAAGACCTTTATGACGCTTCCATCGTTTCCGACATGGCTAAGGAAGGCCAGATGGCAGTTGACTGGCTGACAGAGCAGGGTCTTGACACGTACAACATCATCCACATCCAGGGCGTTATGGGCTCCGCAGCTCAGGTTGGCCGTACAGGCGCGCTTCAGGACGCGGTTGACGCAAATGACAACTGGAACATCGTAGTACAGCAGACAGCAGAGTGGAACGCAGAGAAGGCACAGCAGATCGTTCAGTCCGTAATCGACAGCGGCGAAGAGTTCAATGTAATATATGCAGAGAACGACGATATGGCTAAGGGCGCTGTTGCGGCTCTTGACGCAGCGAACATCTCCCACGGCGTTGGCAAAGACGTGATCATCATGGGCTTCGATACCAACAAATGGGCATTGGAAGAGCTGCTGGCAGGCAACTGGAACTATGATGGCCAGTGCAACCCGTTCCAGTCTTCTTACATCTCCAACGTAATCCAGGAGCTTGAGGCTGGCAACACACTTTCCGAGAAGACCATCATCATGGATGAGAAGGGCTTCGATGCTGAGACCATCACGCAGGAAGACGTTGACACCTACGGCATCTAATCTTTGCGGAAAGTAAAGAATAGTACTTATTTGTAATTTACAAAGCGCGGCGCAGCTAAGCTTAAATGAAAGACCTGCGCCGTGCTTTTTCTCATGGTAGGAACTTGCGCTAGCAATTCTTATAAAAATTTTCAGGAGGTGAACTCAGGGGTGAAAGACGGTTCTGTATTGGAAATGAGAAACATTCATAAGAGCTTTCCCGGAGTAAAGGCTTTACAGGGCGTGGACTTCACGCTGCGCAAAGGAGAGATTCACGCGCTGATGGGCGAGAACGGTGCTGGAAAATCGACTTTGATTAAGGTTTTGACAGGGGTTTATGGGAAAGACGAGGGAGAGGTTTCCCTGGAGGGAAAAGGGGCGATCAGCATCCACTCTCCGCAGGAGGCGCAGAAAGTGGGCATTAGCACGGTGTTCCAGGAGATTTCCCTTTGCCCGAATCTTTCGGTTGCTGAAAATATGTTCATAGGCCGGACAGATGGTATGTACCAGAATTGGAAAAAGGTAAATTCTGAGACGGAAAAGATCTTAAAGTCTATGGATATCCCGGCGACAGCCACACAACAGTTAGGAAGCTGTTCCGTTGCGGTTCAGCAGATGATCGCGATTGCCCGTGCAGTCGACACAAATTGTAAGGTTCTGGTTTTGGATGAGCCGACATCTTCCTTGGATGAACAGGAAGTTGAGAAGTTATTTAAGGTTATGCGCGACCTGCGCGCAAAAGGGGTTGGCATCGTATTCGTTACGCATTTCCTGGATCAGGTTTATGCAGTATGCGATAGGATTACCGTTATGCGTGACGGCCAGCTCGTAGGTGAATATGAGATTAAAGATCTTCCGCGTCCCATGCTTGTTTCCAAGATGCTTGGGAAAGAGATGGACGATATGTCCGATATTCATGGCGAATTTCAGACATACAAGCCGGAAAAAGGAGTGGCGCCTGTATTTGAAGCCAAAGGGCTTGTCAGCGATGCAGGGATTAAGCCGTTTGATTTTCATATAAATAAGGGAGAAGTAAATGGGTTCACAGGATTGCTTGGTTCAGGCCGAAGCGAGTGTGTGCGCGCAATCTTTGGCGCGGACAGGGTGACGGGAGGAAAAATCAAGGTAAAAGGCAAGGAAGCAAAGATCTCCAAGCCGATCGACGCCATGAAGAATGGCATCGCGTACCTTCCGGAGGAACGTAAGGTAGACGGTATCATCGGCGACCTTTCCGTCCGTGAGAATATCATTCTCGCCCAGCAGGTATTGAGGGGCTTCTTCAAACCGTTCTCCAAGGCAAAGCAGTATGAGATCGCAGATGAGTACATAAAGCTTTTGAGCATTAAGACGGCTTCCGCGGATACGCCGATCAAGTCTCTTTCCGGCGGGAATCAGCAGAAGGCGATCGTGGCGCGCTGGCTGTTCACGCATCCGGATTATCTGATCTTAGATGAGCCGACGCGTGGTATCGACGTCGGCACGAAGGTTGATATCCAGAAGCTGGTATTGAAATTGGCTTCCGAAGGGATGAGCGTTACGTTCATTTCTTCCGAGTTGGATGAGATGCTGCGTACCTGCTCACGTCTGGTCGTTATGCGTGACCGCAAGATGGTAGGCGAGCTTTCAGGCGAAGATCTGAATCAGAATAAGGTTATGAGTACCATTGCCGGAGGTGACAAATAAATGAGTAAAACAAACAACGAAACCAGTTTCTTCAAGAAACTGGTCGGGCAGCAGTTTTTTATTCCGATTTTAGTATTATTGGTTCTTGTAGTATTTAACCTGATCGCTGACCCGAGCTTCTTCAAGATCGCGTTTGGGACGAACAATGCGGGGAATCCTGTTTTGTCCGGCTCGCTGATCACGATCTTGGACAATGGTTCTGAGCTGGCGATCCTGGCGATCGGCATGACGCTGGTAACAGCCGCTTCCGGCGGGCAGGATATCAGCGTGGGCGCGGCGGTTGCGATCGCGGGCAGCACATTGCTGCGTGTCCTTTGCGGTTCCAACAGCCGTCCGGATGAGCTTCAGGCTCCGATCATCGTGGCATTTCTTGTCAGCGTTGTTGTAGCGATGCTTTTTGGCGCGTTCAATGGTGTGCTGGTCGCATACTTTAAGATCCAGCCCATGATAGCGACGTTGATCCTATATACGGCGGGTCGTTCGATCGCGGCCTGGATCAACAACAATGAGCTTCCGATCGTTCCGGGTGAGACGTTCACCTATTTCGGCGGGTTTATCCCGGGCATTCCGATCCCGACCCCGGTATTTATCGCGATCGCCTGCATCATTATCATCGCGCTTGTGTTGAAGTTCACGAACTTGGGCCTGTATACGCAGGCGGTAGGTATCAATGAGAGCGCTTCCAAGCTCAACGGCTTGAACCCGGCGCTCATCAAGGTTGCGTCTTTCGTGATCCTTGGGGTCTGCGTTGCAGTTGTAGGCTTGATCAAGGTGAGCCGTATTTCCACCATTAACTATTCCGTTGTTGCGAAGGATATTGAAATGGACGCGATCCTTGCGGTCGCATTGGGCGGCAACTCACTGGCTGGCGGCAAGTTCAACATGGCGGCTTCTATTATCGGCGCGTATATCATCCAGTTCCTTACGACGACTCTTTACAAGTACAAAGTACCGGCGGACGCGCTTCCGGCATACAAGGCGGTTGTAGTAATCATCCTGGTTGTCATAAGCTCTCCGACAGTGAAAGATTGGTTTTCTAATCTCACGAAGAAGTTAAAGGTTAAGGAGGTAGCGTAGAATGTCAAAAAATAATTCAACATCAAACGGTTCGTTTCTGGACAAGGTGAAGAACCTTACCGATACGAGTTTACTCCTTACGATCACAATTGTGATATTTGTCCTGATGTACCTGGGGGCTATTATCTTCCAGGGCGGCGGGTTTTTGAAAGTGCAGACGTTCTTTAACATCTTGAACGCGAATGCCGCGCTGATCATTTTGTCCTGCGGCTTGAGCCTTGTCATGATCATTGGCGGGATCGATATCTCCGTCGGCGGCGTGACGGCCCTGGTCAGCATGAGCTGCGCGGTATATCTGGATAACATGGGCGGCAACGTATATGTGTCCATGCTGATCGCACTCGCCATCGGCGTTGCGTTTGGCGCATTCCAGGGCGCGCTGGTCGCTTTCCTGGATATCCAGCCCTTTATCGTTACATTGGCGGGTATGTTCTTTGCGCGAGGCATGACGACGATCGTAAACTCCGACCCGTTCAACGTTGCGAACGAGGGATTCAACGAATTGAAGATGACGCGTATCTACACGCCGTTTGGCTCTACGAATGCGAAGGGCGTATATGTCCCGGCTTATGTTGAGCTTGGCGTTGTCGTTGCGCTGGTTATCGTGATCCTGCTGTTCTGCCTGCTCCGCTGGACGAAGCTTGGCCGCTCTTTCTATGCGGTCGGCGGGAACAAGGAAAGCGCGTTGATGCTTGGTATCAACGTAAAGAAGACGAAATTCATCGCGCATCTGATGTGCGGGACGCTGGCAGGGATCGGCGGTTTCGTATACTTCCTCCATGTAGGGTCCGGTTCTCCGTCCCATGCGACTGGCGCGGAAATGGACGCGATCGCGTCTTCCATCATCGGCGGCACGATGCTGACGGGTGGCGTTGGTAATATCATCGGCACGTTCTTCGGCGTATTGTCCTTGAGTACGATCCAGAACATCGTTGCTTCTGCCGGTTTGGATGAAGCTTGGTGGACCGGGATTACCAGGGCGGTTATGCTCTGTCTCTTCCTGATCATCCAGAGCGTGGTTATGGCGCGCAAGCATAAGAAATAAGTTGTATTTGGGCGTCAAGAGAGATTATATAGGGCTGCCGCGTATGCGGTAGCCCTTTTTTAATAAAAAAAATAAAAATTAACACAAAATATTGACAAAGGAAGACTTGGGTGGTACAATATCTAGGAAAGTTAAGTATATCAGCTCTTTTCCCCTAAAAAATATGTTGGTATGCTGGCTGGCCTCGGCATGATTCATGCCGGGGCTTTTTCTATGCAGAAAAAATCATGCGCGTGAAGGAGACGGGGCCAGGATCGGATGCGTGGCGGCCGCTTTTTCTGTGGCAGGAAAGATCATGCGCGCGAAGGAGACGGGGCCGGGATCGGATGCGTGGCGGCCGTTTTTTTGTGCAGAGAAGATCGTGCGCGCGAAGGGCCGCCCCTGCGCATCCCCGGAGGAACTGCAGCAAGCGGAAAAGATAGCTGGCGTTTGTTATAATAGATCTATGTTCCATACGATCAGGAGTAAATTCTTTAGGAGGAAGTTCAAGACTAAAAGGATGAGGGCGATCCAGAGATAGGCGTCCCGATATTTCATGCCGATCTTCAGGCGATGTCCGGAAAGGCGTTCAATGGATTGGCTGATCAGGAACCAGCTCCCGAGCGTCCCGACATAAAAGACGAGCGGATGGTAGCGGAGCGAGGCGAGAAAGTCGCCCCGCAGGAATGCGCAGACGGCCCGCGTCCCGCCGCAGCCCGGGCAGTAAAGCCCGAAGAGTTGGTTCACGACGCAGGGGAGCAGGATTTTTTCGAGCGGGATCGGGAAGATGCGGAGGATAAGGCGTGCAAGAAGAAGGAGGGCGAGCAGTCCCCATCCGATATAAAAGAATACGTTTTCTTCTTTTTCGTGCCGTGCCATCAGCGTCCCTCCATGTTGCCGTGATCTATTCTTATAAGGTAACAGTTCGGCCCAGGACTTTAGTATAAACATTTCGGATATATTTGTCAAAATAGGATTTTTGGTTTATAATCCCAATAGAGGTGGAAGGCAAAATGCATATTATGACAATTTTTATCTGGTTTATCTTATATAGTATTCTTGGATGGGTCTTCGAGACAACCTATTGCAGCCTGAAATCCTTGAAATGGGACGACCGTGGGATGCTGATGGGGCCGTATTGCCCGATCTATGGCGTCGGCGCGGTGCTTGACATATTGATCTGCGGAAGGTTCCAAAGCGGCTGGCAGGTGTTTTTTGTCTGTATGCTGGGGTCGGCGATCCTGGAATATACGACGTCGTATGCGACGGAGCGCCTGTTCCATGCCGTCTGGTGGGATTACAGCAACCTGCCGTTTAACTTAAACGGGCGCATCTGCCTTTCCTGCACGCTTTCTTTTGGCGTGGGCGGGCTGGTCGTGCTGCAGGGCATCCATCCGTGCA